>JALFZJ010000038.1 GCA_022783665.1 Arcanobacterium sp.
CAGAATCGAGAGCATCGAATGCTTCCTGGGTTGCTCCGAGTTGAGTGGAAATAGCACCAATAAGGGAGCTCGCTTCTGAAAGCGTTGTATTCTGCGCTTCCAGGTTCGTTGAGATTGCTGCAGCATTCGAGCTGAGAGTGCTCATCGCATGGTTGATTTGCGGTATCGCCAGGTTCGTGGCAGATCGTAACGTTGCTGCACTCGTTTGCGTGGCGTGGGTAGCGTCATCGGCAGATTGTGCGAGATCATCGATGAGCGTTAAGGTGTTTTGGTTGTCCTTGCTCAGCGTCTGGAGGTTTTCGAGAAAACGGCGGTTTGATGCGTTTCGGGCTTCAAGAGCGTCAAGTTGAGCTGTAATACTGGCATTCAACTCGGGTGAAATATCGGAAGAATCCAGGATCTGCTCGAGAGTAGCGATAGCGTCACTCGTGCGATTGATGGTGACTGTTACGCGGTCCGTTGCTGTATCAAATCTTTGTGCTGCGCCTTTCAGATCGGCGGTAATTGTGGCCGCTGACGATCGCGCACTACCAGTAGCTTCTGCAACCGCTGTTGTACCTTCGATAAGGCTCGCCATCGCCGTATCTGCCGTATCTGCGAGCAAGGCCTGTGCCTGCTCGGCAAGTTGTTGCGTTGAGGAGAGAGTCGTCTGAGCATCGGCCATAATTCGTGTAACGTCAGCTATTGAGTCTTGCGCGGATAAGACGTCATCGCGAACCAAGCCAAGATCGTCGCGCGCAGTGGCAACCTGGGCACGTGCAGCGCCCACGTCGTCATAAATCTGCGTAAACGTGGTATCAAAATCACGCTGTGCAGCGGTGAGGTCTCCTGTGAACTCCAGACCATGATCCTTGATTGCCGCGGCAACGGCCTGAGCCACCTGCTGCTTGAAGACGGCGGTTATCTTCTGGTTGAGTTCGGATGCGCCAGTATCTGTGATAACCGGTGCAACGGCACTATTTTTTTCATTGACCCGGTAGTACAGCGTAGGACGCTTGGTAGATCCTTGCGCCATTGCTGCGATATCTTGGCTAAACATTCGCGGAATCGTGATGGACGCGTAGTACTCACCTGTATTGAGGCGCGTTTCAGCAGTACTCGAATCAACGAACTGCCACCCAAGCTGATCATTATCCTTGAGTTGGGCAACTACCTCCTCACCCACGTTGATCGACCCAGCAATCTCAGACGTTGCTCCTAAATCCTCGTTGACGATTCCCACCTCAATGTTGCCCGTTTCGCCATACGGATCCCAAAAGGCACGCACATTAATCCATGAATACAAAGCAGGGATGACGAGAATACCAACGAGCACGATCCAAGCTCGTTTCGACATACACAGCCGCTTAAGATCGCGTACGAAAATCTGCCAGCTTTGAATCACACGCGCTAGCCTACTCCCGAACAGCGAAAAGGTGGAGATGTTGCATCGTAGCATGGCGATCATGAGAAACTGTGCACAACTGTGGGAGTTCGTGCACACTATATGCACAATTGAGCCAAACGCCTGATCGATCGCCCTCGATGGGAAGTAACGGGGGAGCTACAGAATCTGTGCTTGCCCTCTCGGGTTCAAATCCCCAATCTACTTCAAAGCGGTGTTAGCGAGAACGTGAAGTTCTCGCTAACACCGCTCGTCGGGGTAATTGCAAAACCCATGGTTTTGCTTACCCCTTCCTCTTCGAATGTCACAAACGCAAGCGTTCGCGCATTCTCATCGTCGGGGTAGCGGGATTTGAACCCACGACCTTCCGCTCCCAAATCCGCTCCGAGTGTAAAATTATTGTTGTCAAAACGGCGTTTTCTCGCGGTAAACTCGTGGTGACCCTCGGGGAGGTAACGGGGCAATACCGGCAAAATGGGGGGAGATAGGGGGAGGCATGGCGCGTAAAAAGATCAAGCCAAAGATGTCCCACAGACTCGAATACGGGCAAGGCTCGTTCACATATTTACCTGCGAAAGATACGTGGCGTGGACGTATCGATGTGGGTGTCGATACACACGGGAAGCGTATCCGTTTAGAGGTGAGCGCGAAGAATGAGGATGAGGCATGGTTGAAACTCATGGGGTTAAAACGCCAAGTGGGTAACATGTCGAAATCTGAACTCGTGAAACTTCATACCACGGTTGGTGACTGGGTAGAAGAATGGTTGAGTCGGCGTGAACACTATGCGCGTCCGAAAACGTATGCGAGTGAGAAGGGCGCGTTACATAAATGGATCGTCCCCCGGTTAGGGAGCCGCCAGTTACGCTCTATTACTGGTGATGACGTGCGCGAGATCGCGGTATGGCAGCAGCGGGCGGGTAACAGTACGACAACAGCGCGGCATATTCAACGGTTGCTCCAACAGTTGCTGCGTGATGCTCGCGCGGATGGGTATCTCGTGGATGATACTGCACTGTTGGCGAAGATCGCACGGCCGGCGGTGAATCATCGTCAAGCATTAACAGTGGAGCAGGCGACGGCGGTACTTGATGTTGCTGCACGTGAACCGATGGGGTCACGGTGGGTTGCTGCTCTGCTTCAAGGGATGCGTCAAGGTGAATGCTTAGGACTGACGTGGGAGTGTGTGGATTTTGAGCGGCGTCTTATTGACGTGTCGTGGCAGTTGCAAGAATTAGCGTATGAGGACAAGGCGGCGGATCGGATTCGTGTGCCTGATGGGTATGAGGCGCGGCGCTTATATGGGACGTATCATTTGACGCGTCCGAAGACTCATGCGGGGCAGCGTATTATTCCGATGGTGCCGTGGATGGAGGCGGCGTTAGCGGCGTGGCGTGAGCGTGCACCGTATTCGGTGTGGGGGCTTGTGTGGTGTCGTGATGATGGGACGCCGATGAATTCTAAGCATGATTTGCATAGGTGGAAAATGTTGCAGCGTGAGGCGGGTGTGGCGCGTCCTGATGGGAAGCCGTTCGTGTTGCATGAGGCGCGTAATACGTGTGCGACCCTGCTGCTTGAGGCGGGGGTTGATATCGAGGTGATTAAGACGATTTTGGGGCATTCGTCGATTGCGATGTCTCGTGCGTATATGCGGGTGAATGAGGAGCTGACGCGGGACGCGTTAGAGAAGGTTGCGCAACGTTTACGGTTAGGAAAATAACTCTGTGGTTGCCGATAGTGTGTGGGGTGCCATGTGATAGCCTCAAAGTAGTGGAGGTGTGGTATGGATAGTGGCGGGCTTGCTGTTGTCGCATTGCAGCATATTCACGGTCTGACAGAAGGTAACGTGCGTGCCTTGTTGGATGAATATGATGATCCGATGAGTGCTTTACGCTCGTATGGTGATGGTGCCGATAGTGACGTGTTCCGTGCCCGTGCGCTTGTTGAACAGTGGCAGACCGCTGGTATTCACGTGTCTACTGTTGTCTCACCGGACTATCCGCAACAGTTGAAGGATGTCTATAATCATCCTCCTGTTATCTACACCAAGGGAGTATTGCCGCGCGGACGCGAAAAGGGAGTCGCTATTGTTGGTTCTCGGAAAGCGTCCCCCCGTCAGTGTGAGGATGCGAGCGTTATTGCTGGTGCGCTCGTGTCGGCAGGTTATGCGGTTGTCTCTGGGCTTGCTCGTGGTATTGACGGTGCGGCTCATATGGCGGCGTTGAATGCTCACGGGCGTACTATCGCCGTGGTGGGTACTGGGCTTGATACGGTGTATCCTCCTGAGCATCGTGATCTTGAGTTGTCTATTCAACGTCATGGGCTTGTGTTGAGCCAGTTCGCGCCTCGCTCCCCTATTCGGCGTTTCAGTTTTCCGATGCGTAACGTGACCATGTCGGCGTATGCGTTGGCTACTGTGGTGGTTGCTGCTCAAGAACATTCTGGTACTCGGCATCAAGTCGATGCGGCGGTCAAGCATGGCCGTCCTGTTATTGTGATGCGTGGCGTTGTTGAGTCTGCTTCGTGGGCGCGGTCACTTGTTGAGGATCAGTATGTGAATGTTCACGTGGTAGATGATCCAAGAGAGGTGGCGGCAGTGGTTGATGAGGCGTTGGCTGTTCCTGCTGATCTTCTTGCGTTGATGTGATGTTGACACAAGATCAGTTCGCTGCTCTCGCACCTATTGTTCGTAACGTCCGTGCCGATGTGTGGGCGTCTTGTGGCGTGTTGTTACCTTCGGGGCGGCTGTGTGATCTGTGTTCTACCCCTGTGGATGTGCAATACCAGTATTGTTATTCGTGCCAACACAACATCATCTCTGGCGGGTATGGTGATGCGCTTGATGGTGTGGTGCCCTACACGTTCGCGGTGAACACGGGTAGGGATATGTCGCAGTGGTATTACGATGTGAAGAACTATAAGGCGTCGGCTCAAGCTACCCCGTCACTGCTTCGCGTGATGCAAGTCGTGCAGTGTTTCGCGTGGCATTTGCCGTGTATACGGTTGGCGTTTAATGGAATTGATTGTGTTGCCGTGGTGCCATCCACGCAGCCTCGCCCGTTTCATTGGTTGGTGAATATCGCTCCCCTATGGCGGCTACCTGTTGTGCCGGTTTCGTTCACCGGGGATAGCGGCGTGTGGCGTCAGGCGCGCACGGTGATTCCTGGAATGTTTACTCCCGGAAAGAGTATTACGGGTAAGCGGGTTTTGTTGCTTGATGATTCGTGGGTGACGGGACGCTCCCTTGTTTCAGTTGCGTACGATCTGAAACAGTTAGGCGCGGCGAGTGTTGTTGGTGCTCCGATAGCGCGGATTTTGCGTAGTGACTGGAAGGTCAGTAGGCAGTATTTAGAGGAATGGGCTTCGTCTGGTATTCCTGAACGGTTCGATCCGTCAATTTGTCCAGTGAATGGGCAGCACTGTACTACTCTTGTGCCATTCTAATTCTCTGTTTTGCCTTGTAGGCGTCGCTGTGCGCGCCCAACAATGACGCGGGGTTCAACGCCGATCAGTGCACATATTTCGTAAAGGACTTTGATCGGCATATCTCTTTTCCCGTTGAGCCACAGTGAGAGGTTGGCTTTGTTTCGTCCCATTGCTGTGGCAAGCCGGGTGAGTGTCCAGTTTTGTGCTGTGATTGCGCCTTTGAGTTCGAGTGAGACGTAATAGAGGAATAGATCTGCGTTTGACTTTTTTACCATAGCGCAAATATAGCGTGCTGGTGTGTTCTATCTCAACATTATTGCGCGTTTTGTTTTTGCTTGCATGTTGTCATTCCATACTGTATGTTTGCTATATGAAAAACGGAGTGCCTAGTTTTGAAAACGCTGTGCGGGGTAATGTTCGAGCAGAAATAGCACGCCACGGTTTCCGTATGGATAACGTCGCTGAGTCTATTGGCTTGTCGAAAGCACGCTTGAGTAGCCGACTCAACGGCCACACGTCGTTCAGTTTGAAAGAACTCTTTCGCCTTGCTGACGTACTCGGCGTGGGCAATGTGGGTGACCTTCTTCCCTCACTTAGTGAGGTGGAGTTGTGAGTAAGCCGGTGTATACGGTGGCGGATATTGCCGAGCTTACAGGGTTTTCTCAAGACGCTATCCGGCGTGCGATCACACAGAACTATGTGAATGCTCGCCCTGAAGATGGGCGGCGTCTGCCACGGTTACGGGCGAAGAAAGGAAGCCGGCGGCGGTATCTTGTGTTGCCTGCCGATGTTGAACGTTGGGTTGAACAGTTGGAGGACGCATAACCATGACTGGATTTGTATACAGCCCTGTACAGTGTGGTAGCGTGGCGGTAGGTGCTAGAAACACCAGCAAGAGACGGTTGACCGCTCCCGTTATTAGCGGTTTTGTCATATTTACGGCTTTATGTCGGGAGTGGACGGGAATACAAAACCCGCTGTGTGGGGAATACCGTCCGGCTGTTCTCTTGCAGTTTTCTAGCTACCCGACGTTTATCATCTTCACGGTCACGCCGATGGTAGGCGACTATTACGGTCATGATATGCGCGCCCTAGAAAAGCGCCAAGAGGAAGGCTTGATGCCGATGCTTCTAGCACCCTTTTTTCCTGTGTTTTCCTACTCATGTTGCGTTCATTTGTGGCGTGTGGGTATGCTGTGGCTAGGTGCTGAAAACACCAACAAAAGGCGGTTGACCGCTCCCGATATTAGCGGTTTTAGTTTATCTACGGCTTGTGCCGGGGGTAGCAGGGAATACAAGACCCACTGTGTGGGGAATACCTGCTGGCCGACCTTTTGCGGTTTTTTCAGCCACCCGGTGTTCTCTATCCTCAAGGTCAGAGGCAAGAGCACACCCTCCAGTTATACACCGTCCTTGAAAAGACGAAGCAAAAGGAAAGGCAATACTGCCATGTTTTCAGCACCCTTTTTTCCTGTGTTTTCCTACTCATGTTGCGTTCATTTGTGGCGTGTGGGTATGCTGTGGTCAGGTGCTGAAAACACCATTACAAGGCGGCTGACCGCTCCCGATATTAGCGGTTTTAGTTTATCTACGGCTTTCGCCGGGGGTAGCAGGGAATACAAGACCCACTGTGTGGGGAATACCTGCTGGCCGACCTTGTACGGTTTTTTCAGCCACCCGGCGCTTTCGCGCACTTGGTCATGCCCGGCAGCGTCGCCACAGTTTAATACCGGCCTGAAAAGCCGAAGTACAAGGAAAGGCAGTATTGCCATGTTTTCAGCACCCTTTTTTCCTGCTACCCGAAACGAGGTGGCAGCATGAGAGCCGCGCGCAAGCAACGTAAACACGCCATTGATGAACTTACCGAATTCACCGCGATTACCCACCGCTGGCGC
>JALFZJ010000057.1 GCA_022783665.1 Arcanobacterium sp.
ATTGACTGGTAGAAGTTAAACTTCGGGCTCGCAATGTAGTCCTTGATTCGCCCTTGGATGGGCGTAAAGACTGTGTTTATGACTCCTAGCGCCGTATAGCAGTCTTGGATTTCGTCGACGAGCACTCTGATACCGATAAGATCATAGATATCTTCGAAGTCGCGCCCGCGCAGAATCATCTTCTGGTAAATCGAGTAATAGTGTTTTGGTCTGCCTGAGATCACACAATGGACGTGTGCTTTGTCGAGTTCGTCTTCCAAGGTGGCTTTGATTTGCTCAATGTAGGCTTCACGCTCGGGGGTGCGCTCGGTTACCATCCGCTCAATCTCGGCATACACGGCCGGATAGAGCGTACGAAAAGATAAATCTTCAAGCTCCCATTTGATGGAGTTCATTCCAAGCCGGTGAGCAAGAGGTGCATATATCTCAAGCGTTTCACGAGCTTTTCTCTGCGCGGAACTCGACTCGACGAATCCCCATGTGCGCGCGTTATGAAGACGATCTCCAAGCTTAATCAGCAGCACTCGAATATCGCGAGCCATCGCGATCACCATTTTGCGAACCGTCTCTGCCTGTGCAGCTTCACCGAATTTGACTTTATCAAGTTTGGTGACGCCGTCGACAAGAAGCGCAATCCCCGCACCAAACTCGTCGGTGACCTGCTTGAGGGTATATCCAGTGTCCTCGACTGTGTCATGCAACAGGGCAGCTACGAGAGTGTCTTCATCCAAGCCAAGCTCTGCAAGTATGGTACACACCGCAACGGGATGGGTGATATAAGGTTCACCAGACTTGCGCTTTTGGCCTTTGTGGCATTTCTTTGCAACGTCGAAGGCGTGGAGGATTCTCTCCTCATTCATCCCACGATTGGCAATTGCCTCCATCACGGGTTTCATCATCGCAGGATAACGATACTCCCCATCATCGCGTGTTGCAGCGCCCTCAGGGCTCGCATCATCGCGCTCCGCCGCAGGCACACCATCGCTATCGTTATGAGGTTGCTCGGGCAACGAGGTGAGCTCATGTTGGGGCGCATGCGCCTTATCAACCATGGATGAATCATCCACACGCTGAGATTCGTTGGCTGCCTCGGCGTGATCGCCGTGAGAGTGTGCATGCTCTTGTGACGCCGTCATCGCTCTAACCTCCTATCGGCTATGATCGAACGATCATACCAAATGCTTGAATTGTGGGGGAGGTAAAGCGACTTGCTTCACCTCCCCCACAATTACAGTGTATGCCTATATCAATAGCGCAGCACAGAATCGATTGGAATTTCAGATCCCAACCGCTCGCGGCCACCCAGATCCACAAGTTCAAGTAAGACGCACAATCCAACGGGTTCGCCGCCCGCTTGCTTGATGAGATCGAAAGCCGCACCAGCGGTGCCTCCGGTAGCGAGCACGTCATCGATCACCAAGACTCGCATTCCGTCTTCAACCGTGAATGGCTGAAGCTCCATACGTGCAGAGCCATATTCGAGATCATAATCGACACCCACAACCGGGCCGGGCAAACGCCCAGCCTTACGTACAGTGAGCATACCGACGTTGAGCGCTAGAGCAAGTGGTGCTCCGAGAATAAAACCGCGCGATTCGAGACCTGCAACCGCATCGACCTTGCCGCGGTAACGTTCGGCGAGAATCGTGATCAGTGATTTGAAACCGTGCGCGTCAGCAATCAATGGCGTAATATCGCGGAACAATACGCCAGGAGCGGGAAAATCACTTACCTCGCGAACGTGGGATTCAACGAGGTCAACAATATCTTGTGGAAATACGCCCTCAGTGCTCAACTCTCTTGCTCCTCTGCTTACGCTTCGGCTGGGCATGTACACCCAGATGGTGCCCGGCTTCACGCTCGTCTACACCTGACCTAGCAACCATAACCGATTCCCATTCCTCGGTATCAGTTGCGTCCATATCGTTAGACGCCTCTCGCTTCGCATCTGCCTCGCGGAGTTCGAGCACGCGTTCCGTGTGTTCTTTGACTTGTGGATTGCGTTCACCAAGAGCCACAAGAGCCACTGCCAATGGTGTTGCTATGAAGATTGAGGATATCGTGGAAAGCAACATGCCAATAAACATCACAAGTGCGAGATCGCGCAAGGTATCAGCGCCAAGAATGCCGACTCCGATCACCAATACCGCAATCACTGGAAGTAGACCTGTGATGGATGTATTAAGCGAGCGGATAAGCGTTTGGTTCACAGCGAGATTTGCCGATTCGGCGAACGTGTGGCGGGTCTGTGATCGTAGTTCTGCTGTGTTTTCACGGACTTTGTCAAAGACCACCACAGTATCGTAGAGCGAGTAGCCCATGATCGTCAGAATGCCGATGATCGTAGCGGGTGTGATCTCAAGGCCAAGTAGCCAATATGCGCCCAGAGTAACCACGAAGTCATGCAAAAGTGCACCGACTGCGCCCACCGCAATGGTCCACATACGGAAATAGACGATCAACACCACTGACACAAGCACCATGAACACGATCATCGCGCGAATGGCCTTACTCATCACATCCGCACCCCATGACGGGCCAATGAAGGTGGATGTCACGTTCGACTCGGGCACGCCGTAGGCCTGTGCAAGGGCTTCGCGTAAATCCTGAGTCTCTTGGTTGTTCAGCTCGACCGTTTGAACCCGTAGACCGCTCATGCCCACATTCGATACGCGCGGTGCGTCGTCTTTTCCTAAATCGGCCACGGCATCAAACGCAGGCTGTTGCGATTCGATTTCGGTGCCAGAAATCATGAATTGTGAACCGCCACGGAATTCAATACCAAGATTCGGAGTCTTGATAAAGAAAGATCCGAGCGAGGCGATGATGAAGACGAGAGCAATGGCAAACCATATCTTACGTCGTCCGATAATATCGAGAGAGGTTTTCCCGCTGTATAGGTTGTTACCTATGGAATACATCGACATTTACTCCACCGCCCCGTCACTATGATCTGCAGACGCTGAGGCAAGTTGCTCCGCGCGTTTCTTCTCCCTGCGCTCACGAGCCTTACGCTGCGCAAGTGTTTCGCCGCCCGTTTCGCGAGGGCTAGTGATGTGAGAAACTGCCGAGCCAGGCTTTGCATCGCCGTCCGCATCACCAACGTGTTCGTCACTACCGACTACCTCGGGATGCTTTGATGCCTTCGAGTCGCGCAGATTCAACCGGCCTCGATACGCCGGCGTATGGTGCAACATCCGTTCATTCAAACCCGAAAAGACGAGTCCCTGGCTGAAGTACTTCGTCTTCATCAAGAACTTCATCAGCGGATAGGTGAACATCATAACCACGATGAGGTCAAGAACCGTTGTAATACCGAGGGTGAAGGCGAAACCACGCACCGAACCGACCGTCAACATGTACAAAACGATCGAGGCTAGCAGATTCACGCAGTCCGAAATGATGATCGTGCGTTGGGCGCGATCCCAACCGTGTTCGATAGCACCAGGAATGGTACGGCCATCACGGATCTCATCTCGTACTCGCTCGAAGTACACGATGAAGGAGTCAGCCGTAACACCAACTGAAATAATCATGCCAAGCACGCCTGCCATAGACAGGCGATAGCCCATCACCCACGACAGCAAACACACGACGAGATACGACAGCCCCGTAGAGAGCACAATGGAAACGACCGATACCACACCAAGTGCATGGTACTGCCATAACATATACACAACGATAAGCAGCAGACCAATCAAACCCGCAATAAGGCCTGCCGTGAGCTGTTCAGATCCAAGAGTTGCAGAGATTTGCTCTTCAGATTGCACTTGGAAATTCAGCGGCAAGGAACCGAAGCTCAGCTGGTTAGCAAGAGCCTCAGCCTGCGGTGCAGTGAAAGACCCGGTGATTTGTGCCTGGCCGCCGTTGATAGGGCCTGAGGGGACAGGAGCTGAGAGCACCTGGCCATCGAGCACAATTGCAAACTGGTTCTTTGGGCTCTGCAATTGGTAAATGCGATTCGTGACGTCAAAAAACGACTTCGCGCCTTCGGAGTTAAACTCCATATTCACAGCCCAACCACCAGTCGGTGTACCTTGCTGGTTCGTCGCTGGCGAGGATGACGCTTTCGTCAACTGCGTACCTTGAATCGGTGCCGGGCCAAGCACATACTTCATCGCACCGCTCGCATCGCATGCAAGAGACGACGTCTGAGGGTCATCCTGCGTCAGCTCGATGCGTGCCTCTTGGGTGCCACATTGTAAACGGTATGCGTCATAGAGGATCTTCTCCGTCACCCACGCGTCGTCTGAATCATCGGCTGGCTCAGAAGCAGGTTCGGATGAAATCTCGCCGTCGCCGTTAACGTCTGCGAGTGTGCGGATCTGAGCATCGAGTTCTTCCTCGCTCATCTGCGGAGCTTCAGCCTCAGGATCGGGCGTCTCGCCATTTTGGGCTGCCTGCATATTAGCAATATCAGCAGCGGTGAGAGCCGGCCCGTTAAGCATGGTAATCACTGGACGCAACCGCAATACAGCAGAAGTGCGCACAAGATTAAGCGTTTCTTCGCTCGGGTTTCCAGGCAGTGCAACCACTATATTTGAGCCGCCTTGGGAAGATATCTCAGCCTCTGCCACGCCGGACGCATCAACGCGCTGACGAATAATATCAATCGCTTGAGTCACATCCGAGTCCGTGATCGAAGAGCCATCCGTCGTCACAGGGGTCAAAATGATCTGAGTGCCACCTTCGAGATCAAGGGCAAGATCAGGCGTGAACTTCGTGCCCGGATTGCGCACTGTACCAACAATAAGTGAAGTAATGAGTGCCAGCACCAGCACGCCGAGAATGATGAGGCGTTTACCCGGCGAGCGTTTTACCAGCTTTGAGCTTGAACTAGCCACAGCGTCAGTTCTCCCGTTTTGTTTCGGGTGCGTCCCCAGTTTCGCGAGAATCATCGTCTACATTGGGATCGCCTTCGTAGTTCATATCGGCAGCAAGTTCTTCATCGCTTTCTGCCACGGGCTCCATATCAGGAAGAGAAGTAGGCTCTTCCTCGCTATCCTCGGGAGCATCGGCGAATGGGATATCCATCTGCGCAGCAATCGAAGAACGAAGCCAGACGGTCTCGTCGCCTGCAGGCGATTCGAGAGTCACTGCGTCACCGTCGATATCCACAATGCGCCCAAGGAAACCTGACGCGGTAACAACGTTGTTACCCACAACCACTGCCGCAGCGCGCTGCTCAGCTTGTTTCTTTTGAGCCTTTCGGGCAGGAATGCTCATGAGGAAGAAAAACACCACCATAACCACGAGCAAAATGAGAATCGAGCCGAAGCCCCCTCCTGCTAAACCATCCATGAATTTCTCCAACACTAAAAGAGGTCAAACCGAATAAAGTCTACCCAAAATCAGCTAACACAGCCTAATCACGCCGCGTTCTCGATGCCTGATGTTGCACACTATACGAATAGCTTTGTCGCTTGGAGCCGGTGTTGCTCAGCTGAGGACGCCGACGCACCACATGAGAACCTTGCGCAAGAACCTCACGCTAAATTGTCACACTAGATGCTCAAACTAGAACAGTGACGACTCCGGAGGCGTCAAGCCAATATGCGCCCACGCAAGCGGCGTTGCCATCCGGCCACGAGGCGTCCTGACCAAAAAGCCTTCACGCACCAAGAACGGCTCAGCTACAGTTTCTACCGTCTCTGGCTCCTCACCCACCGAAACCGCCAGAGTGGTCAGCCCTACAGGGCCACCGTTAAAACGCTGGCATATTGCTTCAAGTACGGCCCGATCGAGGCGATCGAGCCCGGATTCATCAACCTCGAAAACGTCAAGTGCAGCGCGAGCCGCCTCAAGATTCAATACGCCATTCCCACGCACCTGTGCCCAGTCTTGAACTCTGCGCAGCAAACGATTCGCAATTCGCGGTGTACCGCGACTGCGCCCAGCGATCTCCTGAGCCGCATCTGCAGTGAGTTCGGCGTCGAGTTTAATCGCGTTACTCGACACAATCCGTGCAAGATCCTCATGGGTGTAGTAATCGAGGTGAGCAGTAAAACCAAAGCGATCACGCAAAGGAGCGGGTAATAAACCCGCCCGGGTGGTTGCACCCACAACAGTAAATGGCGGTAGTGGAAGCGGGATCGATGTAGCCCCAGGGCCTTTACCTACCATTACGTCCACACGGAAGTCTTCCATGGCCAAGTACAGCATCTCTTCAGCGGTGCGCGCCAAACGATGAATCTCATCAATGAACAGCACATCCCCCTCTTGTAACGAGGAGAGCACCGCTGCTAGATCGCCGGGATGCTGAATTGCAGGCCCTGACGTCAAACGTAAAGAGCCATTGACTTCGGCCGCGATGATCATGGCAAGAGTCGTCTTCCCGAGGCCGGGCGGGCCGGACAGCAGTACATGATCGGGAGCTTTATGACGTGCGATAGCGGCGTCAAGCACAAGGGAGAGCTGATTGCGCACCACCTCTTGGCCCACAAATTCGCTCAACCGTTTTGGCCGTAGCGCCGCCTCTTGCGCGCGTTCAGCATCATCTGCTTGTGCGTCAGTGATCTCCCACGGTTCCACTATCGATTACTCCCTAAAATCTGTAACGCCGCACGTAAAAGCTCAGGAACAGATGCCTGCGGGTGTGCCTCGATCGCTTCATCGAGAGCAACGCTAGCAGGCTTTTCCTGCCAGCCAAGATTAACAAGCGCCTCAAGTACATCTGGTGCTTGGATAACGCTCGGCCCTGTGTGTGCAGAGGCTGCCACTGTTGGAGCGCCGAGTTTTCCATCCAGTTCAAGCAAGATACGCTGGGCGCTCTTTTTCCCAATCCCAGGAACTTGCGTTAAGGCAGCTTCATTCTTAGCTGCTACTGCACCGCGCAGATCATCGGGCGAATGCACCGCAAGTATTGCCAGAGCCGTGCGTGCACCGATACCCGAGACGCCAATCAACGCCTCGAAAACCGAGCGTTCGTCGTCACTAGAAAACCCAAACAGCGTCAGAGCATCTTCCCTGACTAAAAGATAAGTCAGAACGCGCCCCGTCTGCCCCACATGAAGCCCGGCCAGAGTATTCGCAGTGGCAATAACGTGAAATCCCACCCCACCAACGTTAATGACGGCACCAGAGGCGTTCACTGCTTCTACAATGCCGTCGAGTGAAGAAATCATGTCTTGCGCCTCCGTTCTTACCCTTATGCGCGTTTGGCTTATGCACGTTCCGCTTATGCCTGTATCTTCGTATCAGCCTCAGGCGCCCGAACAGCGCTAGCATATTTCGAACATTTGTTTGAAAACTAGTGTACCTAGTTCTTAGCTTTGGGTGCCACTGCGCCGTGGCGCGACTTCAGGCGTTCGGCTTGAGCCCACATCTTCTGTGCAGGTGTAAGATCGGCTCCTTCTGCCCGCGGGAGCATTCCTGCTCCGCCATGCTGAGCGCGGTTTGTGTCTACAAGATGCTCAGCTCCCCCACGCCATGCATGTGTAATAGCGATAGCAAGCGCATCAGCCGCATCCTTAGGGCGTGGCAGTTCATCAAGATTCAAAATATGCTGCACCATCAGCTGCACTTGCTTCTTCTCAGCCTTCCCGTTGCCACTCACGGCGGCCTTCACTTCGGAAGGGGTGTGGAAAGCCACGGGCAACCCATGCTGCGCCGCAGCAAGCATCACAATGCCCGCCACTTGCGCTGTGGACGTCACAGAACGAACGTTTTCCTGCGCAAATACACGCTCGATAGCCACCACATCCGGGCGCGTTAGCCGAATCTCTTCTTCGATCTTATTGAATACAATCAATAGACGTTGATGCGGCGGAAGCTCAGGCTTCGATCGTGCCACATCAACGTCTACAAGTTTGATTCTGCGCCCACCCAGGGAATCAATCACTCCGAGGCCGCACCTCGTTAAGCCTGGATCAACCCCGAGAATCCGCATCACACTTGCTCCAGGGTACTATGCTACTCAGCCTCAAGCTCGGCAAGTACCTCGTCGGGGATATTCACATTCGAATACACGTTTTGAATATCGTCGAGATCGTCAAGAGCATCGAGAAGTTTGAGCACTTTCTCTGCGGTGGGTTTGTCTACCGTGACCTTCATCGTCGGCACGAACTGCGTTTCAGCAGAGTTGTAGTCGATTCCGGCGTCAACAAGCGCGGTGCGTACTGCCACAACGTCGTTGGGCTCGCTCAATACCTCGAAAGCGTCACCCTCGTCGCTCACCTCTTCAGCGCCAGCGTCGAGGACTGCCATCAAGATAGTATCCTCATCGACGCCGTCTGCCTTAGGTACCTCCACTACACCTTTGCGGTTGAAGAGGTAAGACACCGATCCCGACTCAGCCAAGTTGCCGCCGTTGCGAGTCAGAGCCACGCGAACATCGGACGCTGCACGGTTGCGGTTGTCGGTAAGGCATTCCATCAGCACAGCCACGCCGCCCTGAGCGTAGCCTTCATACATGATATTTTCGTACTGAACGCCGTCTTTACCTTCACCCGAGGCACGCTTGAGTGCGCGGTCGATATTGTCTGCCGGTACAGAATTCTTCTTAGCCTTCTGAATCGCATCAAAAAGGGTGGGATTTCCATCTGGATCAGGGCCACCCGTTTTTGCTGCAACTTCGATATTCTTGATCAAACGCGCAAAAAGCTTGCCGCGCTTCGCATCAATAGCTGCTTTCTTGTGCTTCGTAGTTGCCCACTTGGAGTGACCTGACACTGCATCTCCTTCTTTTGGCGAAATATGCTGCAAGACTAGAACAATAGAATCTTACTGCCTCAACGTCCGATGCCAAAACTAGTGCACACTAAAGCCAGTAGCGCGCAGGAATCTTGCGCCACATCAAGTTCGCGGCGTCCTCAATAACCTGTATATATTCGGGAGCGAGAAGTGGTGCGTATGTATTATCCTCGGTGGCCACGTATGCCTGCCCAGCCTCGGGATCGATTGCTATGCATACGGTTTCGCCACTTACACCGATCGCCACAGCGCCTGGTATTTCATGTGTGATTGCGCCAAATTCGCCGCCGAGCAGCTCTGTAGCTATCACTTCCACGCTGGGCTCATCAGCGAAAGCCTTGCTGTAAGGCTGATTTTGGCGTGGAGACGACGCCGCATCCATAGTTGCGTCCAACGCGTATCCCCCATCGGCTTGTGCGTATGCAAAAAGCGCAGGTACAGTGAGCGTCTTCGCATCGGCCTGGATCGGCGGCTGGAAGGCAAAGAGCACACACTGGCCACACGCACGCCCTATCACGTTCATATCTGTAATTGCAGCTCGCCATTGTACATGGGTGGAATCGTCGGATGAACGCACGGCGTGGATGCCTGAGCTATCGCCTGGGAATGGCCAGACGTCGTCATCGGGAAAAAGATAGGATCGCACAGATTCTACCCGCTCTTTATACGCCCATTTTCTACTGCGATACTGGCCTTTTGTCTGCGATATCGTATCCCAGGCTCCACGGGTGTTTTTCGATGCAAATACTGCCAGTGCCCAGCCGAGTACCGCAAGAAGCAGTACGCCAAAGATCAAAAACAGATAATAGTCGCGCATTGTAAACTCATAACCTATCTACCGGCCATCACGTGCGTACTGCGTAGCTGAGGGTCATGAGGCGGCAGATTATCCTGCTCGCCGAAGTTAGCTCACCACAGTTCACGGATAACCATATCTGCTAATAACCTGCCTTGGCGAGTTAGAACGAGCTGGCCTCGTGACCGTGCTGGCTGCTCTTGAAGCAGGCCACGCGCGATCAGCTGCTTTATCACCTGCGGGTCGATTCCACATGGTTGCGCAATTCCCTCGGCGAGGCGGATACCAAGCATAATGTATTCTTCGCGCCGCTCAGCGTCACTGAGGATTTCACGGCCTGCTGCAGGCGAGTTGTTCTCCGCGCCAGCTGCGAGCCGATTGGCGTATGCAAGGGGGTGCTTCACATTCCAAAACCGCACTCCATTAATATGCGAATGTGCGCCCGGCCCATATCCCCACCAGTTACCTCCTTTCCAGTAGGTGAGATTATGCCGCGATTCGTGCCCAGGCTTCGCCCAGTTCGATATTTCGTACCATTGGTAGCCCGCGCGATTGAGCAGCTCGTCCGCACGTTCGTATTTTTGCGCTAAGACGGCGTCGTCTTGAGCTGCGATCTGCCCTCGAGCAAGCTGATTTCCCATCTTCGTACCCGGTTCGATCGTCAGGCCGTATGCCGAAATATGGTCCGGCTCCAAGGAGATTACTTCGCGCACGCTACGTTCCCAGTCAGAAAGTGATTCGCCGGGAGTACCATAAATGATATCCACCGAATACTCAAAGCCGATGTCTCGCGCCCACTCGGTAACGCGGCGTACTTGCCCTGGCGTGTGTTTGCGATCGAGGGTCTGAAGTACACGCGGCACCGCCGACTGCATACCGAAGGATATCCTGTTAAAACCTGCAGACTTCAAGATCTCCAGATACTCAGGCGTGATCGTTTCAGGGTTGGCCTCGGTGGTGACCTCCGCACCAGGCATAATCCCGAAGGTGTTGCGAAGATGCTCAAGAATGGTACGCAAGTCGTGGGCATCGAGAAGCGTAGGGGTGCCTCCGCCAAAAAAGACGGACGTCAGCTTCGGCCGCGCGGCATCGTGGGTATTAGCGTCATCGGCGCTCGCACCCAGCGAAGCACCACTACCCTGCACTCCGCCATCACTCGTGGCATCGGCAAAGCCTAGTTTACTTCGCGTACCCACAGCATCATCACTACCAGAGTTCAAGCACAGAACTTTGCGAGACAAATCAATTTCTCGCATCACCGACTCGGCATAGGTATCCGGCGTAGCTCCTTGCCCGAAGGATACGTTCGTATATGTGTTGAAATCACAATATCCGCATCTCACCGCGCAAAATGGAATATGGACGTATGCGGCAAAGCCTGAAGATACGTCAGGATGAGGCAAAGCACCATCAGGCGGTGCGCTCACTCCCTGTGGAAGATCAACCATTACAGATCTGCTCCAGTGCTGTGCGCCGTGTTATCGCTTGACGCGCTGCCCGCTTCTTGTAGTTGTAGCCATCCGCGCCGCGAACTTGGAGCGCGTTCTCCTCCTTCGTCGGCAACCACATGTATCCCACGTTGTTCAGCAGCGATCCACGGATCGGCGGGTACATCATAGGCATCGAGCGCCACATCATTTCGCACCACGCACAAATCGTGGGTGACGCGCCCAGCCTCAATACCTCGCTCCTCAAAACGCGTGACGACTCGCTCGGCAAAACGTGGCGCAAAGCCTCCCTGATACAGGCCGGTATCGGCGTCATCACTGCGCTCGCCACGATGCGGATTATCGAACCAGGGGCTTTCTTCGAGCACATCACGCATTTGCCAGGCGTAGTTGTCCCAATCGGTGGCGAGACGCCACATCCCGCCCTTATCGAGCATCTGAGCCATGGTACGTGCAAAGGATGGATTTACGAGACGCCGTTTGCGATGCTTCTTTTTCCGCCATGGGTCGGGGAAAAAAGTCCATACTTCTGTGGCGCGTGCACCTCCTGGGCGGAACAGAATAGGCAGGGCCTGCTGCGCATCGAGATTCATCACTCGCACATTGCCCACGCCTGATCGAACAATGTTGCTCACGCATTTCGCCACGCCCGGCTCCCAGGCTTCGAGAGCGAGATAGTTGACGTCGGGATGGCGCTCGGCGCTTGCCACGATTTGTTCACCCGAACCAGGCCCCACCTCCACCACAAGCGGCGCATTGCGCCCATAAATCGCGTCAAAATCAAGGGTAACATTGCTCGCCGCTGTAACGACGCCCTCTCCTTGAGGTACATCGATCACGTAGTGGTGCCCGTATCGAGCCATCATCCGTGATGCGCTCTCACTCAAGCGCTGGCCGCGAAGAGAGAAACTTCTGATTGGCCGCATCGGCGGCTTCCTCTGCGGATCGTGATTCGGAGAATGGGCACTAGGTGCATGTGACACAGTGATTAATCCTTGCCCTCGGGAAGCTCGGAGCTCAAAGCAGCCACAAAGGCCTCTTGAGGCACGTCCACCGAACCGATCGACTTCATACGCTTCTTGCCCTCTTTTTGCTTCTCAAGGAGCTTGCGTTTACGCGAGACGTCGCCACCATAGCACTTGGCAAGCACATCCTTGCGCAGTGCACGGATAGTCTCGCGGGCGATGACGCGCTGGCCAATCGCGGCCTGTACTGGGATCTCGAACTGTTGGCGAGGGATGAGCTTCTTGAGCTTGCCAGTCATCGCCACACCATACGAGTAGGCGGCATCGCGGTGAACGATCGCAGAAAAAGCATCCACGGGCTCATGATTGAGCAAGATATTCACCTTCACAAGATCTGCTTCCTGCTCGCCGTTCTCGTGATAGTCCAAAGAGGCGTAGCCCCTTGTGCGGGATTTCAGTTGATCAAAGAAATCCGTGACGATCTCAGCCAGAGGGATACGGTAACGAAGCTCTACCCTATCTACCGACAGGTAGTCCATGCCCTGCATGATACCGCGGCGTTGTTGGCACAAATCCATCACTGTGCCCACGTAATCCTTCGGTGTCAGAATCGTCGCATCAACCATCGGTTCGAAAATGTTCTTGACTTTGCCTTCAGGAAACTCCGACGGGTTCGAGACGGTCACCTCAGCGCCAGCATCGGTAATCACGCGATACACCACGGATGGCGCAGTGGCGATAAGGTTGAGATCAAACTCGCGTTCGAGGCGCTCGGTAACGATCTCAAGATGCAATAGCCCTAAGAAACCGCAGCGGAAGCCGAAACCGAGCGCAACAGACGTTTCAGGTTCGTACGACAAAGCGGCGTCATTAAGCTTGAGTTTATCGAGAGCATCGCGCAAGGCAGGATAATCAGAACCATCTACTGGATAGAGCCCTGAATATACCATCGCCTTGGGATCTTGATAACCCGAAAGCGGGGTGCCCGCAGGCTGATTGAGGCTCGTGATCGTATCACCCACACGCGATTGGCGTACATCTTTCACGCCGGTAATAAGGTAACCTACTTCTCCCACGCCGAGACCATCAGAGGGTGTGGGCTCTGGTGAGATCACGCCTATCTCGAGAAGTTCATGGTTCTGCTTCGTGCTCATCATATGCACGCGTTCGCGGGGCTTGAGGCTGCCATCTACAACCCGCACGTACGTGACTACCCCGCGGTACACGTCATATACCGAATCAAAAATCATAGCGCGTGTCGGCGCATCGGCGTCACCGCTTGGGCTTGGCACTTCGGCTACGATACGGTCGAGCAGTTCACTGACTCCTTCGCCCGTTTTGCCC
>JALFZJ010000046.1 GCA_022783665.1 Arcanobacterium sp.
TCGATGGGTGGGAACACGAGCACGAAGGCGGTGATGTCTGAGGTGCTGGACAGGTCGAGTCCGCCGTAACACGCACGCCCTTCTAAGGCTTTCTCGTCTACGGGTGCGTTGTTTTGGTTCCACACTTGCATGGGCATCCAGCGCACTTCCTGCTTCACCCACTGATTTAGCCGGAGCTGCCTGAAGGAGTTTTCTTCGGCGGGGTTTTGCTTCGCAGACTCACACGCGTCACGTACCTTGTCGAGGGTGACGGTGATGCCAAGGCTGGGGTTGGCTTTGCGCCACACGTTTTCGTCTGTCCAGTCTTCGTCCATGTCGGCCCCGTAGATGACGGGATAGAACCGTTCGTCGTGTTTCTTGCCGGCGATGATGTTGAGGGCTTTCTCATGCTGCTCAAAACAAATCGAGTGGGTGTCCGAGCCTGCCGTGGTGATGAGGAAATAGAGCGGCTGGGTACGTGCGTCACCAGAGCCTTTCGTCATCACATCAAACAGCTTGCGGTTCGGTTGAGTGTGCAGCTCATCGAATACCACTCCGGAAATGTTGAACCCATGCTTCGAGTACGCCTCCGCTGAGAGGACTTGGTAGAAAGAGTTCGTGGGCGTGTAAATAATCCTCTTTTGAGAGCGCAGGATTTTCACGCGTTTTGCTAATGGTGGGCACATGCGCACCATGTCCGCTGCCACCTCGAACACAATCGAGGCTTGCTGCCGGTCGGCCGCGCACCCATACACTTCTGCACGCTCTTCACCGTCAGCGCAGGTCAGTAGCAGGGCGACGGCGGCAGCGAGTTCACTGTTGTGAGTGGGCAGGAAGCTTCGCCCGATCAGGTAGAGGTGTGAAGGTGAGTCAACCTGAATACATTGCATCCCTGGGTTTTTGATTGGTTCGATGGAGTCGATGTAACGGTAGTGAGAACGCGAACGGGGATTCCTTGTAATCGCGCGGGATTGTTTACGATCCAATCCAGCCACCTTGATGTCATCAAAAGCCGTGAACTTCACGTAATACAAAGTCTCGCCAGTTGCGACACGTCCACACTCGCTTGAGGACTTGCTCCAATCGGTGCGTTGCGTTGAAGCGGTGGTCGTGATCGCGTTCTTGATGCCCAAGCTCCACAGTAACTCGCTCACCGATTGGGCTAAAGCGGGTTCGGTGGAGCAGTAGATTGCTTGACCTTTACGGCTGGAGATCGACCCATCTGAATCCATTAAGCCCTGCAACAGTTCGAGACGCTGATTGTAGGAAGCTCGCAAATACTCGGTGGGGATAACTTTGTCGTGGAACGAATCAACGAGCACGGACGTGAGTTCATCGACTCGGATCACTACCGAATCACCCACGTTGGGGTATTCCACACCCAGGTGGTTCCACGGCCAGACGCGCTCGAGTACGCCGAGCCGGTCACTGGTTTGGATCGTGATGTAAGGCTTGTTCGCTGTGCCGTTACCGAGCCAGTAGCCCATCACATACGGATCAACAGGGAGTTCTGCTTCAGGAGTATCAATTGCTTCGGCAATAGGGATCCGGAAACGATACGAGGAGCCATCTTTAGGTAGGCGATACATCTCGCCGGTGGTCATCACCGCCACGCGGGGTTTGCCGTGCGTGTATTGGCCTGCCCACTGGTGACGCTCACCAGCCTCAACCACTTCACCGTCTTTAAACCGGATGCGATATGCCTGCTCGCTAAAGTCCACTGGGGATTTTGCGACCACGGTGCACGGCTTGCCGGTCTCGTCAAAGATCGTGTCACCCACCTGGATTGCGCCCATCGTCGTAAACCCAGCTGGGGTGGGAATCAAAGTGTCGAGGGCGACCTGCTTGCCTTGCTTCTTCGGTATTTCCACATACGCCTGCGTGAATTGCCGGTATCCGTCGGGTTTGAGGGTGCCGAACAGGTCGCGGATGATTTGTTCTTGCCAATCAATCAACTCGAAGGGCTTGCCAGCCCAGCGGCCTTTTGTGTGCGTGAGTGCCTGAATGAACGCCACCGCATAATCCGCTGCCTGCTTGTTGTAGTGGGAGGTGGGCGCAGCGAACTTGGTGGGCACGTATTTCTCGAGTTTGCGTATCGCCATCAGCGTGCCTCCTCGTGGCGTGAATAAAAGCCCAACCTGTATCGGGTTGGGCTTCATACTGGATTGTTAGTTGTTTACTTGATTTGGTTCATCGCCCAAGCAATCGCGTGGCCGGCGTCTTGGAAGTATTCGTCTGCCTCGGCGACAAGGCCGAGGGCGCATTCAGTAAAGCCTTTGGAGTTTGGGCCGAACCCGAAGACGGGCTCTTCAAGAGCAACATACACTTTGGCGGTGTTTCCTTGTTTGTCTTTGCCTAGGTTGACCCAGTTGGTTGCGATCACATGAGTGCCGTATTGGATGAGCGCGCCGAAACTATCGGTTTGCATCTGTA
>JALFZJ010000039.1 GCA_022783665.1 Arcanobacterium sp.
ACTTGTACAAGAGCTGCGTCTCCGGCGTCAGAAATCGCCTCGGTGAGGGGATCGAAGGGATTCGCCACCATCGCGATACCATCTATTGCAGATGCATCCTCGATCAAACCCTCGATGGCTTTTTCATGGGCGCGAATATCGCCATCGCTTGCAGTGATCAATACGGGCTCAGTGGTGCCGGCAGCTTGCGGGAGGCGCTCGCGAAGAATGGCGAGGCCTTCCATGGCTTCCGAATCAGAAATCTCAAAGTCGTTAGACAGTTGCATGCCTACTGAGGCAGCGCCGCCTCCGAGCGCACCCAAGATGATGAGCCAGGCGAGGAGCACTTTCCACGCATGGTGAGCGCACCAACGCCCCAAACGGTAAAGAAAAGTGCTCATATCGCCATCGCCCAATTCTTAAGTGTTAGTTCATTAAGAGTATCTGCACCATTCGGATCACGCGCCCTTTGCTTGAGGCTTTGCGTTCACTCTCAGGGATTCGCCACGTGGGGGTCACTCACATGAGGTTGACTCCCACGAGGTTCACGATGTAAGCAAACAGCACGTAATCTTGGCTACTTCTATTCTAACCACGGGGGTGGGGTATATAAATTGGACGGCGGCATTCTGCATTCTGCTAGTTGCGGTGTATGTGCTGGCGGCTATCTGCGCGCGGCTAGCATTTCGATAAAACGCGTAAACTCGTAGCCGGAATTGAGGCGAACCTGTTCGGCGGCGATACGCTCGGCGCCGTGGGCGTTCTTCGAAAGGTCTTCAGGATGCATGGCTAGGCGGGCGAACTCGGCGGCGAGAGCTTCGGGTTGCATGGGCGGCACCACACTGCCTGCGCCGAGTTTCGTGATGATTTCGGCTGCAGCGCCTTCGAGTGCGCCAACTACGTATTTGCCGGAGGCAATCACTTGGAACGTCTTTGACGGAACTGTGAGACGCAAAGGAGCCCAGTCTTGGAGTACGACGAGTGCGACGTCTGCCCAATCGTAATGAGCGCGCACGATTTCGGGAGCTACGCGGCCAGGGAAATCGACGCTCACCCCTAGGTTTTGGGCGAGTGCTTTTGCAACTTTGAGATGCGTGCCGTTGCCTACGATTTTGAGATCGATCGGGTAGCCAAGGGTGGATGCTTCGTTTGCCGCACGGATCACGTTGTCAATGCCCTGCGCACGCCCGACTGTGCCTGCGTATAGCACGCGCAGACGCCGCCCTAGCGGTGACGCTGTAGCTGCTGTCTGTGCGTTGGGTGTGGTTTGAGCGCGGGGCTTTTCTTGCGATCCCGTGATGGCTATTGCGTCTACTTCGTTGGCTGAATGTATTGAGTCTGGCGCTTCGGCGTCTTTTGTTTCGTGAGATCCTGCCTGTAGATTCGAGATGGAAGGGTGAGAAGCTCGGTGATTGGCGGCAAGCGCGGCGGCGTCTTCGAGAATAATATTGGAAAGAGTCTGGGTGGGTTTGTGGTAACGTAACGCAACTTCGCCGCTATGGATTGATGATGTCGTTATGAGGCCAGCGGCGTCTTTAAGGGCTTTACCGAACAGTTCGGCTCCAGCGAGGATTGCGGGGGTGCGAAGTTGGCCGCGGCGGGTTGGAGCGGTGCGGCCGAGGAGAATGTAATCGGAGATGCCGACGTAGCGGGCGAGGTCTGGCCAGGAATCGCGGATGTCTACCACGTAGGGGATTCGCTTCATAGAGCTCACGGTGTGCGCCGTGAATGCGGCGGGCAGTGGTGGGCACGATGCAAGGATGAGGTCTGGTTTGCGGTGTTTAATCGCGAGGAGTGCTTGGCGTACAGAGCTGGTGCAGATCACGGCCTGATCGGCTATGCGTGATGGAATCGAAGGGGTGTGCTCGCGGAAATGCGAGCGGTAAATAAGCTCGCCTGACGGGCCTTCAGCAACGGCGCCGGGCTGGTATTCAGGGGAGGTATCGAGCAGACGGCCGGTAGGGTAGTGTGGCGGCGCCGTCACCACACTTACTGTGTGGCCGGCTTGCGTAAGTTCGCGCACCATCCATGCACCCCGAAGCTGTGGGATGCCATACTCGGGCGCCCACTGTTGCGTGATAATGAGGAGATGCATGGAAGTCTCTTTCGTGCCTTCCCATTATCGTACGCCCGCTCGTGGGTTTCTTCCAATGAGTCCATGTTGGCTCTCAAGATCGCTCTGCCTCGTGCTGAACTCAGGAATCGTACAAGATCATAATTCATGAGGCGAGTTGGCTTTGAGTATTCGTATTCTCTTCCATGCTCCCACCTCCTCAAGAGCGCTTCGCGATTGTTGAGTACTGAATCGTACTGTTGGTAGAAACTCTTGTTGACGAAATTCCGTCCTTCAACTACGGGAATCACATCAAGAGTCTTGATGCTTTCACGATGCTTAGAATGCTTGCTAAAGAAATGCTGGTGCACCGTGCCATGGGCGGTATCAATCCTAGTTGCATCTTGCCAGATGTTTGTATGGTTTCCCATCGGCGCAGTCTGATGCTGAAGCCCACGATCATGTTCTTGTAAAGCTCTTGCTTGTACAGAAGTTGCAACCTGCCAAGGTGTGGATAGCCTACAAGATCGATTTTCACGACTTCGTCTGGATCACGGATTGATGGTGGGGGTGGTGAGTATAGTTCCGCACCGTTCACATTGTCTGTGCTATCCCGTGCCATATCCGCTCCTCTCAACACTAGTTCTATCGAACAAATGTTCGAAAACATAATCGGGCGGAGCGAGTCTTGTGCAAATGGGATCGATCGTGATGTGCAAATGGGGTCGTTCGTGATGTGCAAATGGGATCGTTCGTGATGTGCAAATGGGATCGTGCGCGATGTGCAAATGGGATAGTTTGCCAATTTAGGCTAGGATTTACCTATGGTTTATCTGCGTCGAACAATTGACTCCCTTCTCGATCAGATGATGCCCTACGTGCCTGCTATCGCTATCGACGGAGCTAAAGGTGTAGGCAAGACGGAAACGGCGAAACGCCGTGTCGTCGAGACCTGGCGCCTAGACGACGAATCTATGCGTAGCGTGGTAAGTGCCGATTTCGATTTGCGCAGTGCGCCCAGTGGTTCGCTGCTGATTGACGAATGGCAAAACGTTCCGCAGGTGTGGAATTCTGTGCGTCGTAAAGTGGACGAAGGGGCACAGCCTGGTAGTTTTCTTCTTACGGGTTCGGCGAGCCCTCATGATGCAACTGGTACCCACAGTGGCGCTGGGCGTATTCTTTCGGTTCGCATGCGTCCGATGGCTCTACATGAACGTGGTATGACCAATCCAAGCGTATCTTTCAATGCGTTGCTTTCAGGAGTTGGAGCAGACGTTGTAGGCCAAACGGATCTTACGGCCGTGGAGTATATGCAAGCTATTACTGCTAGTGGTTTTCCTGGGATGATGCAGTTGCCTGGTAGGGTGCGCCAGCAGATGCTGGATTCATATCTGGCTCGTGTGATTGATCGCGACATTCCTGAAAACGGTGGCCAGGTGCGCTCGCCTCAAGCGCTCACTAAGTGGTTACGTGCGTATGCTGCGGCTACGGCGTCTACCACGAGTTATTCTAAACTGGTTGATACTGCTGAACGCCATTCGGAAACCATGCCCAGCAAGGCAACCACTGCGCGTTACCGGGAACACCTTGCGCAACTGTGGCTGCTTGATCCTGTGCCGGGGTGGTTGCCAATGCATAACGAGTTTAGCCGAGCCGCGCAGGCGCCCAAGCATTATCTCGCTGATCCAGCGCTTGCCGCGCGTCTACTTGGGCTCACGGCACGTGATCTTGTTTCGGCTCAAGGGGCGCATATGGCAGGGCCTCTTTTCGAGGCGTTGGCTACACTCGGCGTCCGTGTAATGGCCGAAGCTGTAGGTGGGCGCGTGAATCACCTGAGGATGCATGACGGCCGCCGTGAGATCGATCTGATTGTCAATGGGTCTGAAGGGCAGGTTTTGCCTATCGAGGTGAAACTTGCGGCGAATGTGACTGATGCGCATGTGAAGCACTTGTTGTGGCTGCGCGAGCAGATGCCTGATCAGGTTGTAGACCTTGTGGTGATCAACGCGGGGTCGCACGCTTACCGCAGGCAAGATGGGGTGGCGGTAGTTCCGTTGGCCTTGTTGGGGGAGTGACGGCGGTCATCACTACTGGATGCGCCGCACGGTAGACGGCTGACCATCTGCAGCGCGGGAACCTCAATAGCCCGCGGGGCGTCTGATTCTCGCGCGGCTGCCTGACGGGTTATAGTGTAGAGGCTTGACAGATTGTAGCGTAGGAACCCGGCAAATTGCAGCGTAGAGTGGTGGCAGATTGACCGATAGGGTCATTGAAAATGGGCGATATTGGCTCCAATCCTCCGTTTTGCGTATCGTGCCAGAAGGCTATTCAACAGATCCGATCCCTGGCTGCGTGGGATCGAAATCCGGCAGCCGTTCGCCTTCGCCGAACATGGCTGAGATGGCAGCCACGGTGCGTTCGGCGGCGTGGCCGTCACCGTAGGGGTTGACGGCGCGTGCCATCGTCTCGTAAGCGGTTTGGGAGTCTTTGAGGTGAGAGACCTCTGTGACGATGCGTTCTTCGTCGGTGCCGATGAGTTTCACTGTGCCGGCGAGCACCGCTTCTGGGCGTTCGGTGTTTTCACGTAGTACGAGCACTGGTTTGCCAAGTGATGGTGCTTCTTCTTGTACTCCGCCAGAGTCGGTAAGCACGATGTGTGCTGCATGGAGCAGGTGGGTGAATTCGAGGTAGTCGAGCGGATCGGTGACGACGACGTTCGGCAGATCCTCAATGATCGGCACGATCAGTTCGCGCACTTTCGGGTTTCGATGGATAGGGAAGATGATGGCGTCTTGCGGATAGAGCGTGGAGAGCCGTGCGAGGGCTGCACCGATGTGGCGCATAGGTTCGCCGATGTTTTCGCGCCGATGTGAGGTGACGGCGAGTACACGCTCATGCGTCTCGATCGCTTCTGAGATCAGGGGATCTGTGAATTGCACATCCAGAGAGCTCACGCGGAAAAGTGTATCGATCACGGTGTTGCCAGTGATAGCGATGGTGGAAGGGTCTACGGCTTCGCGCAGGAGGTTATCGCGTGATTCGGCTGTAGGTGCGAGATGGAGGGCTGCTATTTGCGAGGTGATTTTCCGGTTGGCTTCTTCGGGGAAAGGTGAGAGGATATCGCCCGATCTCAAGCCGGCCTCCAGGTGAATCACCGGAATTGAACGGTAGAATGCGGCAATTGCTGCAGCTGCCACCGTGGTTGTATCTCCCTGTACGAGCAGAGCGTCTGGTGAATACTCAGCAAGTACAGGATCGAGCTCCGTGAAGATCTTCGCTGCGATTTGGTTGAGCCCTTGGCCTGATTGGAAGATATCTAGATCGCGATCGGGTACGATCCCGAATACATCATGCACTTGTGCGAGCATTTCGCGGTGTTGCCCTGTAGAGACGACGATAGGATCAAGATGCTCAGCGTCTTGTAGCGCCTTGATTACGGGGGCAACTTTGATTCCTTCAGGCCGAGTGCCATAAACGGCCATTACTGTGTGCATGGGAGGCTCCTTGCGTATGTCGGTTCCGGTATTCAGTTTATTGCATCTGTGGAGGCATCGATGGATCATGTACAATGGTGATTGATCTTGCTTCGCGTCAGGATCTGGCCGATGGCTTTCTATTGTCTATCTCATACTTATGTGCCTATCTGATGCAAACTCTTGCTTGGCGGTGCATCATTAATGAGGATCTATACCCATTCCAGGGTAGCTGGGGGGGGGGAGAGAGACGCAATACAACATCGCACGCAACAACGATATGCAATGACGAGGTAGAAACATGACGAGCCGTACGCTATGCGTAATTGGTCTGGGTTATATAGGCCTTCCAACCGCTGTGGTTCTCGCTGATAATGGCTGGCAGGTAACAGGTGTAGACGTGTCTGATCGCACTGTGGATATGGTGAAGCGTGGTGAGCTCCCATTCGTTGAGGTGGGTCTAGAGAAAGCTCTTAAGAAGGTTGTAGACGCCGGTACACTCACGGCTCAGAAAGATACCCCTCATTCCGAAATCTATATTGTCTCCGTGCCTACGCCGTTCAAAGGCCAGCACGAGTTGGATGCAAGCTATATTGACGCCGCTACGGATGCGATTATTCCCCAGCTTCAAGGTGATGAACTCATGATTCTTGAGTCTACTTCACCTCCGGGCACAACTGAGCGTATGGCAAAGCGCGTGCTTGCGGCTCGCCCGGATCTTTCAGCAGATGGCGCGGACGGCAAGCCTGTTGTGCATTTTGCGCACGCCCCAGAGCGCGTTCTCCCAGGGCGCATCATGATTGAAATGACCTCTAATGATCGTATCATCGGTGGATTAACCCCTGAGGCTACCCGCCGTGCGAAAGAAGTATATGAATCCTTCAACAAGGGCGATGTAATCACCACTGATGCGCGCACGGCTGAGATGGCGAAGCTCACCGAGAATGCTTTTCGTGATGTAAACATTGCCTTCGCGAATGAGCTCTCGGTGATCTGCGAGAAGCTTGGAATCAACGTGTGGGAGTTGATCGAGCTTTCCAATCATCATCCCCGCGTCAACATTTTGAACCCTGGCCCTGGGGTGGGTGGGCATTGTATTGCTGTGGATCCGTGGTTTATCGTGAGCTCGCAGCCTGAGGAATCTAAGCTTATTCGCATGGCTCGCGATATCAACGATGGTAAGCCCCTGTGGGTGATTGACCATGTGGCGCAAGCACTTGCAGATATCGTGCGAGAGAGCGGAAAGACTCAGGATGCGAAGATTGCAGTGCTCGGCTTGGCATACAAACCCAATATTGATGACCTCCGCGAGTCGCCGTCACTAGAGATCGCCAAGCTCCTTGCCGAACGATATCCTCAGCATGAGATTGTGGCTGTGGAGCCATACGTCGAGGAACTTCCGAAAGCCCTCGAAGGATACAGCAATATCACATTCGCAGAACCGCACGCCGCTGTGGAAGATGCCGATATTGTACTGGTATTGGTGGCTCATGATCAGTTCAAGGATTTGAAGCCTGAAGTGACTGAAGGTGCCAAGCTAATCGATACGATTGGCCTGTGGCGCTAGACGTTGGTTCGTGGTCACGACTATGGCGACTGGGAGCATCACGATCGATGGAACCGATTTCGTAGAGGTCGGTTCTCAATCTTCGTTTTTGAGGTATCTGGTGGCGATGTGGCATCATCGCCACTTCACGGTGATGGAGTCGAGAGCTCGAGCCTTTGGAACAAGCAAAGATGCTTTTTTAGGGCAGATTTGGCTGATCGTTGAACCTTTTCTCAATGCGGGCGTCTTCTATCTTATATTTGCTGTGGTTCTTGAGTTTGACCGCGGCATGGAGAACTTCGTCGGATACTTGGTGATTGGCGTTATGTCCTTCACATTGATGACGAGGTCGCTATCGGCAAATACTGCGATAGAGGGAAACGGGCAACGGCTAGCGCAGTTATTCAGCTTTCCCAAAGCGTCCCTAATACTGTCCTACACCCTGCGTTCCTTCATTGACTTCATTCCATCGTTCATGGCGATGCTCGTGTTTTTGGTGGTGATGCCTCCTCATGCTTATCCATCGCCACAATGGCTACTGGCGCCGCTGATCTACGCGCTGGTGTTTCCCATGTGTATGGGAATTGGCATGGTGGCTGCTACGGCCGTTGTGATTGTTCCCGATCTTCGGTTTTTGATTGGTTTACTGAGCAGATTCTGGTTCTATGGGTCTGGTATCTTCTGGACTGTTGATATGCTCGAATCTAAACCTCTACTCCAAGGGATTATGATGTTGAACCCAGGTTGGGTGTTTCTAGAGACGCTACGTGACGTTCTGCTTCGCGGCGCCATTCCAGCCCCGAATCTCATTGTGTATCTGGGCGCGTGGTCATTCGGTCTCTTCGCGCTCGGCCTGATTGTTATGTGGTCGGCTGAAGGGAAAATGGGGAAGGTTCTATCCAAATGAGAAATAGAGCCGAGCTGCGTAGATCTCCCATCAAGCTAGACGTTGATTCTGCGCACGTTCCTGAGACGCCGTCTATCGTTGTGGATCGAGTTTCTGTTGAATACTCAAGTTCCTCGGTGTCTCCGGCTGAGAGGAAACGGGCATCATTGGTGCAAAAGGGAGTAGCGCGTGTGCTCGGGCGTCCTCCCCGTGTGAAAGTTCCCGCGTTGAAGAATGTGAGCTTTGCGGCTGGAACGGGTGAATTCATAGGTTTACTAGGGGCAAATGGTGCTGGGAAATCTACACTGATGCGAATAATGGCAGGGATTGACGTACCGTCTGAAGGTAAAGTCTACGCTGAGGCCAAGCCCGTGCTGTTAGGTGTTGCAAATGCATTGATCTCGCAGCTTTCAGGTATCGAGAACGCCAAGCTTGGGTTGCTTGCACTTGGGTATCAGCCGTACCAAATGAAGGATGCTCTAGCGGATATTGTAGAATTCGCGGAGCTCGGTGAGGCGATCTACCGTCCGATAAAGACGTACTCTTCTGGAATGGCTGCTCGGCTACAATTTGGTATATCCACGGCAATTCGACCACAAGTATTACTGATTGACGAGGCGCTTTCTACGGGGGATGCTAGTTTTCGAGAGAAAAGTGTGCGACGCATGAACGAGATGCTTGACAATGCGGGTACGGTGTTCTTGGTGTCCCACTCTCCCCAGATGATAGAACAGCTTTGCACACGAGCAATTTGGCTTCATGAGGGTCAAATTGTGCTCGATGGCTCGGTTGCTGAAGTATCGAGGAAGTACCAACATTGGGCTCGTGACGTTTCATCTGGTCACTCTGGTACGCATTGACTCTCGTTACCTTGTCAGAATGAAATGGTTCAGGTTTTCTTCCGTTTGAGAGGATGGGAGAATGTGGGTTATGCCAAAGATTTTTGATCGGGAAGCGAAGGATCGAGCGGTTCGCTTGGTTGAGGATCGGATCCGTGTTCGGGAATGCTCGATCGTGAGTGCGTGCGAGCAGATTGCGCCCAAGCTTGGTGTCAGTGCTAGCGCGCTGCGTCAGTGGCTGCAAGAGTCTAGGCGCGAGAATCGTGATCGTGCCTGCGAGATCGATCTTGTGGCTGAGAATGCTCGGCTACGCCAAGAGGTTCGGGAACTGCGTGACACGAACGAGTTTCTGAAAGCAGCATCGGCTTTTTTCGCGTCAGAACCAGGCTCCAAGCGTCGGAAATGATCGCCTTCACGGTATTTCCTCGAACGGAATTGAGACCCACGATCAGAATGGACAATCCACCCTGTGGGTAGCGGCGTTTTCTCATCGCGTCCCGGAGCGCCGCGACCGCGAGGCGCGATGTCATCCGCGCATTGATTGCATAACCCGCAATTCTACGTGAACACAGATCCTTGATCGCACACAGATACAGCTTGCCCTCCCCGGTCCAATGCTCAGTAATATCCGTGACCCACACAGTATTCGGGGTATCAGCGTGGAAATGCCTGGAAAGCAAGTCATCGTGAACTGGAACACCCGACTTTTTCCACGCGGCTTCCTCCTGCTCATCACCGAGAACACCTGAATCGTCGAGCACAATCGCCATACGCGCCGCCCAGAAAGACAATAGCCACGATTCATAAGCTCGTCAGCAATGAACCGGTAACCAAATTCGGGATGTGTATCTGTGGCCTACCACCAACACTTAGTTGATGCTGGTGGTAGGCCAGTGACATGTATTGAAACCAGTCTCTCAGGAGAAGCGGTTGGTGAGAACGCATGCAATGCGTGGCCCCATGATGCGTTGTACTCCCACTATCCGACTGGGGTCACCATTCTTCACGACCATGGACGGGGCAGCGAACAATGAGGCAAACGCACCTGCAGTATGTTCCGCTGGTCTAAGGCGCACTGCTACATCTGGCTGAGTTGCTGAAATTCCCGATATCTCAGCTTTAACGCACTGCTCCGAGTTGAATCGTATACTGCGTGTGACTTTCCCTGATGCCGTAATATCAACCACATAGTCACCCATCTTTGTATCTTTTAATTCTATTAGAATACAAGCGTTACCAAGGCGATCAGCGTTGACAAAATCACCGAGATCGACTGTTTCAGACGACCTAACCGCCAGACAACCATCAGGGGTCATGCTGGCTTTTGTCGGTGGACGTCTTATTCCTGCACTAGAAACGGTCGCTGCGAACAGGTCATGTATGAGGTTCTCTGTGTCAGACACAGAGATATCGGATCCGATTGGTGGGTTGACTGGTGCTCGGTTCAAAATACGGCGCACCTTCATGACCACTTCGTGTTTAGTCGAAGCTTTTACAACGAGTGTGCTATAGTCGTCGTTTTCCGCTAGTGCCGACTCGCGTGGAACGACGACTAGTTCGGCAAAGCTGAGAGCCGCCTCGATTGCGGGTGCATATGTCAATCGATTGCTGCTTTTGACAACGGGACATAATACGAGCGCATTTGATAGGAGCTGGGCGACTTGGGCGGTTGGCATAATCTCGATCGAGTGTGATTCGATCTGCACAGTGTTTGTCGCATTCGAGTTGCTCAAGAACTCTTCTGTAAGTGCCTTAGAATTGGTTGTTGCATTTGCCGCGGATAGTACGACGATCTTGTTGATATCTTGTGGAACCATATTGTGCGATGTGTGATAGGGGAGTTCACAGCACAAAGATCCAGCCGTCTTGCTGACACGAGGATGAGATATGGTGGAATTTCGGATGACTTTGCCGTGGTTAGCAGAGAACTGCGCGGGTGCAGCTACGGGGCTCATCAGGGTGACGTTGTGCGCTAGAGCGTAGTCTTCTTGTGTTTTTGTGATGGATATATTCAATCCGAGGAATACCAATCTTGGCTTGTCAAGATCATAGGCTCTCGTACGGAGAAAACGGCTTAAGTTGAAGATATAGTGCTGATCCGAGTCAGCCACACATTCTTCAAGCTCATCAGTGTATCGCAACGTTATTGCAGAAAGCGCAGAAACAGCCGATCCAAAACACTCCAAAAAGTGATCTGAACCAGAGCGATCAACAATAATGTCTACCGAGTCCCAATGATTGGAGTCAGCTGTGTCGGTGGGGCTTTCGCAGGTTAACAACAACTTGTCCTCAATATCAGCCGAGTACGTGGAGATGTCAGTCATGTCTGCACTAGATAAGGACGCAACCGACCTTCCATCAAACTGTGTGAACCAGATCTCGCGCTCATCAGCGTCAAGAGTGGACCAGGAATCACGAGTAAATAGGTCGATCATTGCTAGAGCTCTCGAATCTGCGCTGAACGAGGAGTCAAAGCGCTCCCGGGTAGCATGGCTCAGTTCATCGAGAGCCTCATCTCTGACCAAACGTGAAATTACAGCGTCGGCATCGGCAATGGAATCTGAAAAGATAATCTCGGGAAACGAGCGGCTCTGCTTGAATCCCGGTATGATAGAGACAATTGGTAAACCCATAGCTGCGTACTGTATAACGCGGCTAGGGTATTCAAAGAATCCCAATTCATCAAGCCCAGGGAACCATGTGGATAAGCCCCTATGATTCTTAAAAAACTGTGGTATATTGAGCGCGATGCGCGCTCGTGATCCTGCGTCGACGACCTCTTCATCCGTGTCGAGGTAGCCGCCAGACAAATTGAAATAGTCGGTTGCAACAGCACCGTGAACTCTAACGGAATTGGTCATCTTGGCAAGGTCGAAATATCTAGCTCGTCTCACGCGGTCATGCACGTTCCCGAGAAACATAGCTGTGGTTTCCGGCTGGTTGGTTCCGTAAACGAATGGAAAAGCGGTGTGATCTGTCCAAAATGGAATGTTTACACCCGTAGGCCGTCCGAATACACTCTCGTAGAACCTCAAAACGGGTGAACGCCCACAATGCATAACTATGTCGTACTCATCAACGACTGGGCCATAGGAGAGATTAAAAAGAACTGGGTCATCTGAGAACCATGTTGCCAGATGTGCCCCCGTACCTCGAAGTGCCCGCAACACCTGATGGGGAGCTGATCCGGGACGGAATACGATGATCCAGTCCGGTCTGAAATCCTCGATCGTTTCAATGATTTGCCGTAGTTCTGCAGCGAACCGTCGCTCGACTCGGAACTCAAATCCGCTCCCAAACTTTCCTGTGTTGAGTACCGAGTGACCTAGTCTCTCAAAAGAGCGCTGAAGTGAACTGGCTACGTGGCTCTCCAGGATCCCGTCAAAGAAAGCAATGCGCATGGTCAGATCTCCCTAAACACACTATCGGATTGAGCGCCGGTGGGCATGAAGTTGAAATCGTCTCCCACAAACACCTGCAATTCGCCAACACGAGTACGGACACTCTCAAGTGAACGTTGATTTGAAGCGATAAAGCCACCTTCGATGATATCGTCGCGGCTGCCCCAATAGCACGAGTGCGATATGCGTGAAGCTGGTTTGGTAACCGCCTTCGTCACGATATCTGCTTCCTCGAACTGATACTTCAGAAGTACTAAGTCCAGCAGGTAATTCTCGCCATAGGTGCAACTTACATCCAATGTGGTGACTGGCGACTCCTGGTCTCGGATGGAATTGAGTCCTGGAAGATCTAATAGCAGAGGCGATCTACTTAAATGACGGTCGGCTATGTTCACCGAGCCGACCAACTGGTGGGTGGCCAGTTTTCGGATTGTTCGGACGATGCTATCAAGATTGTGTGTAACGTGAGCAACTGGTAGGTCATGGCTGTTCGAGATGGTAATATTGATTGGCCGATAAACACTAGCATGCTCGATGTTGGCAGCATCGAGGATTTGAAAAGCACGATGTTTGTAAGTGTGATCGAGTAGTACCGTTCGCCATGCACGCTGAGTTGTTGATAGGTAGAGGTCAGCGTCTGCCAAATATCGACTTATAGCAGCTCGAGCCTCTTCTACGTCGTTGACAAGTGGGATCTGATCAGTACCAAAAATCGAAATAATGGCTTTCGTAGGCATACTCAGCACGAGCGTCTTTGAAGCGGCAAGTTCGAATACTCTGCGGGCGCACATACTGTTCGACTGAGGAACAGAATTTACGTTAAGGAAGATTCGATGACGTTTGTATTCTTTCACCATCTCATCGTATGGAAGTGAGCCTCGAACGTAGGGTACATATTCTTGAGGGAACTGATAGTTCTCGTCGCCACCAAAGACACGAGAATAGATTGTGAAATCATAGTCTTTTGAGGCTGAGAATAGGACATCCATTTGCTCGCGTCGCTCGGGATACTTATGTCTGAAATACTGACCTGCAAAGCACACCTCACCGCGTCGATAGTGGTCGACTTGATCTGGCCTGTGAATTGTGGGAGCGGCAGCGAACCGCAACAACTGCACCGAGTCGATACCAGTTCGCTCGTGGTAGGTAGGAATGAGAGCCTGTTCGGTTGTAAAAATGTGGTCACACAGTCCTGCTGCGTCAATGAATTGCTCGAAATGCGGTGGATCTTCTTTGTTCCAAAATACGACAGGGATATTTCTTTGTTGAGCCGCGGCAACCAGACGCTGGAAAGCCTTTTTTGGGCCGGCAGGTCCAGCTAGCTGGTAGACCCACTCGTCGTCATTACCGTGCCACGCTGACTCAACGAATACAAGAGCCGGTTGGACTTCGTCAAAAAAAAGCTCGAAGTCATCACGTGCAATTGGGAAATAGTCAAACGCATCTGAAAACGCGGCATTCGAAAAGGTATCGAGTATTCCTGCGACCTTAACTTTGCTGGAAGGGCGCCGACCATACACAGGCGGCAGGTATATCTCCTCGAGTATATCCATATTCATTGTCGTTCTGCCTCTAGTAGTAATTGCTGCTGCCGATATCAAACCGACGCCCGATGATTACAAAACCGTCTTCTTCGGAGAGGACAGTAAGAATTCCCTGCGACGCGGCTCGAACGCGTCCCTCTGCGTAGTCTTGTGGATTCTTGCGCGAAGAGAAGCCGACTATCGGGACGTGCGAACGGAGCCACAGCCAATAGTACTGATTACGGGGGAAATGGCTTTCTGGAGAAATCGCAGAGAAATCGATAGCAACGGCCGCTACCGAGTGCGCACGGGCGAATGGAAGTTCCTTGTTCGGATCGATAAGGAAAACTGATTCGGTGAAGTGTCGAGTGGCTGGTGCCAAAAGTGCGAGGAGGCGCTGAGTTCCTAGAATATGGATGGCACCGTCTGCATTGGAGGTTCTCAAGAAATCAATCATGCTACCGAAAGGATACAGATGCGTAGCAGCGTCGGTTGTTCTAGTAACAACATTGCGTGACTTGGCATTATCCTCTGCTCTGAGAGCTAGCTTGAGACCCAAATCTCGTTGGCTCTTTCGGTTTTCCCGAATAGTCCTCCCTATGCTTCGGATGATGTAACGGTTGTCTAACACCTGCGCAGCAATCGCCGATAGCGCCGCCAACGAGCAGAGCAACATCCACATGTCAGCAGAAGACAATGCAGCGAAACAAGCGGCGCACATGAGTAGAAAAGCTACTGACCAGAATAGCTTTCCCTTTTTCACGATCAGGGTGGTTAGCTGGTTACGCTTGTGTTTCGACATGATTGGTTTTGCTCCCTCGGATAGTGCGTGGCTAATAGAGCTTGCGCTTGGGCAGACCAACATAACTGATCATAAACGGGTTACTGGTCAGGAAAGTAGCCAACACATCATTGATGGTCAATGCCACATTAGCTTGGATGATTCGCAGTCGTTGGGGGGGGGGAAGAGGTGGCTCGGCACATGAAACTAACACGCAGCGTCAACCAAACCCTCAACAGTCCGGTTTATCACGCCAATTGTAGCGATGCGTGACATCGGATTGTGCCCAGCTTGAGGGTCTCTGTACGGACGCAGTCTGATACGTGTTTCAAGATGGTCGGCGACCATAGAAATCCAGTTAAGGAATGGACGATACTGCAAATTGACGTCGGTTTGACTGGAGAGGTTGATGTAGTACTCGAATTCTGGCACGTATCCAAGATCGCTCCAGAGGGACTCCATAGATACAATGGATGAGTGATGCGCGCGAAAAGAGGCTTGGTCTTCGCCCGCGAATACCTGCATGATCGCATCCCGCACGGTGGTTCGTACGTCGTACTTAAGCCAGTCAAGTTGCGGGTTGTTGACTATAGTAAAGCTGCGTGCTGTGAGTGTCCCCACCCGGAGTGCTTGGAACCCACCCGCGCTTGATCCGTAGAGAAGTACTGGGAGACTCGTTACTGCGTCCTGAGAAGGTGAGTGTTGCGAAAGGCCTCGCTGTATTCCTAACAAGAAGCCCGCATGCATTGGAGAGGCTGTCCGGTCGCCGTCGGCTAGTCCCCAGCCAATCCGAAGTGTCGGATGGAGTGAGTACGTTGGATCGCTCAGGAAGACAGTATTTGCGTTGAAGTCATCATGCCACGATGAGCGTTGAAATACAGGCTTACCTGATGATCGCGTAGGGTCTACTGCACCGTTGAAGAATGCGGCTATTGGGAGTTTGGGATCCTTGATGAATATACGGCTCTCCAGCGGTAGGCCGTTGATCACCTCATGAGTTTCATGGATATGCGCCGTAGATAGTGTTATGTTGTAGCCTATTTCGCGGGCGAGACGGTAGTCGGAGTATTGTGCCTGGCTCAATGAGCTGACCGGAATCTCTTTGGAAATGGCGGAGGCGAGCAGCTCTTCCGTGTTCTTTGAAAAGTGGTATGCAGTGCAGCCCCAAATATGCTCTTCATCTGCGACGATCGAACGATCGTCGAGTTTAATGAAGCTTACATCTGGGTAACGTTCCCTAATGTGGTCGGAATAACGCCGATACTCTGTCTCAAGCCACTCTGGGGAGTGGATGCTTTGTGTGCTGGTGAGTGGAGTGCCCTGAACGGTAGTCCGCGCAAACTGGGGTGCGATAAAGACAACTTGATTCTCAGTTCCGCCTCGATCTCGGAGAGCTGTGAACATACGTTCGACGCCTGTTTTCCAAAGTGCAAAATGTCTGTCTGACCCGAATTCTATGATTTCCTTTATAGGGAGGAGCTTGATCTGACCCGTGGCTTCCAATTCCCAGTTATTGGTCACTATCGAGCCATCCTGCAGCACGAGTAGTCCACGACGCTCGTCGATAAGGTCCCACAGCAACACATCAAACTCGAGGGATCGATCACGAAGTCTGCCAAATAGAGTGCCCTCAAAATCGTCGAGCACAGAACGCAGCTGGAATTTGGAAGAGAATAACGTGTGATCAACTAAGTTAGTATCGGCTCGGTAGGAGGCGGACACTAGTGATTGCCGAGCCGCATAATGCACGAGCTGATGGCCATTCCGTTGTAGTAGCGTGAAAACGTCACGCGACACGCAACTTCCTACGATAAAGAACCTCATAGGTCAATAGTACAGTGCCTAGTTGCGCGAACTGCAATAATAGTCTACGGGATAAATGCCTAAGTCAAGTGGATTGGGAATGCATATGTTACCAAGGGAGATTGAATGACGAACGATCGTTCGGGGGTGCACCACTCCCGTCTTCCGTGGGATTCGGGTAGGTTTGGTGCGGTTTACGACTACTCGAGTATTGGTGAGTTCATAGTACAGCGTAGCCTCAAGGACGGCGTACACCGCATTCAGATTCCACAGTCGCCGAAACTCGAAATCTACACTCGCGGGCTTGATGGTGTAAGGCATATGACCGGCAGATTCTGTAGTACGCTTCATGACTGCGGCCACGGTAGCCATAACTACCTGCCCTGCACTTTCAACGCTGCGACGCCCATCCGCGACGGTTTGAAAGGCCCCTTCTTCTCAGGATTACACTCCCAAATCAACCCTTATGCGCCGATGGTAGCAGTAGCTGATCCACTACTCGGCCACGATCCCAACCTGCGCATTGGCTGGTATACAGGCCTTCCCAACACTGGAACTCAAAACATCATTGCCAGAGTACTTGCGCACATTTCATCGCTCACTCGCAAGCCTCTTCTGTGCATTGGGGGTTCGGCCGGTGGGTTTGCTGCTATCCTCTACACTGCAATGCTCAACGATCCAGAAAGCTCCGGCTCCAGGTACGCGCTGAACTCCACTGCTTTCGTATGGAATCCACAAACGAGTATCACCGATTATTTTCGTTCGCAAGCATACCTGGACGCCGTCTTCCCGCAATCACACGATTCAATCGGCAGTTCCCCACGGGATCTACTCACTCAATCCGGTATCATCCACGATCTACGTTCGATACCTGTGCCCAAACGCATGCTATACATACAAAATGAGTCAGATTGGCATCATCTCGAGCACCACGCACATCCATACATTCAGGCACACGGCTTTCATGAACAATCGCACGGATTCTTCCTTCGAACACCAACACAGGTTGTGGCAGTTGCCGATTATGCCGGAGGGCACGTGCCATTGCCTGGGTATAAAACGGCAGCGCTGATAGCGTTATTAAAGAATGGCATTATCCCAAGCGAACGAGCGCTAAAACTTCTATTAGGATCACGGCGTACCCGAGGTAGAGTTCGCGTTGGCAATTTCGGGAGTTCAGATGAGGATTGAGAATCGCGCGCTGACTTTGCGCTCACCAATAGTGTATGTGCCTGGCGATGACTCTACATTGTCGGGCGATTTCCCTAGTTCCACACGCTTTTGCCGGTCACGTCGCAGTGTTACCGATTATTTGAATAGGGGCGAAGTGTGCGATGTGTTCATTCCACGGTTGCGTGAAGGTAGTGAGGGCGACGTCGCTACTTTCATTGAAGCAGGTGCAACGAGACTGATGCTTGCTCAGATTGATGACGTTTGGAGCTTGTTTTCCCAACTGAACGAACACACACCTCGTGTGTATTACGCTGTGTCTCAGATGGATCAATGGGGTTCGGTATTGACGGTATCAGCATCGGCTTTGTGTGACTCTTTTGCGGAGAGTCTCGACCCGACCCACATCAGTATTGCTCTGAGCATGCGCAAGCTACTCCAGCCGTTGAGCTGTGAACGTGACGGCGCGGATGCAATCATTCAATTAGCTTCCTTGATAGCATCACACCCGCAGCTAGCGCATAGAGCGTTCCCTCGTGAGGCACAGCTGCTAGGCTTCCAGCGTGTAAGAGACAAAGAGACTCAAGAGCAATATATCCGCTACCAGAAACTTCAGAGAAAGTACGATGCCTTGGCGGGCTCGAAACTAGGGCGCCTAACGATGAAATGGTGGGATTTTCACCGGAAGATTGCAGCGAGGAGGTGAATTGCTATGGCACTAAATGGTGATGCGCTGGCTGTACTGGCATGCGCCGCGCAGCTATCGAAACCTGACGGCGATGCTACACATTTCGACCAGATGCTTTCGCACTTCGAGAATGCCGGCTCGGCTCTATTGGCGCAAGGTATTTCAGTGGTGATTCCCGCGTACCAGGCTGAGAGACACCTGCGGAACATCATTGCACAATTGGCTGCTCAAACACTCGATCCGAAGCTCTTCGAGATTCTCGTGATCGTTAATGGGAACCCTGCTGGCAGCGAAGGCGTGCTTCTCGAGCTGACTCATCAGTATCCCTTTATTGAGCTGCGTTGGTATTTCCTTGATCTAGCGAATGCTGGGGCTGCGCGTAATCTGGGTGTGCAGCTCGCGCGCCGCCAATACATCACGTTTATAGACGCCGATGATGGAGTGGGGAACCGCTTCCTCGAGGAACAGTATCGGCTAGCTGACGATTCTACGGTTGTAGTGAGCCCAATCCGTGACGTCAGCGATGACGGTATCGAAACCGATACGAACTACATCCAAAACAAAATGCGTGGAGTAGGAGGGAAATCCCTACGCCTTATCGACGCCCCATGGGTGATCGGCTTCAACGCCTGCAAGCTCATCGCAACGCAGATCGCTCGAACCATGACTTACCCGGAGCATTTGTCAAGCGGAGAAGACGTTGCTTTCTGGGCGCAAGCACTTCGCTTCCCGAATCTCAAACTCATATTTGTTGACATGGATCTGCCGGAGGCCGCGTATCTGCGGACTCTCACCAGGGATTCTGTGTCTCGGCAGGAAGAGTCATTCGAATTCGATGTGCAGCAGCGCCTTGACTGCATCGGAGAACTCCGCGTGCTCGGGGTGCCTCTTGAGGCTCAATCGGCGCTTGATAGCCGGATAAGAGCTCAAGCAGGGTTTATTTCACGATACATCACGCGGCACCCGAAGGAGCTGCCGGCTGTACGCAGGGAAGTTACCCGCCGTGGAATATATGACTTCCCCTGGGATCTCATACCACGTGAAAAACCAGATACGCTCGTATTCTCCTACTGTTTTCCCCCATATTCCGATACGTCGGCCATCGTTGCTGCTAAGGTGATTGCCCAACAAGCGCATATGGTGGATGTGATCGCGAATGAGATGCGCAGCGCACGCACTACTGACGTTTCAACGGAACTCATTGCAAGTTCATGGGTTGATCGCGTACAGTTCATCGACTCAGTTACTTCCTTCGCAAATTGGCAAGCTATCTCCCAGTTCGCTCAGCAGGCAGCGGCGCTTGCTGGAAAGTGGAATCGCGAGAGGAACTATCAGCGGATATACTCCAGGGCTTTATGGATCGGCTCGCATGTAGCTGCGCTCCTATACAAAATCCGCCACCCACACGCGCATTGGCAGGCAGAGTTTTCCGATCCGTTGCGCACTAATGCCCTTGCCGAGCAGCGCATCGGCTCGCTTCAACAAGACGTGGTATCGGCAGAGATCGCATCTGCACTTCGCCGAGATAATAGTTGCAGGGGCTGTGCAGACACATCGAACCTGTTTAACTTCATTGAATACGCCACTATGCAGCTCGCAGATGAACTGATTTTCACAAATCATAACCAGCTCGAGATTATGGCGGCTCCGTATCCTGCGGCGTTTCAAGAGGAAATCAAGCGGAAAGCAATTGTACGTGCCCATCCACAGCCGCAACCAGAACTGTACCGGGCAGTTGAGCCAAGATATGTGCTGGATCCGGAGGCAGTCAATATCGGTTATTTCGGCAACTTCTACGGCAATCGTGGCATGGACGAGCTTCTCCCAGTGATGTCTGAGGTGAATCATTCGATGCCGAGCCGTGACGCATCTAAAGCGGTTTGCCTGCATATATTCACCAACAACGGATCGCTTGTGCAAGCAGGGGCTGAAGCATTGGGGATTGCCGAATACGTTCGAGTCAATCCGTACGTTCCGTACGTTGAGTTTCTGGCACTGTGCAAAACCTTTGATGTGCTACTTGTTAACGACGCAGTCACACGAGGCCGGTTTAGCGTAAATCCGTTCCTGCCCTCTAAACTCTCGGACTATCTAGGCAGCGGTACTGATATCTGGAGCGTAGTGGAAGAGGGATCGCCCGCGGCAGAAGTATCTACTCGATATCGCAGCTTCGTAGGAGATGAAGAAAGCATGCGTTCAGCAATCAAAGAGATCGTTGCCACGAAGAATTGACTACACTATGAAACACCTGAAGCACGCCATACGAAGGCTTTCAAGCCACTGGCTCCTATCGCAAAACAGAAAGAGCCTACAGAAACCCACGCTACGGCTCCATGATTCTACCTTCTACGAGCAATACCTCGAATTATCAAGGCTACATTTAAGATCGAGCACATCGGTTACGCCACTTGCTCCAGGTGAGTACCGCGTGCGTACACGCAACGGCTACGAATTCGATGCAGATAATCAGCTCGACTACTCGGTTCAGCCAGATTACCAGAGGCAATCGTCACTCCTATGGCTATATTCTCTCGATTATCTCTGCATTATTGCGCTTACGCACAAAGACTACGAACTAGTAGCTCAATGCGTGAAGCGTTTCCATGAGTTCTTCTTTTCCTCTGAAGGAAGGCACACGATTGCCTCCATGAGCTCGGCGGATCACATGTATGCCGAACTCATACGCTCGCTGTGTACGTTCATAGCTATTCCAGAACTCGATGTCGACGAAGAGTGTGTGGATCTGCTTAATGAAGCGCTCGCGTGGGCAAGCGTACCGGCACACATCAGAAACAACAACCACGGCATGATGCTGTGCCTTTCTGCGCTACATGCTATTTCAATGCTAGAGGCTGAAGACGGCGAAGCTAGATCAGACTACTTCGCCGGACGCCTCCTCGAAGTGTTTGAGGGAGCCTTCTCAAGCAAGAGCACCTGCGTTGAAAACACTCCACAATACCAACAGTTCTACATCCACATGATGGATACGACTCTGCGAGAATCACGGGTTATCGGCCTATCAGGCAATAGGCTCGTTGGCCATGTTGCCGCTCTTAGGGAAGACGCATTTGCCAACCTCGAACTGCAACGGTTACCAGATGGTAGTTTGCCTCCTTTGGGGGATGGGAACGCTACGCGCCCCAAAACTCACGTGACGATGCCCGAGAGTGAGCTATTTGACTCAGAATGTGGCTTCTTTTGTAAACGGTGGAGCGATGCTTATTTCTCGATGAAATGCGGTTCAGCTTCCGTAACACATAAACAGATGGACGATAACTCCATTTTCCTGTGGTACAAAGGTGAGACGATTCTCGCCGACGCGGGGAATTTGAATTACGACGCGGACGATCAGATATCGGTTGCTATCAAATCCCAAAAAGGGCACAGCGGCCCATACTTTCGCGAATACGACGAGCTGTATCCAGCCGTCGTCTACAATACATACGGCGCACGAGCAACGGGGGAGCTGAAGCATGCCGTTGACGGCGAAGTACACGTACTGCGTGGCACTTCCACAGTCGATGGCACTTATACGACGCATCGGACAGTACGGCTCACCTCAGCACGCGAATTGTCGGTGTATGACGATTTCGATGGCCCCGATCATGCTCAGCCATGTATACGTTTTCTCGTCCCGTCTGAGCATGATACAAAGGTTGATGGCTTGGAAGTGACGATCAAAACTCACACTTGTATTGCTAGCATAGAAGCCGATGCAGGCGAATGGAAACTCCTCCCAAGTGAGGAATCAGGCGTGTGGCAAGCCGCTGCTTTTAACAGCAAAGAACCAGTGAATCTGCTTGAACTCACCGTTCCAGGGGCCAACGCGTACGTTAGCACTCACATTGTGCTCCGCGATGTGTGACGCCGCTGCGCCCAGCCGCGAGGCCTATGCAAGTTACGCTCACGCAATGTGTGGATCAGCAGCCTGCGCGCCCATCATGCGAGAATACAGTGTCTCATATAGCTTGGCATTGCGTTCCCAGGTGCGTTCGCTGGCAAAGCCAACAGCGGCGCGCAGCACGCTCTCGGGATCAGTTTCGACGCTCTGGCGTGCATGATCGATCGCTTCGGCGAGCGCCTCTGGGCTTTCGGGTGGTACCAGCCAACCTGCAGGAGGTGGCGGTGTGACTTCAGCAAGCGCTGGCAGATTCGATGCAACTATGGGTACGCCTAATGCGGCAGCCTGGAGCCCCTTGATAGGTGTGACGCTACGAGTTACCTCGGAATCAATACGGGGGATGATGAAACAATCAAGAGCTCGATACCACGTGGCAGCGCCGTCACGCGGGGCGCGGCCGGCAAATACGATATTACCGGCAACGTCGTCACTATGTGACTCAGCAAGCTTGCGCAACCCGGGAAGGGCAGTTCCGTCTCCAACAAGAACGAAACGCCAGTCGTCGTCTGGAAAGCGTGAACGTAAGACCGTTAAAGCCCTGATCGCCGTCTCAAAGCCTTCGTATTCCACCACCGCTGAAACCGAGCCGAAGATGCGTGCATGTGAAGGAAGGTGGAGCTTTGTACGCGCCTCGATTCTCTCCGTCTCGCGATCTTCCGGGGAGCGAGATTCCTCGACATCACGGTGCCAGATCGCATTGGGTGCCAGCTCAATCTTATCGGAGGGGACGCCACGATGCACGAACCCAAGCTTTTGCACGTTCGACAGCGCCACCACGGCATCAGCACACGATGCGCTTTGTGCTTCTTTCGCTTCGTATGTGCGATAGTGCCAGCTTGATAATCCTTCTTTTCGATGGCTGCTCGGCAAACGGGTCAGCCACGTCTTTTCAGGTTCGCCGCGTAACTCATACACCCACGGAACGCCGAGTGCTTTGGCCACAGCCTGAGCTACCAGAGCGTTATGGAATGGAGTAGTCGTATGAATGACGTCTGGGATCCAGCCCTCTGAAGTCTCAAGGCCGCGTATGAGATCAAGCGTGCACTCAGTTTGCAGCGCGAGACGCTCAGGCAGCGAGCGTGGCCAGCGCCAACGAAGTAGCCTGTAATAAGGTACATCGTCAACATACTGAACGGGCTCGGCCAGCACTCTGCCCACCGTGAGCGGATATGCAAACCTCGTAACAGCCCGTGCGTCTAATCCTGCTTCTCGTTGGGCTCGTAGTATCGCATGTGAGCGCAATGAATAGCCCGACTGTGTGGTGGGTAGAGAATTCGTCAAGATGTGAAGTATGCGCATAACACCCTGAGGGTGCGCGTGCGCGCGCGTCGAATCCGGTAGTGGCTGACGCGGCACTGGGAGGACGAACCGTTCCACTTGGGTGGCCGCTGCACTGGCACTTCTGCGGTAAAGCCGCGGGCGAGCGTAATTTAGCGACTGGGGAATATCGCCCATCTGGCGCAACCATCGAGCGTGAGCATTAGGGAAGATGTGCCCGCTCGCATCAGGATCGACACCTGCGGCAGCGAGCAGATTGGCCTCAAGCGCATTGTGCGGCGTACTGCCGATAGCCTCGCTGACGCCATCGAGATCACGCCTCGCCAGACTACGCAATACTTGCGTGGTTCTGGTGCCACGATCAGGTAAGACGCGTAGCAGCAGCTCCTGATAAGTCTTTGGCAGGCGCCGTGCGAGCTGAATTACGAACAGACCAGGATCATCCACCATCATTTGCGTACTGGCCCGTGCGGCGCCAGCAATCTGTTGCACAACGAACGAAAACCCCATGCAAGTATTCTACCGTCAACGCTACCGCCGAATGCTCAACCTTAGAGTGCTCACCTCAGGTGCAATAGTGGTGGGACCATTGCGCCTGCCATCGATTCACGCTAGCGTTCGAATCGATTCCATTTCGATGCCGATGGAGGCACGATACCGAGCAAGGAAATCGTTGTATGCCTCGGTTTCGCTGGTGCTAGGCTCGATCACATCCTCGTTTGCCGTAACGAACGCCGTTCGCTGGAGATAATCAGCCAACGAAAGACCGCGGTAACGCTCATCGCAATAGCGAGCCAACAGTGCAATGCCCCAAGCGCTGCCTTCGCCCGCTTGGCTGCCTACGGCAACAGGCACGTCGAGTGCGGCTGCGAGAACCGAATTCGATACCGAGCGACGTATCACCGCGCTCGATCACGCTTGCGGTATGTAAGGTGTTACTAGTCATGGGTACCTTCCAGTCAGAAATGCGTAGCCCGAAGCCTATTCCATAGCCACAAAACGTAACGAACAATCTCAGCACTGTGTCTACAGCTACAGATTCGCAGCGAGCATCCCGTCTCTATCTAAAAACCTCAAGAGTTTTTGGATCCGTCTCGTCACATGCTGATCATCCACTATCTGATATCGATCTTTTTGCTCGGATTTCAAAGAAATCAACCCTGAAATCGATTGGCTAGGGCTATCGCGGATGCGCAATCGGCTCGAGCATCACTACGATACGGTAGACGATGATACGGTAGACGATAGCGCCGTCTGGCCTGCGATCAATTCGGACATTCCTATGCTCCGAGATGCGCTGTTAAAAGCCCGTTATCCACAGTAATTGAGCGGTACTTCCTCGTTGTATCGTGAGGTTTGCCGGATGCGACGTCACTTCCGAGCTGACGTAGCGACGGCAATTAGCCCACCGGCCATACCGAGATTCTTCAAGAAATTGATCTGCTGAACCTTGCGCTGTTTGTCGTCTGCAATCTTCCAAAAGGCATGACCAGTGACGGTCGTCGGCACAAGCGAAGCGACAAGCCCGAGTGCCGCTGCACGCGGCAGGATACCGAGCGTCAACGCTGCTCCGCCAAGCACCATCGCAGCCCCGTTCGCACGCACAGTCTCCTCTGGATACGGGAAACCTGCCTCGCGCACCACGTCTACACGCGCGCCTGGCTCCTTAGCGGCGTCAAACCCTAAGATAATAAACGGAATACCCAGCGCAGCGCGGCCAGCAAACCGTAACAAACCCATCGTCGTCTCCTTCTCGTAGTCTACGAGCATTACTGCAACTTATTATTAGTTCTCTAGTTCATTTATATCCACGTAAGCGCGCGAGTGCTCATTGCCTCGCTGTGGGCGAAACGGTACGGCTATTGTATGTGTGGATCAGAGCTAACAGGGCATTGCGAATTCAGGGTCGTGAGCATAGTGAGGGCGCCTGTGCCATACTTCGTAAGGCAGAGGTGGGTGGCGAAGTGGCCGGTGTGCGCAAGGCTGAACGCGTTTCGCAGTTGGCGCCGTTCCGGGTTTGGGATGTAAATCCAGTGTTTTGACATCCAGCGATTCGCGCATATCACCAAGGAGACTATCTGCTCGAGCGTCAGATGCACACCTATCACCACAGTGAGGCGCCCGCCGAAGCCGCTTCGGTGAATGTGGATAACATACTCAATGAGCTGAGCGAGGAATGGTGGGAAGAGAGCGACGCTCAAGGTTGCGCCTATGTTTCGTCGTACGCCGGCGTGTTGAAAATGTGAAAGGTGTGCTCAGTTGAGGCGTTGCGTGGCAAGCAAAACGTGGTGTATCTGGCAACACGCCCAGATAATTGGCATAAACCATTGATTTTCCGCTAAATTCCTTGATAGTGGCTTGTGCAAGCCCACATGTTCCAGGGTTACTCTGCTCAAGGATCGGTGCCGATGCGTGGAAGCGCCTATCGGCTCGAACCAGACGCATAGAGTTCCTGGAATGAAAACAGACGCCGCATGGTTACGTGGGTGGTTATCGCAGTTGCACAGTGAGCAACTACTAGCGATTAGCCGCCGCCGCACCGAGGCGTCTTATATAGTAGGATCACGTGAGGCACTCGCTCACGCGAACCATAGGAACTTTTGAATCGAGAGGAAACACATGGCCCTCAACCGTACCGAACTCATTGCGAAGATCTCGGAAGAAGCAGGCATCACCAAGACGGACGCAGACAAGGCGATCTCCGCACTCCAGTCTGTTCTCGTAGACTCGCTCTCCAAAGGTGAGGCAGTGAAGATCACCGGCCTTATGAGCGTTGAGCGCTCCGAGCGTGCTGCACGCAAAGGCCGCAACCCGCGCACCGGTGAGGAAATCGAGATCCCAGCAGGTTACGGTGTGAAGATCACCGCTGGCTCCACCCTTAAGAAGGCTGTAGCTAAGTGAATCTCAGCGCGTAAGCGCAGCTAACATAACGGCGATCCCGGTGGCCATTCCTGTGGCTATCGGGATCGCGTATTATGTAGGCATGACCTCCAATGTTTCACCATCAACGCCAGCTATTGCCTATAACGCCTCGCAAGCACAGGGCATGCCATACGGCGATACCAATCTACAAGCATCAACAATTCAGACTGCTGCCACGCAATCAGGCGAGGCCGACCCAGCCCTTACGCAATCTGCTGCGCACTCTACCGGTGCACAGCCAACCTTTACGCAGTCGATCAACGATCCCGGCGCACCCGAAGCCCCAAGTGCACCGGGCGCTCCTGGAACCGAGACGTCGTCTAGCATCGACGTGCTCGAGCGCACCGAAGAAGAAAAAGCCCCAGGCGATAACGATCGCTACGCGCACTACGTACGGCAAGATAAAATCATGCGTTCAATGGTAGACGGCGGCCCAGTAGTAGCGCTGTGCGGCAAAGTCTGGACGCCCGTGCGCAACCCTGACGGTTATCCCATCTGCCCCACATGTAAAGCAATCTATGAAGACATGAAAAAGGGTGGCTTCGGCGGAGGCACGTGGCCATTTGGGCCTCAACCGCCAAAATAGACCTGCCGCGAAGCAAGGAATAAATCTGCCGCAAAGTGATCTGGGCAGCGCCTAGTCGTCACCTTCGAAGATGTCGAGCATACGTGTGGGCAGCCCCGGTTCGCCGTCCGATAGACGCCACGCAGCGTAGGGCAGAGCCGCACGCGAATTGCGATGCCGCTCAGCCGCATGTGCCAAAGCCGAGGGTGTCGTATAATCGTGGTTCACTTCGCCATTAACCACTAGCGGCACCTCGAGCGGTCGAGCGTCGATGCTTTCAAGGTATGCCAAGCCGTCCTCGCGGGTCTTGGCGGAGACCACGATTTCTTCCGTCGCGCGCCCAGTTTCATCATGGGTGCGCCCGGCCACCTTCAGGCCGCCGATCGAGGCTTTTTCGGCAGATTTCTTCGCAACTTCGCGCATCGTGCCGCTGCTATCTTCACGAGCCACGAGCTTGTATACCATCTCTGCTGTGGGATGGCCAGAACCAGTCACGAGCTTCGTACCCACACCATAGGAATCCACAGGCGCCGCATTCAACGCTGCGATGGCGTATTCGTCAAGATCGTTCGTTACCGTGATCTTCGTCTGGGTGGCGCCCATATCATCAAGCTGTTTGCGCACATTAAAGGCTTGAGCAACCAAATCGCCAGAGTCTAGACGCACGGCGCCAAGCTCACCACCAGCTTCGCGAGCAGACCGCACAGCTTTCTCAACGCCGTCATGAATATCGAACGTATCTACAAGCAGGGTAGTACCCGCCCCCATCGACGCGATCTGAGCCTTGAATGCTTCCTCTTCCGAGTCGTGTACCAAGGTGAAGGAGTGCGCTGCCGTGCCAATTGGCTTGATGCCGTAGGTGCGCGCAGCCTCGAGATTCGAGGTGCCCACGAACCCGCCAATCACCGCTGCGCGTGCTGCCGCCACTGCCGAAATCTCATGCGTGCGGCGCGAACCCATATCCAAACATGGGCGATCGTGGGATGCGACCGTCATGCGTGAGGCGGCAGTAGCCACCGCAGAATCATAGTTCAAAATGGAAAGTAGCACCGTTTCGAGAATCCCAGCCTCCGCATAGGTGCCCTCAACCGTCATAATTGGCGAATGCGGGAAGTAGCACTCACCTTCCGGATACCCCCAAATGTCGCCGGAAAACCTGAAGTTCGCAAGCCATTCAAGCGTATCGTCACGCAGAAAACCGGCCTCGGAAAGATAATCGATCTCTGCGGCGTCAAAGCGGAAATTCTCTACCGCTTCCAATGCGCGCGCAACGCCCGCCACAACCCCGTAACGCCGATTTCCTGGAAGGCGGCGTGCAAAAAGTTCGAATACGCAGTGGCGATCGGCGGTGCCAGAAGCCATAGCAGAATCGATCATCGTTAATTCATACATGTCTGTGAGCAGCGCGGTGCTCTTCGTCGAGGTAGCCATATCAAAATCGTAGTCCGATTAGGTGCGCGATGCCTAGATCGGTTCGTGGCGTGTGCCACGGGCATGCCCTCACGAGCCGCCCAGGGAGCTATTCTCACGTAGAATCAACCCGTGGAAAACCAACCGCGTGAACAATACTTTGAGCAGCACAGCAACCAGACCGAACAGCTTCGTGCGCCCAGTGTGCCGTGGCGCGTCGTTGTGCACAACGATCCAATCAACTTGATGACGTACGTGCAGGCCATTTTTGAATCGTATTTTGGGCTTGATCCCATTACCGCTCACAGCAAAATGATGGAAGTGCATCGCCACGGAAGATCCGTACTCGCCTCTGGGCCGCGCGAGCAAATGGAACGCGATGCGCAAGCGATGCATGGATATGGGCTGTGGGCTACGATCGAGCCGGAGGGAGAGGCCTGATGATGGGATTTCAGGCCACACGTGGCGGATATATCACCTCCCTCAACAACCAAGAACGAGGTTTTCTAGCCGGCCTTGCTCGCGACGTGATCTATATGCTCGGTTCTGATGCTGAGCGTGAACTTGAGATGCGGGAGGAGGAACTTTTCGAACAACTCGAGCGTGAGCTCGCCGGCATTGAAGACGCCATCGACGATGACGCCGACGAACGCTTCTATTCCGCTATGACGGATCCCATGCGTCTTGATGACGCAATCGCCCGATTGCTCCCAGATATGAGCGAAGAGCCAGATCTGGCCGATGATCTTCGAAAACTCACAGAAGATGGCATTGCCCAGGAAAAGATCGAACGCCTGACCACGTTTTATGCGCAGATCAAGCCTGAAGGCTTTGAGGCCGTGTACGATGATGACGGCTTCGGTGAAGAACTCGACCCCAATAGCCCAGAAATGCGTAAAGCTCTTCAGTCGCGATATTTCTTTCTCAAAAATGGCGATGAACTGGTGTGGATGGGCGCGCTCAACGATATTCGCCTTGTGCTCTCGGCCCGTCTTGATATTACAGACGACGCCTCCGCTGAGCGTGTTGCCGAACGTGCCTCACGTTTCACGAGTACCGATCCTCACACCGATGGCGGTGATCTTCCGCTCATCGAAGAGCAAGACGATATGCTCGCCGTGATGTATATGATGACGTCGTGGTGGCTAGATACGCTTTCGGCCTCGCTGCTGCACAAGCAGCATCGCCGGTACTTACGCGGAGAAAAGTAGTCACTTACTGCGCGGTGGTCAAGCTAACAGTGGGTGATTTAACAGCGCGCAAACATAGTGCCACGAATGCTTCGCGCAATAGAATCTGCGTAGGCACAACCACGATGGGGTGAGAATGAAGCTAACGGTAATCGGATGCTCAGGGTCGATGTCTGGCAGGCGAGGCGCAGCGTCGTCATACCTCCTCCAAGCCAAGGGGATCGCAGACGGCGGTTTGGAACGAACCTTCTCGGTGGTGTTAGATTTTGGGCCGGGAGCCATGGGGCAATTACTCGAATATGTGGATCCCGCAATGCTTGATGCGATGGTGTTTTCTCATCTGCACGCAGATCATTGTGCCGATATTGTGGGCATGCAGGTGTATCGCCGTTGGCATCCTGAAGGAGCTCTTCCTCCTGTGACGGTGTATTCACCCGGCGATGGCATGCGCCGTACACGCCAGATTGCAGACGACGCACCCGAGGAAACCTACGCCGGCGAGTTCGATTTTGTGCGAGTAGCGCCGGGCAGTGCGGTGCGCATCGGCCCGATGATGTTTGAGTTTTTTCAAGCTGAACATACGGTAGAGGCACTATCTCTTCGCGTGACTGGGCCGAGTGAAGCAGAAAGCCGCACGGGCGAATCGCGCACCGTCGTCTTTTCGTTCACCGGAGATACCGACTATTGCGACGGCGCCCTCGCTGCAGCACGCGGTGTAGATCTGCTTCTCTCGGAGGCTGCATTCGAAGAAGGGCGCGACGAAGTGCGCGGCGTACATCTGACGGGTACGCGCGCAGGCGAGCTGGCTCACGATGCGGGCGCGAAGCAGGTAGTGCTCACACATCTTCAGCCCTGGACGGATGCCGACAAAACTGAACGAGACGCTTCACAAGCATACGGCGGGAAGGTAGAACTGGCCGAGCCCGGCGCGGTCTACGAGATCTGACCTTCGCGCTCTGCAGGCCAGACTTGAGATTCAACTTGGGACTCATAGTTGAGGCCACATCCGTGAGCGGGCATACAATGGTGTAAGGCCATCACGACAGCGGCCTACTCATCAATCACAAGCAAGGGCATGATGACGAATAATAACACTAAGCCACAGACGCATAACTTTACTCGCAAAGACGGGCGCGCTACCGATGAGCTACGGCAAGTTGCGATTACACGCAACTACCTCGAACACGGCGAAGGATCGGTGCTTGTAGAGTTTGGGAAGACGAAGGTGCTCTGCGTAGCGAGCTTTACGGAAGGCGTGCCGCGTTGGCGCAAGGATTCCGGTCTCGGCTGGGTGACTGGTGAATATGCCATGCTTCCTCGAGCTACCGATACTCGCAATCAACGCGAATCTGTGAAAGGTAAAGTGTCTGGCCGCACCCAAGAGATTTCACGCTTGGTGGGCAGGGCGCTTCGCGCTGTCGTGGATATGCGTGCCCTTGGGGAAAACACGATTGTGCTTGACTGTGATGTGCTCCAAGCAGACGGAGGCACCCGAACGGCTTCCATCACGGGCGCATACGTGGCGTTGCATGACGCTGTAACGTGGGGAATCGAGCAGGGCTACATTAAACCACAGCAGGGCAAACCCGTATTGCGCGATTCGGTGAGTGCAATCTCAGTAGGGATTATTGACGGCGTGCCGTGCCTCGATTTGCCCTACGAGGAAGATTCGCGCGCTGAGACGGATATGAACGTGGTGATGACGGGCGCAGGAAAGTTTATCGAAGTGCAAGGTACGGCAGAAGGCGAGCCCTTCGATCGCAGCGAGTTAGGCGCGCTGCTTGATCTTGCCACCGCAGGCAATGCTCTACTGGCACAGGCGCAACGTGAGGCTCTTGATAAGTAAGCATCGGACGGCACGGACGTATGCGCGCATAAGCCGCGTAAGGAGGGGCAATGAAACAGATCGTACTGGCTAGCCGAAACGAACATAAAGTGGGTGAGCTACGGGCGATTCTGGGTGAACAGATCGCCGGTTTTGAGCCGTCAATGCTTATCGCAGCGGGTGAGTTTAGCTTCCCTGAGCCCGTGGAGGACGCCGTCACTTTCGAAGGCAATGCCCTCATCAAAGCCCGCCAAATCGTACAAGAGACCGGATATGCGGCTATCGCGGATGACTCTGGTTTGTGTGTGGATGTGCTTGGCGGTTCCCCGGGCGTGTTTTCTGCCCGTTGGAGCGGAACACACGGAAACGACGCAGCGAATCTTGATCTCTTGCTTGGACAGCTCGCAGATGTGCCGGCTACACATCGCGGCGCCCACTTTGCATGTGCGGCGGCGCTCGTGACTCCAGGCGGTTTCGAGCACACAGAACGCGGAACCATCGAGGGCATGCTTCGATATGAGCGTTCGGGCGATGGCGGCTTCGGATACGATCCGATTTTTCAACCGACGGGTATGGAACACACGCTTGCTGAAATCCCGGCGACTGAGAAAAACCATATCTCGCATCGCTACCGCGCATTCGCTGCGCTCGCCCCATATATCGCTCGTGCTCTAGAGCTATAGCTTTACGCGAGCCCAAGATGTGCCAGTGCACGGCGTAAGATCGCTGCGTGCCCCGGCGTCATTTCGTGCTGGAGAGATTCGGTAGCTGCTTCGCCAGGCGTAAACCACGAAAACTCCAACGCATCGGAAGACGGCTGGCAATCTCCGTTCATTGGCACAATATATCCAAGTGATACGGCGTGCTGGCGAGGGTCATAGAGCTGCTCACCGGGCGTGGGAAAGTACTCTCCAAGAGTAAACGGAGTAAGAGATGGCGGAAACTGGGGAAGAGCCATCGGGCCAAGATCGTTATCAATGTGGCGGTGTAGCGCCTCGCGGATTGTTTCGCAATACAGCACGCGACCACTGACGAGCGCGCGAGAAAGCACCCCATCGGCGTCTGCACATAGAAGCATCCCAACCGCCTCGATACGGCCAAGCGTATCGGTGCGAACAGGCACAATATCCACATACAGCATCGGCACTTTGCGGCGCACAAATTCAAGTTCCTCGGGCGAAAGCCACGAACCCATATCGCCAGAATCGATTTCGGTCATGTTTTGATTGTGCCACCGTTGTTGTGAGGTCTGCTCGTTAAGCGTGATGCCTGTGGAGAGTTTCGGCATTGGTGAACATCTGTGGAAAGACAGACATGCACCGCAGGTGCGGATGGCCGTGGCAAAGCTGCAATAGTAAGCTCAATGATATACGCCCGCAACGGCTGTGCCCGATACACGAGGCACATCCGCTAGCACTGAGGGGATGGAGAACATCGCGATGAACGAACGGCATAACAGACCGCAACACGAAGGTGAACAGCGCGGGCACAGGTCACGCCATGATGCTACCGAGATGGATGTTTTCATTAAGATCATGACGGCCGTGTGTTTGCTTTTCCTTGCTGGCATGGCCGGCGTTGGGGTATGGATGCTCGTGAAAACGCAGATAGACGCCGCTGTGCTTGTGCTCGTGGTTATCGCGGCTGCATGCTTTCTTTTGGGCGTCTGGGCCGCGCGGACCGAGCGGCCGTATGTGCTTGCCGGAGCCACTCTCGCATCGGGCATTCTTGTGCCGAACCCATGGGGACTCGGGCCGATGATCGCCGCGTTTGTTATTTTCGCCTTGGCGATTGGCCTTGCCGTGGTGGCTAAGCGATAAGGCGATGGCGGGATCAAGCGTAGTGTGTGAATCAGTTGGCGCCGATGGATTGGAAATAGTGCATGGGCAGCCTGAGTTGCAGCATATAGTGCTATTGGTGGCGGTATGTGCAAAGATCTTAAGCGTGGCGTCATGATAGCTTGACGGAACTAAGGAGATAATATGGCTCAATTCGAACAAGGGGATACAGTGCCCGACTTCACCCTCGATACCCTTCAAGGGGAGAAAGTGAATCTGTATGAAATGCTTGATCGAGCCGCTAAAGGTGTGATCGTGTATTTCTATCCGCGGGCAATGACGCCCGGATGCACTACGGAGGCGTGTGATTTTCGTGATTCGGAGAATTCCTTGAAGTCTGCCGGCTACACAGTGATTGGGATTTCACCGGACACAGTGGAGAGCCTTCAGAAATTCACGGATAAGGAATCGTTGAATTTCCCGCTTGCCTCCGATCCTGATAAGACTGTGATGACCCAGTGGGGAGCTTTTGGAGAGAAGAAGAACTACGGCAAGATTGTGCAGGGCGTGATTCGTTCAACCGTTGTGGTAGATAAGGATCGTACGGTGCGTGAAGCCCTGTACAACGTGAAGGCAACAGGGCATGTGGCTCGCCTGCGCAAACTGCTGGGTATCGATCCTGAGTGAGGGCTGCTGCTTTTGATGCGGTGAACTACTGATGGAGCGGCAGCTTTAGATTCTTGTTCAGAATCTGTATGCTTAAATCTGTTGCCGCGTATGCTGCAGCTTTGCTCGAGTGGCGGAATTGGTAGACGCGCTGGATTTAGGTTCCAGTGCCTTCGGGCGTAGGGGTTCAAGTCCCCTCTCGAGTACGAATAGGGTATGGCGGGCATCGCTCGTCATACCCTATTTTGGATTCTGGACTTGAACCCCGTGAGGGCAATCGCGGGTTTCTCGGCACGCTCTGGGGGAGTGTGCCGCCGCGATTGGCGTGAGCACGGTAGTGTGAGCGGGGTGGACTTTGCAGGGCAAAGGGCACTCAGCTCGTGGCGGCGCGGCGCAGGCAGCCAACGCCTTGCTCAAGAATATGGCGGGGGCTGGCAATGATCATCCGTGCGAAATCTTCATATCCTTCACCGAGTAGCTCACCCGGGGTTAACGCTAAGCCGTAGGTATGCATCCACTGCGCGGGGCTCGTGCCCTCGGGAATTCTGCCAGTCGCCCGTAGCCCGCGAAAGTCTAGCCACGAGATATACGTGCCTTCCGAATGGTTTACGTCGATACCCGGAATCGTGGCAACTTCTGCTTCAAAATAGTCACGGTTAGCTGTGAGGTATCGATTGAGTTGCTGATTCCATTCGCGGCCTTCAGTGTATGCGGCGAGAGCCGCGCTTAGTCCAGGAGTTGGTACGAGATCGGCAAGTACGTTGAGCACTGGCTGCAAGCGCTCCTCATCATCCGGATTGCTCAGGCGAAGGTGAGCAATTTTGAGCCCTGGCATATTCCAGCCTTTTGTGGGCGCAAACGCAGTGATTGAATGATCGCGTGCCTCTTGAGATAGGGAAGCATAGGGCACAAACTGCGCGTCCAAGGCGAGTGGTGCATGGATTTCGTCCACGAATACGCGCCCGTCATGTCTGCTTACAATTTCGGAGATGGCCTCGAGTTCGCTGCGTGAATACACCCTGCCGGTAGGGTTGGCCGGATTGACGAGTATTAGCATTTGTGCGCCGCTTTTGAACGCGGCGTCTATCGCGTCAAGGTCGAAACGTTGAACGCCGGCGTCATCAATACTCGGTACCTGAATCACCGGATGCCCGAAACGTAGAGGTAAAGTGAGAAATGGCATATATGCGGGGGTGGGCACGATCACGGGGGTACCTGGCTCTACAAGGCGAGCTAAGGCTAGATCGAATGCAGAGAGCACATTAGGCACGTTCGTCAATTCACGGGCTGGAAGCTCCGTGTGGAAAGTATCCGAATACCACGCCGCAGCAGCATCGGCTACGCGCTGATTAAGGTCGCCTGGTGTATAACCAACGGAAACATTGTCTGCCCACTGGCGAATAGACTCGGCCACTGCGGGCGCGAGCCCAAAATCCATCTCCGCCACCCACATGCACAACTCGCCTGGGAACTCGCCCCATTTCTTCGAAGCTGACTGTTGAAGATCATGCACGGTAGTGGAATCAAAATCAAAACTCATAGTGCAATTGTAGGTAGTGCGGCGTGGCATCGCAGTTTATGTGGCGCGGCGGTGGCATCCAGATTCGGCAGTGTGCATAGCAGGCGGTAGCATTGATGCATGAGTATTTCTGCGCCAGAAGTTGGGGTTCAAATCCCACAAGGAAAAGACGTACGTGTACGATTCTGCCCGTCACCAACGGGCACTCCGCATGTGGGAATGGTACGCACGTGCTTGTTTAACTGGGCGTATGCGCGCCACACGGGTGGCACGTTCGTCTTCCGCATCGAGGATACGGACGCCGCGCGTGACAGCGAAGAATCCTATCGTCAAATCATCGATTCCCTACGATGGCTAGGCCTGGATTGGGATGAGGGAGTGGAGGTAGGAGGCCCGCACGGCCCGTACCGGCAGAGCGAACGCATGGATATTTATCGTGATGTGGCGGCCAAGCTGCTCGATGCTGGCTATGCGTACGAGAGTTTTTCGACACCCGAAGAGGTGGAGGCTCGCCATAAGGAGCGCGGTGAGGACCCGAAGCTTGGTTACGATGGTTTTGATCGCGATCTGACGCCGGAGCAAAAAGCCGCGTATCGAAGCGAGGGGCGTGAGCCTGTGTTGCGTATGCGCATGCCAGATGAAGATATTACCTTTACTGATCTTGTACGTGGAGAGATCACCTTCAAGGCCGGATCAGTGCCAGATTATGTGATCGTACGTGCCAATGGGGATCCCCTTTACACGTTGACTAACCCTGTAGACGACGCGCTAATGGAGATCAATACGATTCTTCGCGGTGAAGATTTGTTGAGCTCAACTCCCCGCCAGGTGGTGCTCTATCGAGCTTTGATTGCTCTTGGGATTGCGAAGGAGATGCCTGTGTTTGGGCATTTGCCATACGTGATGGGTGAGGGCAATAAGAAGCTTTCGAAGCGCGATCCGGAGTCTAATCTGCTTTTGCATCGCGAGCGAGGAATGCTTCCGGAGGGTTTGCTCAATTATTTGGCACTGCTTGGATGGTCGATCGCGCCGGATCGTGATGTGTTTTCGCAAGATGAACTGGTGGCTGCATTCGATGTGGCTGATGTGAATCCTAATCCTGCCCGCTTTGACGACAAGAAGTGTGTAGCCATCAACGCAGAACATATCCGCATGTTGGAGCCAACTGATCTGCGCGATCGGCTGGTGCCATATCTGTTTGACGCGGGTGTGTTGAGTGCTGGGGCGTTCTCGGATTTGACGGATCGGGAGCAAGAATTGCTTGACGGCGCAGCGCCGCTTGCTCAAACCCGTATGCAGCTCCTTGGCGAGGCTGCAGATTTGATGAGGTTCTTGTTTATTGACGCCGAGGCGATTGAGTACAACGACAAAGCAGTTGGAAAGTTGAAGGATACGACTCCCGATGTTTTGCGCGCTGCTCTTGAGGTGTTCGCTTCGATAGACGATGAGGAGTTTAGTGCTGGTGCAATTAAGGAACGCTTTGATGAGCAGATCGTTCAGGGCATGGAGATCAAGGCGCGTTTCGCGTATGCGCCGCTTTTTGTGGCGATGACTGGTACGAATGTGTCGCTTCCAGTGATTGATTCTATTGCCTTGCTTGGTAAGGCCGAGGCGGTGAAGCGCGTCGAGCGATTCTTAGCAACGTATGAGTAGAGCTGATGTGATGGAGTAGTTGATTCTCGTGAGAACGCTCACGGATATCGGGTTTGCCAAAAAGTTGCCGTATGCGTAGTATTAATACTCGTTGCGGTACGGGTGAGCATCTCGGATCGGAGCGAATCTCTTGGGGTATGGTGTAATTGGCAGCACGAGTGATTCTGGTTCATTTAGTCTAGGTTCGAGTCCTGGTACCCCAGCGAAAGTAGCGTAGTTTTCGGTTTGAAACCGCATGTTATGCTTCTTCCACAATTGAATATGCCCCGTTCGTCTAGCGGCCTAGGACATCGCCCTCTCACGGCGGTAACACCGGTTCAAATCCGGTACGGGGTACAACGAGGAGAAAAATGACTCGAGAGTTTACTCTCGGGTCATTTTTCAACGAAGGTGTACGCAATAATTGCGTAGCAATTATTGCTAGTACCGTGTGGTGCTTTGGTGGTTCGAGCTTTCTTGTTAATGAGAGCGACGAATCGGTACGTAATAGTCGCGCAGCGATTATTGCTGGCCCCGTGTGAGCCCTGCCTATTGCGCAGCCATTAGCGTGGGCTTAGCGAGTATCATTCGTGTGTCTTTGAGCTTAGGTCTGGCCTCTCATACTATGGTCGGAGGTCTTGAGGGCAGCGGCGTCTATCATGGAATTAGCCCAATGCCTCTATGCGGCGATGTGCATTCGGGCTATTCGTAGGATGTGTTTCTCGGGAGGCCCGCTATGGCGTCAGATCGCTCCGCCCACGCACACAAAAACCGAAATGGCCTCAAGGTGGCGCTCATTTTGCTTGGGGTGCTTGTGGCAGCTGCTATTGCGATTGTCGTCGTCAACCCGCTGCGTGTACGTGTTGTTCTTGACGGCGATCGAAACGTCACAGTGAACTACGGTGAGGAATACAAAGAGTTAGGTGCTGAAGCCTATCTTGGCGCGCGATACTATCCCAAACACCTGGCAGATCTCGAGGTGACGACGTATGGAAACGTCGATACCTCAAAGATCGGAACCTACGAGATAAGCTACTCGGCCAAGTGGTGGTACTTTTCAGGCAAAACGGTACGGCGTGTGCAAGTAGTAGATGCGAATCCGCCGCAGATTGCCCTCAACGGAGAGCAACATATCGCCCTGGAAGCAGGTACAAGCTTTGAGGATCCTGGCGTTTGTGCTCAAGACGACGTTGATGGTGATCTCACAACCCAGGTGAATGTGCAAGGCGAAGTCGATATGATGACCGTCGGTGAATACACCCTCACCTATACCGTGTCCGACGCTTCGGGGAACACGGCCGAGACTACACGTACCGTCACGGTTGAGCCTGTCAAGCAGAAGAGCCAAGTCAATCCAGGGCACAAGGTCGTCTATCTCACCTTCGATGACGGACCGAGCAAATACACTCCGAAGCTTCTCGATGTACTCAAATCACACAACGTTCATGCGACGTTTTTCGTCACCGGCAATGGTGATCGCTCCATTATTGCGCGTGCAGCGGCGGAGGGAAATGCGATTGGAGTGCACACAATGTCGCATAACTACGAGAAGATCTATTCGAGTAAGGAAGCGTATCTTGCCGATTTCAATGCGATAAACGACGTCATTGAAGCTCAAACCGGAAAACGTGCTGAGATTTTCCGATTCCCTGGCGGAAGTTCTAATACGGTGAGCAGTTTCAATTCGGGGATTATGACGACGCTCAGCACCGACATGCAAAATCTTGGCTATCGCTATTTCGATTGGAACGTATCGAGCGGTGATGCCGGCGGCGTCAATGCCTCCGAAGCGGTGTACGACAACGTGATAAAAGGCATACAGAGTAATGATGTGTCTGTAGTTCTTCAACATGATACTCAAGGGTTCAGCGTGGAAGCGGTAGACAAAATCATCACATGGGGCTTGAGCAACGGGTACACTTTCTTGCCTTTGGACGTGACGAGCCCAGGCATGCATCACCCCATCGCGAACTGAACGCGCACGCGTGTGCCTGTGTAGTATGGGAGCATGGCAGAACTCATTGAAACCCCAGACGAATACTACAATCCAGCATCTGATCGCGTTGGTAAGCTGCCAGTTGCCCGATGTGGTACCAGCGGTTTGGTGCTTCCACGCATTGCTCTCGGCTTGTGGCACAACTTCGGCGACGATACCCCGTTCCAGCGCCAACGCGAGATTATCAGGCGAGCGTTTGACCTCGGCGTCTTTCATTTCGACCTTGCTAATAACTATGGCCCGCCGTTTGGCAGTGCGGAAGAGAATTTCGGCCGCGTACTGCGCAAGGATTTCCGCGCTCACCGCCACGAGATGATCATTTCCACGAAGGCGGGCTGGAATATGTGGCCGGGATATCACGGCATTGGCGGCTCGAGGAAGTATATGCTGAGCTCCCTGGATGAGTCTCTTCAGCGCATGGGCTTAGATTATGTGGATATCTTCTACCACCATCGCCCTGATGCCGATGTGGATCTTGAGGAATCGATGACGGCGCTTTCAGACGCTGTGAAGAGTGGAAAGGCTCTTTACGCTGGGATTTCGTCCTATTCTGCGAGCGCTACCGCAAAAGCAGCCGAGATTATGCGCCGCCTTGGCACGCCGCTTGTGATTCATCAGCCGAGCTACTCGATGCTGAATCGCTGGGTGGAAGATGGTACTGAAGGCAAGAGTTTGTTGCGTTCAGCAGCAGATGAAAACATGGGTGTGATTGCCTTTTCACCACTTGCGCAGGGGATGCTGACGAGTAAGTATCTTGACGGTGTGCCGAAGGAGTCTCGTTTGGGGCAGGGCAAGCTCTCGAAGAGTTTCGTTAATGATGAAGCGCTCGGGCGTGTGCGAGCTTTGAATGAGATTGCTGCTGATCGTGGGCAGAGCCTTGCTCAGATGGCGATTGCGTGGGTGCTTCGTGATCAAGGAGAATCAAGCGTGACGACGGCACTTATTGGTGCGTCGTCAGTCGCACAGCTTGAGGATTCGCTTGGTGCAGCACTGAATACTGAATTCACTGGTGATGAACTTGCGCGTATTGATCAATATGCGGTGGAATCCGATATCAACCAGTGGAAGGGTGCCACGCAGTCACGCTCGTAGGAGGGCGTCGCGCTCGCGGGAGCTGCAGGCGTCCGAGCTAGGCGTTAGATTCCTTCGGATCGCTTGAGGACGTCCGAGAGGCGGTTTGCTGATGCGACGACGGCTGCCGCGTGCTGGCGGCCTGGGAGCCTACCCATACGCTCGATGGGCCCCGATACTGATACGGCTGCGATGACGCGGCCACTCGGGCCGCGCACGGGTGCAGATATGGAGGCGACTCCAGCTTCGCGCTCAGCCACAGATTGAGCCCATCCGCGCCGGCGCACCGCCGAGAGTACAGTGGCGGTGAACTGGGCGCCATGTAGCCCGCGGTGCAGGCGATCGGGTTCTTCCCATGCGAGGAGTACTTGCGCTGCTGAGCCGGCAAGCATCGAAAGCGTCGCTCCAACTGGTATTGAATCGCGCAAACCCATGGTGCGATCTGCTGCGGCCACGCATACACGTTGATCGCCTTGACGCCGATACAGTTGGGCGGATTCTCCAGTGTGGTCGCGCAATGCTATTAGCACGGGATTTGCTGCGGCTAGGAGCCGATCTTCTCCCGCTGCTGAGGCAAGTTCACCGAGGCGAGGCCCGAGCACGAAACGCCCTTGCATATCGCGCGCTACCAAGCGGTGATATTCCAGAGCAACGGCCAGTCGGTGCGCTGTTGGGCGCGCGAGCTGTGTTGCCGTGACGAGCTGTGCGAGGGTGAGTGGGCCTCCTTCAAGAGCCGTCAATACCATCGCTGCTTTATCGAGTACGCCTACGCCACTTCCACCTTCAACGTCCATAGCCCGATATTGCCATATCGAATCGTGAGACGCAAATGAATCGCCGGAGAGATACGAGCAAGGTTGTGTACAACAATCCTATCGATCCGAGTGTAGCGAAGGAGCAAAGCCGATGACGGGCACTTTGGCTGAGAAAGTCTGGCGAGATCATATTGTGAAAAGAGGGACGAATGGTGAGCCAGATTTGCTCTATATCGACCTTCAGCTATGCCATGAGGTTACAAGCCCGCAGGCTTTTGAAGGGCTGCGTATAGCAGGCCGAAAAGTGCGCCGCCCAGATCTGACGATCGCCACGGAGGATCACAATACGCCTACCTATAATATCGATCAGCCGATTGCTGATCTTACCTCGCGTACACAAATTGATACGTTGCGCAAAAACGCTGAAGATTTCGGCATCCGGCTCCATTCTCTTGGAGACGCCGATCAAGGGGTAGTGCATGTGGTTGGTCCACAGCTTGGGCTCACTCAGCCAGGTATGACGATCGTCTGTGGAGATTCCCACACGTCAACCCATGGCGCGTTCGGCGCTCTTGCCTTCGGCATTGGTACCTCCGAAGTAGAACATGTGCTTGCCACGCAAACCCTCCCGCTTCAGCCCTTCAAGACGATGGCGATCAACATTCATGGTGAACTCAAACCTGGCACAACCGCGAAAGATATTATCCTCGCAATCATTGCGAAGATCGGCACAGGCGGCGGTCAAGGCTATGTTCTGGAGTATCGCGGCGAGGCAATTCGAAAGCTCTCCATGGATGCTCGTATGACGATCTGCAATATGTCGATCGAAGCGGGCGCGCGCGCAGGAATGATCGCCCCTGATGAAACAACCTTCGAGTACCTCAAAGGCAAGCCGCACGCTCCTGAGGGGGATGATTGGGACGCTGCTATCGAATACTGGGCATCATTAAAGAGTGACGACGACGCCGTCTTCGATGCTGAGGTGGATCTTGACGCATCAACTCTTGAGCCTTACGTCACGTGGGGCACGAACCCTGGCCAGGGTGTGCCACTTTCGGGTGAAGTGCCTGATCCTGCCGATATCGCCGACGACACAAAACGCACCGCCGCCGAGCGATCCATCGAGTATATGGGGCTTACGCCGGGCACAAAGATGCGCGATGTACACGTTGATACTGTGTTTATTGGCTCGTGTACAAACGGTCGGATTGAAGATCTGCGCAACGTGGCAAACGTTGTGAAAGGCCGCAAGAAAGCAGACGGCGTGCGAGTGCTTATCGTGCCAGGATCGGCTCGCGTGCGCCTCCAGGCTGAGTCTGAAGGTCTGGATAAGATTTTCGAAGAGTTCGGCGCCGAATGGAGGAATGCAGGCTGCTCGATGTGCCTCGGTATGAATCCCGATCAGCTCGCGCCAGGTGAGCGATCGGCGTCTACATCTAATAGAAACTTCGAAGGTAGGCAAGGCAAGGGTGGGCGCACTCATCTGGTATCACCGCTTGTAGCTGCGGCTACGGCTGTGCGTGGCACTTTGGCGTCCCCACATGATCTGGAGCCAGTGGCCTAATAGAGGGAGCACCTGATACGCCGGAGCTTCGCGTAGGCCAGGCCGAGCATGGCGAGCGAACGCTTAGGCGATAAGCACACAAACGCTTAGTTCAGAAAGAGATGCATTATGGAAAAGTTTCACACTCATACAGGCGTAGGTGTACCGTTGCGCCGATCGAACGTAGACACCGATCAGATCATCCCCGCCGTTTATCTCAAACGCGTCACTCGCACCGGATTTGATGATGCGCTTTTCGCGGCCTGGAGGAACGATCCGTCGTTCGCGCTGAACCAAGACGCGTATCGAGAAGGTTCCGTGCTCGTAGCCGGAAACGATTTCGGCACGGGATCATCGCGTGAGCACGCCGTTTGGGCACTGAAAGACTACGGTTTCAAAGTAGTGCTCGCGCCGCGCTTCGCCGATATTTTCCGCGGAAACTCGGGCAAGCAAGGATTGGTGACGGGCGTCGTCTCCCAAGATGATATCGAGCAGCTATGGAAGATCCTTGAAACTGAGCCAGGTACTGAAATCACTGTGAATCTCGAGGAACGCAGCGTCCGCGCAGGGGATTTCACCTGCAGCTTTGATATCGACGACTACACCCGCTGGCGCCTCATGGAAGGCCTCGACGATATCTCTCTCACATTGCGCGATGAGGAGCTCATCACCCAATATGAGGCTCGGCGTCCACGCTTTAAGCCCACAACTCTTCCTGCAAAGCATCTGCCCAGCGTTGAGGTGAAGTCCGCGCGGCCGGTGGATGCACAGGCGCCACTGGCGAACCACGCGTGAGTTGCTCACAGTGCGGCTTATCCCACCTGCGATACTGTAAATACCTCGTGATTGGAGGTATGGTAGCTAGCAGCACAGGAAGGAGATGGGATGAGCCAAGCTGTGATGAAGGTGCGCGGCGGAAAACCGCTGCGTGGTGAAGTATCGGTGCGCGGCGCGAAGAACTTCGTATCCAAAGCGATGGTTGCGGCGCTCTTGACGAAAGAGACCTCAGTACTTCGCAACGTTCCTCTTATCCGCGATGTGGATGTAGTGAGCCAGCTCCTTCGCGCACACGGCGCCGAGGTGGATTACAACCAAGATGAGGGCGTACTCACGATCACTCCCGCTGAACTCCATCTGCCTGATCCGTTCGAAATTGATCGCTTGGCTGGATCCTCACGCATCCCGATACTATTTGCCGGTCCTTTGCTTCATCGTCTCAGCGAGGCTTATATTCCGGATCTGGGCGGCTGCCATATCGGAGACCGTCCGGTAGATTTCCACCTCCAGGTGCTCGAAGATTTCGGAGCCATTCGTGAAGAGAAAGAATTTGGCCTTCACCTGCGCGCAGCGCGCAGACTCAAAGCTAAGAAGGTACATCTGCCATATCCTTCAGTGGGCGCTACGGAGCAAACGCTACTTGCTTCTGTGCTGGCAGATGGTATTACCGAACTTTCTGGTGCGGCTGTTGAGCCTGAGATCATGGACCTTATCAACGTGCTACAGAAGATGGGCGCGTTGATCGACGTCAATACAGACCGCACGATTCACATCGAAGGTGTGCGTGAACTCCACGGTTTCCAACACACCGCTCTTGCTGATCGCATCGAGGCTGGCTCATGGGCGTGTGCTGCGCTCGCCACGCGGGGCGATATATATGTGCGTGGCGGCAAACAAGACTCAATGACGAGCTTTTTGAACATTTTCCGCAAGGTGGGCGGTGAGTTTACGGTAGACGACGACGGCATCCGTTTCTGGCATCCTGGTAGGCCGTTGCAATCACTTCCCATTGAGACGGGTGTACATCCCGGGTTTATGACCGACTGGCAGCAGCCCATGGTAGTGGCTTTGACTCAGGCTGAAGGCGTCTCGATCGTGCATGAAACTGTGTATGAGAATCGGTTCGGTTTCACCGAGGCTCTCAACCAAATGGGTGCACACATTCAGGTGTACCGTGAATGCTTAGGCGGGAAACAATGCCGGTTTGGGCTTGAAAACTTCTACCATTCCGCTGTGATACAAGGCCCCACACCGCTTGCAGGCGCAGATATTTTGGTGCCGGATCTGCGCGGAGGCTTCTCTCATCTCATTGCAGCACTCGCTGCTGAGGGGGAATCCACCGTGCGAGGAATCGATATTATCAACCGTGGGTATGAGCATTTCAATCGCAAGCTTGCCGCCCTCGGGGCAGATGTAGAATACACGGAGTAAAGGCAATTCCTGTTGTGCGCATCATTGCTAACAGATTGCTGTGCGCGTCGGGCCGTGTGCGGCCGCAGTGGGAAGTGAATGGAGCAAAGGGTGAAGAGAGTAGACGACGGCGCGACACTGCCACCTACCCATACCTTGGGCGGAGATGAGTCGGCACGATTGCAGAGTTCACCAGCACCTGGAGGTGATGAGCGCATACGGGTGGCGCTGATTTATGGTGGCACCTCTGGCGAGCACTCAATTTCATGCGCCACTGCGGGCGCAGTAATGGCAGCTTTAGATCCAAAGCGCTATGACGTCGTCTCTATAGGCATCCGACGTGACGGCACGTGGGTGCCAGGGGAGAGCGATCCAAGCAAACTCCAGCTTGGCGGAGCTACTACCGAGGTAGCCGACAGTGATGAACGCGTGATCGTGCCCCCGGGCAACGGCTCGAGTGAATGGTTCGCTGCTTGTGATAGCGAGCAGGGCATGCAGCTTCGATCCCTCGGCCATATTGACGTTGCCTTCCCGCTACTTCATGGCCCGTTCGGAGAAGATGGCACCATCCAAGGGCTGTTTGAGATGGCCAATATCCCATACGTGGGATGTGGTGTATTTGCATCAGCTGCGGGCATGGACAAGCATTATATGAAGATTGTGCTCCACGATGCTGGTATCCCTACCACACCATCAATAGCTGTGACGCGCCAGCGGTGGGCCGTGGATCGCGCTGGAGTTTTGCAGGATGTGGCGAGCCTCGGATTACCGGTGTATGTCAAGCCAGCACGTGCTGGTTCTTCACTTGGGATCTCCCGCGTTGATACCATATCGCAGTTAGATCTTGCGATGGAAACGGCGCACAAGCATGATCCCAAGGTGCTGATTGAGGCTGAGGTGCGAGGCCGTGAAATCGAGTGTGCGGTGCTCGGCGGGCATGGTGTGGAGCCAGCGCGCGCCGCGTCCCCCGGGGAAGTGGTACTCGAAGCACGTAATGCTCAATTCTACGATTTTGAACACAAATACGTTGATACCGAGGAGCTGCGCATGCAGGTGCCTGCGCACCTCGATTCTGAGGTAACTAGGCGTATTCAAGAAATGGCAGTACGCGCTTTCGATGCCTTCGCCTGCGAAGGTCTCGCACGCGTAGACTTTTTCCTCACCGAGTCAGGTGAGCTCCTCGTTAACGAAATCAATACGATGCCCGGATTCACTCCGTTCTCTATGTATCCCGTGATGTGGGAGAAGACGGGTTTGCCCTATCGTTCGCTTGTTGATGAACTCATCACCCTCGCTCTAGAGCGAGGTACAGGGCTGCGATAGCGCGGCATGTGCGTACGCTGAGTGCTTCGTACTATTGCGCCGCAATGCAAGGATCCCCGGTAGGCAAAGCCGGCAGGCATCCGTTATGCACTGTCACTCTGTGCATGATGCCCTATGCTCAAGCTTTGTATACCGGGGATAGGTATACCGGGGATGCGATTGCGAAGAAAGACTAGTCTTCCTGCTTGGTAGCTGCGATTTCAATTTCGAGAGTGACGACGTCGCCAACCATCACGCCGCCAGCTTCGAGAGCAGCGTTCCACGTGAGACCGAATTCCTTGCGGGAAATCTTCGTCAGACCCTCAAAGCCGATGCGTGTATTTCCGTACGCGTCCACTACCGAACCGCCGAATTCAAACGGGATCGTCAGGGAGTTCGTCTTGCCTGCAACGGTAAGATCACCCGTAACGTTCAGGGTTTCCTCATCTACGATCTCTACCTTTGTGGACTTGAAGATTACTTCAGGATTGTTCTCCGCGTCGAAGAAGTCACCTGAGCGCAGGTGCTTGTCACGTGCCTGGTTGCCCGTCTGGATAGAGGTCGTCTTAGCGTGAACCTCGATAGTGGAGTCTTCCAGATTCTCTCCAGCGCCGATAGCATAGCCCTCAAACTCATCGAATGAGCCGCGAACCTTCGTCACCATCGCGTGGCGTGCAATAAAGCCAAGACGTGAGTGGGCTGGATCGATAACGTACTTGCCTTGTAGCTCTTTCAATGTTGCCATAATGATTTCTCCTTCATCTGCTTTGCGCGCTGCCACAATCGCCTGCAGGCTCTATGGCAGCGCGCATGATCTCGGTAATCGGCTCGCCCGGCCGGCTGGGAAATCAGAACCTGCGTCCCGGGCGCTTCCGAGGGGTAAAAGTCACGAAGTTCAAGATTCATTCCCGAAGCAGCGCATCGCGTATGCTCGTGTACTGAGCACGGCGCGATAATGACGTTATCACGCCGAAAAGAGGCCTATGTGACGCTCAGCACAGCGCAGTGGAGTGGTGTGGGGTGCTCGAGCAGCGGGCTAATAGACAAAAAATGTGTTTTATGATCAGGTTTTTCATTGGTGTGATAAGGGAAAGTCAGGGTTCTTGAGGTTGAGACGCTGAAAGTGGTTGCTTCGTTGACATCTGTCCGGTTACGTGCTTGGGGTGAGAAGACCAAACCCGCACGCCCGCCGCTGCCCGATTTGTCAGACCGTCACGAAGAAGAACGGCTCAACGAGTGCTGGCCGGCAGCGCTGGAGATGCCCGGCGTGTGGCCACAGCTTCACCAGCACTCATCGGCGCCAGCAACGCGAAAAACAGTTCCGCGAATTCGTTGAATTCATTACCGACACTGAACCCAAACGTCGCCTAACCGGCTCTACTCGGACGTGGGATCGCGATCACGCTTGGTGTTGGGATACCCGCCCGATCTGGGACATCACCGGAGAGGTTCATGACCAGATCTTCATCGACGGGACCTACATCGCTCACGGCTGGTGCGTCTTGGTGGCGGCTAGCACTGACGGTGTTATCGCCTACCAGCTGTGCGCCAAAGAATCTAAAGCCGCCTACACGGCCTTACTGTCGCGTATCCCTGCCCCGGCCGTGGTCACCACCGACGGGAACAAAGGCGCCCTAGCCGCGATCAAAACCTGCTGGCCCACCGCCCGTATTCAACGCTGCTTGGTCCATATCCAACGCAACATCCGCCGCACCACCACCTCTAGGCCGCGTATCAAGCAGCATAAAGCGTTGTACAAGCTCGCCTTGGACCTGACGAAAATCACCACCACCGAGGAAGCGATCGAGTGGCAAAAAGGCCTATCGGCCTTTCACAGCCTTTATGATCAGTGGCTAGCCGAACGTACCTACAAACACACCGTCCCGGCCTCACAAGTGCCTAAGTTCGCGGTCAATAACAAGTCCTGGTGGTACACCCACCACCACACCCGGCGCATCGTTCGCTCCCTAGACAGATACGTCAAAGACAATGTGCTGTTCACCTACCTCGACCTGGGCATCGACCGCGCCCAACCACTAGCGGCAACGACGAACCCGCTCGAAGGAGGCATCAACGCGCCGTTGAAAGGTTTCCTCCACGCTCACCGTGGCTGGTCAGAAGAGCACATGCTCACCGCCTTGGACTACTGGCTCTACAACCGCTCCATCAACCCTCAGCCCCTAGAAACTTTCATCACTAACACACGCCAGGCTCGGCCTGAACCCAACCCCAAACCCACCTCCGACCAGCCAACCGAGATCGACAACCACATCGACCACGAACACCCCTGGGAAGACGGACTCCACATCCGAAAAGGCTGGATCCAAAACTAACGACACGCCCGGATAAGACACATATTTTGTCTATTAACCCCGAGCAGCACGGCGGAGTGGATTGGTGTGGGGTGCTCGAGCAGCACGGGATCTCATGCATGGGCGCAGGAACGTACGCAAAAGGGCTGAACATATCAGATATGTTCAGCCCTCCGCTAGCACCGCCATTCATGCACACGATGTGCGATAGCTAGGCCGCAGCCACTATTGAATTGGTTGCGTATCCATACGCGGCTCATACACGCACAAGTGTATGCCGTGTATCAGATATTGCGCGTCACCTTGCCAGCCTTGAGGCAGGAGGTGCATACATTCAGGCGCTTTGGCGTGTTATTCACGAGTGCGCGCACTCGCTGAATGTTAGGGTTCCAACGGCGATTCGTGCGCCGATGAGAGTGTGACACGCTCTTGCCAAACTCTGGACCCTTGCCGCACACGTCACATACTGAGGCCACGAGTATCTCCTTACGTCTATTCTGTGGGCATACGCCTCTATTCCTGTGGGCATACGCCACATGAGGGGATAAAACCCACTCACAGTGGAAACCACCGGATATGAGCTGCTCATCCCAGATGCGTAGGCATACGCCTGCCACTAAATGGCAACTCCACAATGATAACGTTTTGAACTCTTGTATTCCAAGTGAGCAGCGGCGTGGTTTTCCTTACCTTTTTGCCCTGCTGTAAAGCATTTTCGCTGTAGTGTAGCGTAGTAGGAAAGGGGAGGGGGACGCAATGCCTGAACAATCCGCACTTCGCAGCGAAACTTCGGGCATCATGGATCATCCCCTTGAACGCTACATAGGAAAACGCAGCGCCAATAAACTTGCCAAGCTCGGCCTTCGAACCGTATCAGAGTTGATATTCCACGTGCCGTTCCGGCTTGCAGAACGCGGAGCGCTGATGCCAATCGAGGCAATCACCGAGGGTGAAGCAGTTACAGTCGTAGCCCAAGTGATAGCTTCAGAGATACGCCAGATGCATCAACGCAGAGGCTTCATCTTGAACGTGACGATTGCAGACGGCGTCAACACTCTTGAACTCACGTTCTTCTCGAAGAGCTCGCGGCCGCTCAATTACCATAAATCCCAGCTAGCAGTGGGGAGCATTGCGGTGTTTTCCGGTACCGTGAGCCGCTACAGAGGAAAGCTTCAGCTCACCCATCCCCAATATGAAGCACTAGATTCACCGGACCACGTTGACGCTGAACGTATCACCGCCCCAATTCCGATATATCACGCTGGGGCTACAGTGGCATCGTGGAATATCGCCAAAGCCGTCTCGCTCGTGTTGCCACTGCTCACGCCCAGTGATGTACCCGATCCACTCCCAGAAGCTATCCGCGCCTCCCGAGATTTACCCGCTCGGCTCGACGCGCTCCGCATCCTTCATTCGCCTCCTGATCGCCACGCCTGGGAGGAAGCCCAGAGGTATATGGCATACAGTGAAGCATTCTTGCTCCAAGCCACGAACCGCTACGCGCGCAGGCAAAGCACCCTTGCGCCAGCCCCCGTGATCGCCGATCCTTCGCCTGAGTGGAGCCAAGGCGATAGCGCTGCAACCGGCCAAGCCTCACATAGCCAAGCCAGTGCGCTCGCATCTTTTGCCCGCCGTCTACCCTTCAAACTCACGGCAGGGCAACGAGATGTATTTACTGAGATCTATCATGACCTCGGGCGCACGGTGCCCATGCGCAGACTCCTCCAAGGAGACGTAGGTACGGGCAAGACGATAGTCGCCCTATTGGCGATGCTCCAAGTGATTGATTCGGGGCATCAGGCTGTATTGCTCGCACCCACCGAGGTGCTCGCCCAGCAGCACTACGAATCGATCATGAATATGCTCGGCGAACTCGGCCATGGCGGCGAGTTAGGGGCCTCAGGCGAGGCTGTGCGCGTGCGTATGCTCACGGGGTCGCTACCTGAAGCGCGCAAACGGGTAGCGCTGGCAGAGGTGGCATCTGGCCAGGCGCAACTCATCATTGGCACCCATGCACTGATTCAGCCCGGGGTGCACATACCGTTTCTAGGCTTAGTAGTGGTAGATGAACAGCACCGATTTGGTGTGGAGCAGCGAGACCACCTTGCCACGGGCGCTCACCTCCTAGTGATGACTGCCACCCCGATTCCAAGAACCGTTGCCATCACGATATTCGGTGATCTCGATGTGTCGTCGTTAAAGGAACTCCCTGCGGGCCGGGCGCCCATCACCACCACCTTGGTACCAGCAGCGAATGAACGGTGGATGGCCCGTGTATGGAGCAGGGCGCGAGAGGAGATAGACGCCGGTGGGCGGGTATACGTCGTGTGCCCGCGTATTCGCCGTGGTAGTAATGACGATGAGATTCTAGACGGCGAGGGAGCAGATCTGGCATCTGTGGAGGACACCTACGAGCAGCTTTCTCAGATGCCGGCGCTTCACGGTATCGGTATCGGTGTGCTCCACGGCCAATTGCCAACCGAAGAGAAAACCACTGTAATGCAAGCATTTGCACAAGGGGAGGTACCCCTACTGATTGCTACCACAGTGATCGAGGTAGGCGTAGATGTGCCGGAGGCTACCATGATGGTGATTCTAGACGCCGATCGCTTCGGCCTTTCCCAACTCCACCAGTTACGCGGGAGAATCGGGCGCGGACACAAGCCGAGCCTATGCCTTGCCGTGCACAGCGCTGCGGACGGATCTCTTGCCCGCGAGCGTCTCGATGCTTTCGCAAGTACGACTGATGGTTTCAAATTGGCGCAAAGAGATCTCGAGTTGCGTTCAGAAGGCAATGTGCTTGGAGTTGAGCAATCAGGGAAGCGTTCGTCGCTGCAATTCTTGCGCGTACTGCATGATGCCGATATTATCGACGAAACAAAGGCATGGGTGGATCATATCTTTGCGAGCGACCCCGATCTGAGCGAACATCAAGAACTCTTAGGCCAGGTGCTTCAAATGCAGCGCGCCAATGCAGCCCAGTATCTTGACAAAAGCTAACCCTCAGGAGGTGCACACGTGACGCGCATAGTAGCAGGAAGCGCAAAAGGGCATCAGCTTAAAGTGCCACCGCGTGGCACCCGCCCTACGTCGGAGAGAGTAAGAGAAGGGCTTTTTTCACGCCTCGAGCATTACGGATATATACAGGGATGCAATGTACTCGATCTTTTCGGCGGAACGGGCGCGATCGCGCTCGAAGCGAAATCGAGAGGCGCAGCCAACGTCGTCTGCGTAGAAAACGCACCAAGTGCGATCAATACGATTAGAACGAATATCCGCGCCACAGGCCTTGATATCCGCCTCGCTACGCAAAGCGTAGAAAGCTATCTTTCAGGGCCACCGGAGTACGCGTGGGATCTCGTGTTTCTCGATCCTCCGTATGCATTCGCTGATGATGCGCTGGATCAACTCCTGGAGCGTCTTGTGCCGTATCTGGCTGATGATGCGCTGGTGGTAGTGGAACGAGACAAGAAATCCCCCGAACCCCACTGGCCTGGCGGCCTTGTTCAAGACGACGATCGCAGATGGGGTGATACAAGAGTGTGGTCGGCCGTGGTGGGAGAATCTCGTAATACACTAGCCACATGAGTACAGCGATTTGCCCAGGATCCTTCGATCCGATCACGCTCGGCCACGTAGATGTGGTGCGTCGGGCGAGCACAATGTTCGATTATGTGATCGTAGCGGTAGCGCACAACGCCAGGAAGAGCTATATGTTCAGCAATGATGAACGCATCGCGCTCGCGCAGGACGCTCTCGCGGATCTGGAGAACGTGCGCGTGGAACTTGCGGAAGGATTAATCGCTAATTTTGCCCGCGATCACGGCGCATCTGCCATTGTAAAAGGTTTGCGTGGCACCGCCGATTATGACGACGAGCAAGCCATGGCGCTATTGAACAGGTACCTTTCTGGTATAGAGACGGTGTTTATTATGGGTGGTACCGAATATAATCATGTGGCGTCGTCATTCGTCAAAGAAATCGCGCACTATGGTGGAAACATTGAAGGCCTCGTGCCGGCGTCAGTAGCGCAGGCATTGACACAGAAAGTAGCAGAAAATGGCTGAAGATTACGAACGCACGGCCGTCTCACCGGCCGAAGCCTCCGATTTCGATACTGATGGCACTCGCTCAGAACGCACCCTTATCGATATCCTTGACGAACTAACCCAGATCGTTACTGAAGCGAAGAATGTGCCGCTTTCTTCATCAATCGTCGTCAACCGTACCGAAGTGCTCGATCTGCTGGAAACAGCACGTGCGATTGCCCCTGAGCAGCTTCTCGCAGCGGATTCGATGCTTGCCGACGCACATGCCATGCATGACTCGGTTCGCGACGATTCTCAACGCCGTCTAGCTCAAGCCCAGGCGAAAAGTGAAGAACTCGCAGCCGAAGCAAAGAAGAAGTTTGACGATCTTATTTCTCAAGCCCAAGACAAAGCGGATGGGATCATTGCCCGTGCTCGCGAGGAAGCAAATCGGCTTGTGGCTCAAGATTCTGTGACGCAAGCAGCTAAGGCCGAAGCGAAGAAGATCGTGGATTTTGCACAGGCGAAAGCCCAGAAGGTGGCCACAGGCGCGAACCAGTATTCGGATTCGATGCTCGAGAATCTTGGCGGGCAACTCGTATTACTTCAAGATCACATCGACGATCTCTTGCAGCAGATCGATGCTGGGCGTAACGTACTCGCTGAGCGTTCGCTGAAGCAGGAGCGCAGCAAAGATCGCGACGCCCAACGCGATGCGAAGAACTCAGGCGACGGTGAACACACGAATCGTAGCCGTAGACACAAGACCCGCGAATAGGACGAATGCATGGATCACACATCGCCTTATGTTATTTCCATTGCTGACCTGCCCCGGCAAGAAGGCGCATTCAAAGAGCTATCGCTTGAAGTTCCGGCCGGCGACGGTTTTGCAGGGGAGCTTATTGGTGTGCCGGCAGGCGAGACGATAACACTCGATCTGCAGTTGCAATCGGTTCAACAAGGCGTACTCGTCATGGGAGAGGTAGGATCGTACGCGCGCGGCGTGTGCTCGCGGTGTCTGATCGATATTGCCCGCGATGTGAACGAGCAGATCTCGGAACTTATCTACTACAAAGAAGCACGAGCCGCTCTTGAAGATGAAGATGATGAAGAAGCTGAAGATCTTCCCATCGTGGAATCAGACGCGATTGACTTAGAGCCGCTTGTGCGTGACGCTATCGTGCTGTCGCTACCTTTGCGCCCGCTATGTAAACCTGAATGCCTCGGATTATGCGAAGTGTGCGGCGAGCGGTGGGAGGATCTTCCCCCGGATCATCACCACGAGTTCCTTGATCCGCGCTTTTCGGCGCTCGATGCGCTCGCCGATCAGCTCCGAGCGCAGGAGGACGCAGAGGCAGCTTCGAGGGAGAATGCTTCAGGTGAAAATGCCTTGGGCGGAAGTGCTTTCGGTGAAAACGCTGCAGCACCAGATGACGTAGATGGCTCTGGAATGAGTGATGAGGCTCCAAGACGTTATGATCAGCTCAACGGGCAGCAGGGAAAGGGGAGGCGATGAACGATTCGAACCTCGATGCTCTCCTTGCTAAGTGGGGAACCGATATAGACCGTGATCTGCTCACTCTTGCGCTCACACACCGCTCATATGCATACGAGCACGATCTCCAGCCCAACGAGCGGCTTGAATTCTTCGGGGATTCGATCCTGGGATACGTGGCTGCCGACTATATCTTCCACACCTACGATCACGACGACGAAGGCATGATGTCGAAAACGAAATCAGCCGCCGTCTCTGAAAAAGCGCTTGCGGATGTAGCTCGATCCCTCAATCTGGGAGACTATATCAGGCTTGGAATCGGAGAGGAACGCAGCGGCGGGCGCAACAAAGATTCAATTCTTTCCGATACGGTGGAAGCCCTCATCGCAGCCACATACGAGACGCACGGAATTGACGTGACGCGGCGCGTCGTAGAGCAACATATCATCCCGCAGATCAAGAAGGCGAGCCATCTTGGCCCCGCACTCGATTGGCGTACAGCGCTCGAAGAACGCGCTCGAGAATTGGGAATACCGGGCGAGATTACATACGACATAAGTGGTGAAGGCCCAGACCATGCGCGTATATATCATTCAAAAGTGTATATTGGGGAAGCCTACCTGGGGCATGGAGATGGCACCTCACAGAAGGCTGCAAAGCTCGACGCATGCAAAGACGCCTATCTCAAACTCGAGAACCAGGCGCCCCTGAGTGATGCCGCCATTCGTTGATGCACAAGACCACAATGACTACGACTATCGGAAGCGAGCGAGCATATGGCAAATGAAGACGTCAAAGTGATGATCATCGACGATCACGAGGTTGTTCGGAGAGGAATTGCTGAGGTGGTGGATCGCGCCGACGGTCTGACGGTGATCGCTGAAGCTGGAAGCCTTGCCGAGGCACGGCGCCGCGCCACGCTTATGCATCCAGACGTTGCCCTCGTGGATTTGCGCCTGCCCGATGGCACAGGAATCGAGCTGATGGAAGCTTTGCGCGAAGCATCGCCAGACACACGGTGCGTTGTGCTGACGTCATTCGATGATGACGACGCTCTATCAGAGTCTCTCAAAGCAGGCGCAAAGGCGTTTTTGTTGAAATCTGTGCGGGGTGCAGAAATCACAGAAGTGATTCGAGCCGTAGCTGACGGGCGTACCCTTCTTGATGAGCGAACATTGACGCGTCGGAGAGCCAATCATGACGATCCCACCGCTGATCTCACGCCCTCGGAACGCAAAGTCCTTGAGCTGATTGGCGATGGGCTATCCAACCGAGAAATCGGTGAAACACTTGGCGTGGCGGAGAAAACCGTTAAGAACCATATCACCGCACTGCTCGCCAAAATGGGAATGCAACGACGTACCCAGGTGGCTGCCTGGGTGGCAGGGCAGCGCGCATCTGGATGGCGTAACCAGTAGCTAATACCGTGAGGCGATACGCGCGCAGCACTGCGCGGTAGTCCCGAGCTGGCCTAGCTCGCCTCGCCCGTGCGGCCACGCTAGCGTAGCGGCGCACTCCACGTCATGATTGCGCCGCGGCGAACGGTACCCGAAGATGGCGTTGCAGCAGGTGAGCCATCCACGCCTTCCTCGGGATACCTCGAATGAAGCGAAAAACTGCCGTGATGACGCCGAGCCCGAGCCGCGAGATTTGATAGCCCTGAGCGTCGCGACAAAGAACGAGAGACGCCGTCTCCGTCGTCTATCACCTCGACGGTAATTTCACTATCACTGACGGCGACGACGACGGACACCGAGGATGCGTGAGCATGGCGAGATGCATTAGACAAGCCCTCGCGCACAACGGCCACAACGTCGTCTGAAATATCAGAGCCTACCGCGTCGTCGATAAATGTCGCGTCGTCCGAATCGCTTACAGGCTCACCATTCCATCTCAAGACGAGCGACGGGGCGAAACCAAGAGTCTGCAGGGCGACTGTCATTTCATGCTGGAGACGCTCAACGAGCGCAAGTGGTGAAGATTCGTCGCGAAGTGAACGCACAATCTGGCGAATCTGAGTCACAGACTCATCGATCGCCCAAATTGCATCATCTAGTGAGGCGAGTATTTCAGCAGAAGCTCCTTTGGCTTCAAGATCTTCCTTGACGGCCGTGACATGCATCCCTGATGCAAACAGCTGCTGGATAGCAAGATCATGCAAATCTCGCGATATGCGGGCACGCTCGTCGAGTTCGACGGCAAGCTCCTTATTGTGGCGCGCTTCAGCGAGCTGAAGCGCAATCGTGGCTTGTTGAGCCACATTCTCGGCCATGGAAAGGTCATGAAGGTCAAATTCGATATCACCTGGATGGCGCAGGAGCAAAATCACGCCGATACCCTCACCCTGTGAACTCAAAGGCGCATACAGTGCCGGGCCGAACTCGCGAAGCTGAGCCACGCGCACCCTTGCCAGGCGCTGCATAGAATCCACTACTACTGCAGCCTGCTCGCGGGCAACGGTGCGGGCGCGGCCACGAGGAGGGAAATTCAAGCCGATAAAACGAGCAGAATCCTCACCTGCTGCAAACTCACACATCCATGCCCCGCCAATGGAAGGCAAAATCATCATTGCGATATCTGCTTGTGCGGCGGTGCGCATCTCTTCAGTGATAGTCTGCAGAGCCTCCTCTTCATCTGATCCCTCCAGCAGTGATGCCACGATGTTCTGGGAGGCGGTAAGCCAACGCGCACGATTCTTCGCCTCGTTATATACGCGCGAATTGCGAGCTGCTATCGCAGCTGCCTGGCTGAGGAGCTGCATGTTTTCAACATCGTTGGTATCGAAACCGCCCGGTTTATTGATCAGGAACAGGCGAGCCCAGATCTGGCCATGCACAGGTATGGCTATTCCCAGGAAGTTCTCTACAGGGCAGGGAAGCGGGTGCCGAATATGCTCGGGCTCACGCGTATCGGCGAGTGGCTCAGGAGCGTTCGGATCGTTATCTTGCGTTTCACGATAGCTTTGAAGTGTTTGGGCTACAGTGCTTTCACCATTGATGACGAGCGGGCCGTCGAGAGATATAGCATTCGTGAGTGGAGCAAGCTCATGGTAGAGGCATCGTGGCGGGAATGTATCGCCATCTTGAGAGTGGATCGGATCGATGAGAGAACCACGCGAATCGAGTACGCCGACTGCAGCAAACTCTGCGCCTGAAATCTCCCGAGCGCTGCGCACGGTATCTCGCATACTTTCGATTCGATCAAGTTGTTGAGTAAGGTGAAGCGCGGTGGAAATGATGTGGTTTGTCTGCGTGTCGTATTGCATCACGAATCCACCTATTCTTGCGCCAGAGCCCAGGCATATTCAGGCATTGTATCAACGAGTTGAGCATGTGTGCCTCGTGCAATGATTCGCACTGGCGAGCCGCCGAGCATAATAACCTCTGATGCTGCATTGAGTGCGCTGAGGCGATGGGTGACGAGCACCACGCCACGTTCAGATCCACCCGAACGCAATAGATCTTCAATGAGAGCATCTGCCGTTTGCGGATCGAGGTGCTCACCGGGTTCATCGAGAAGGAGGATATCAGCTTGCGAGGCGAGTGCCCGGGCTAGCAAAATACGCCGTCTTTCACCGCCAGAGATTGTTGCGCCGTCTACCCCGAGCATTGTATCGACTCCTTCAGGCAGATCGGCAAGCCACTGGCTAAGGCCTGCTCGCGTAAGGAGCGATTGGGCTTCCTCAGGGGTGACGTCGGGCCTGACGACGCGCAGATTCTCAAGCACGCTCGTTTCAAAGATATGTGCGTCTTCGGCTGTGAGGATAACGTGGCGGGAGACCTCTGCGCGTTGCATACGATCGAGCGGCGTTGCGCCATCGAGAAGCACGCTTCCTTTGTGCGGTGGGAGCATGCCTGCGAGGGTGTAGAGAAGGGTAGATTTACCGATACCAGAAGGGCCCACGACTGCTATTGCGTCGCCCTTATGCACGGTGAACGATAGCGGCTCGCTGAAGTCTGGGCCATCCGGCCATCCAATCACGATCTGATCGGCATGCAAGCTAGTGCTCTCATTTGCCGAGGCACGTGCTGAGAGCCTCGAGCGCTCAGCGCCCTCGCTAGTGCTGTGGGCAGCTGAGAACGTATCACTTCGCCTGGTGCGAGCGGTAGAATCCGATGGCTTGATGCGCGCTGTAGAGTTCTGCAGGAGGTCCATGATCCGTACAGCTGCGGCAGCCGAACGGATGAGCTGCACACCAGCAGCAGTAAGCCCTTGGGTTGCCTCAAATGCCGCCAAAGGAGTAAGCGTGCAGACGACGAGTCCGATCGGGGTGAGAGTACCAGCCGCCACCTGAAGGCTACCGATCACCAGTGCTGCGCATACACTGATACCAAGTGCGATCACATCGATGGCGCCAGCAAGTGCAGTTGGCTTTGCGCTGGCGTTGCGCTCGCGCTGAATTCTAGTTTCAGTGTGCTGCCTGGCCTGCTCCATATGAGCCAATTGGCCAGAGACTCGAAGTTCCACAGAGTTTTCAAGAAGCATCAACGATTCGGCGTTCAAAGCAGCACGAGCTTCGACGCCAGAAATCTCGGCGATGCGGGCGCCTCTCATTGCCAGCCATGGGCATACAAGACCCGAAATAATCAAGCATGCAGCAAGTACTGCTCCGATACTTGGGGAAAGGAAAGCAACGATTCCGATCGAAATGAGCGAGACTACCACGGAGACTGCGGCGGGCAGCAGCGACTTCACAACCACGTTGCCTAGCTCATCGACGTCTGATCCTGTGCGTGCGAGAAGATCGCCTCGACGTATGGACGTGACGACGTCAGTGGGAGAGTCAGCGAGCGTATTGTAGACGGCGCTGCGAATCGCAGACATGCCGTTGAGCGCGATCCAATGGCTAGAGATACGTTCAAGATAGCGGAATACGGCCTTTCCGATACCAAACATTCTCACCGCTGTGGCAGCTACTTGGAGATCGAGTACAGGGGGTAGCTGTGCGGCTCGGGCGATCAACCATGCCGAAACCGATCCGAGGCCAACTCCAGAGCCGATTGCTCCGGAGCCGAATAGCACCGAAAGCGCGAAACGCCTGCGGTCGATCTCGAGCAGGCCGATTGCCTGGCGAAGGGCTCGACGTTCACGGCGGGGA
>JALFZJ010000016.1 GCA_022783665.1 Arcanobacterium sp.
CACAACATGATTCACAGTGCCAATATTTTCAGCAATCACCGCCACGCCCGTACGATCAAGCGCATCTATACTGCCAATAATATCGGGCTGGTCAGCTTGACGAATGTTCGTTATCTCAAGGTCAGACACCTCAATATACTCAACGTCTTTCAACAGAATCGAGCTCGACACATTACCCTCGGCCTTGTGCTTCGAGTTATCAAGCGCCCCATTGTAGTCTTGGTACCACACACCTTCACCGTTCGTGTTAATCACAGGAAGCGGATCAGTGGTATCCCCGTAGGCAGAAATAATAATCGGCGCTTCGGCGCTCCCTGAACCGTTCAGGTGCATGAACTGGTCGTTAAACACGTCACCTCGGCGCAGATACACTGCGTCCCCAGGCAAAAGTTCGAGACGGTTCACCGGGTTGAGGGTCTTGAACGGACGCTCGGGGCTCAAACCATCGTTCGTATCGTCACCGTCAGCCGCAACATACCAGGTGCGCCCACCCGTTGGCGACACGTTGATCGTGAACTCTACTGTGGCTGAGCGTTCGTAGCGGGTGCCGTCACTTTCCTCTGTGAGAGTTGCCCGCACGGTGTAGGGTGTTGTTCGCTCGATCGCAGCCGTCGGGGTGCCCTCCACTTTCCCGGTCTGAGCGTTGTAGCGTAAACCCTCCGGTAAACCCTCAACGGTGACGGTATCTTTCAGGCTCGGATCGTTATTAACGACGCGCTCAAACAGGGCGATCGGGTCGATCGGCGTACCGGTTTCTGCCTTCACATCGGCGATGTCGGGCGTATAGAGTTCGCTGCACTGCTGGCTGGTGGGTGCTAGCCACGAGAGCGAGAAGTTTTGGTAGGCAATGTCTGCCCATCCGCCACCGTTGGGTTCCATCAGTAACCCGATTGTTCCATCATCTTGAACAACCATCGTGGTGTAGCCCGTACCCCCGGCACGGAACTGTTTACGAACAGGCCAGGTTGCGCCGTCGTCACACGACATTGAAATCGTGCCATTGGTTCTCTTGGAATCGTTCGCAGTATTGGAAAACAATAGCACTTTCGAACGCAACGACCCCGGTTTCGCGTTAGGGAACGCTCGAATAATCTGAGCATTGTTAGATGGGTCAACAAGCTCGCTACGGATCTTGTAATCGCCCCAGGTGACGCCGCCGTCACGAGAAATAGCGGTGATCCGGTGGCGCGGCCCGGTATCCCCCGTCCAGGTGCGAGAGTTAAGCATCAAGGAGCCATCAGAGAGCTCTACGACCTTGTTTTCATCAAAGCGCAGCGATCCAAGCCCCTGGACCTCACTTGCCGTAAACTCGCCGCCATGCCAAGTAGCACCGTGGTCATCAGAATAGATTGTAAAAGCTGAAATCACTTCTCGACCGTCTTTTTCAACACGGCAAGCAGCCTGCTGCAGCAGCCGTCCCTTATGCGGTTCTTGCAGTTTCTGAGTTCCACCACCAGATGTAGCGAAACACGACACCGCTCCAGGTACTTTGCCCTTCAACACTTGAGCCGTAATGACTTCTTCACGCCACGTATATCCGTTATCGTCAGACACCGATAAGCCGAAATTGAGGGCGCTACGGCTGGTTTCATCCACGTTGCCTCCGCCATCGAGACTGTATGTGGCTTCCGGGAATCCTTTATCGCCACTATAGACGTGGAAATTGAAGATCTTTCCTGTCTCGTAGTCAACCACGTATGACGGGTCAGAATAGCCGTGGCTACCGATCTCCCCGGCCGCAACGGCTGTGGCTGGCTGCCAGGTTTTACCGCCGTCTGTGGAACGGCGCTGCATAATCGAGTTTTCGTTCGGCGAGTCACCGCCAGCTCTCCCGGCAGCCGCGCCGATCACGCCGGCCCTGGGGCGCGCATCATACGATACGAGAACGTCGCCGTTTTGAGCCACCGTGATCGCCGGGATGCGATAGACGTTTGTGCGGTCGCTCTGAGCCAAAACCTGCATGTTACTGATCGCCGCTGGGGCGCCAGGGTTCACGTCATGCGGCTTGAAGGCGGTGGCAGAATCGAACACGCCGCGCACCCGGTAGTCGTCTTGGCGCGCCGTGAGCCTATCGTGTTCCACATCGGAAGCATCAACACCGCTGAATATGGCGACAACGTCAATACTACCTTCAGCGAGGTCTTGGTTTTGCAGCGTGTAACGCACGTTGCAGGTCATGCGTTCCTGCGGGGCGAGGCGCACATCGGCGCAATCATCGTCGAAAGTGACGTTGCTGCCATCAGTCACAGGCGAGACGGTGAGAGCCTCATCGGCACCGTTTGCGATAGTGACAGTAAATACGAGGTCATCGCCGGTGTGATATTCGTCTTGAGTGGATTGTTCCGTCTGTTCCACAGAGACGAGTTTGAGCGCTTCAGCTACCGGGAACGCCTGGCCGATGGTGGGAGCGAAGTTCTCGGTGGCACCCTCATACCCGGTTGACGCATACATCTTCCAGGTGAGGCTGGGAGTGAAAGAGCCGCGCTGCAGATCTTCTTCGGTGACATCGTGATAGATCTCGAACTTATTGCAGTTCGCCGTTACACCATTGTTGAAGGTTCTCCATTTGCAGCCGTCAGTGCCTGACAGGTTCGTGTCGCCAGGTTCGAAAGAGCGCTGGATTCCAGTGTTGTTGGTGAGCTGAACAGAGAAAGTCATGCGTTCACCCACGCGCCACGCCAAACCGTTCGCTTTCGGGTTAGTCAGCGTGATCGTGGATTGTGCCGGAATGTTGATGCCACCAGCGAGCACGGCACCATCGTTGTAGTTCGGTCCTGAATACATGGTGTAGGTGATGCTCGGTTGGAAACCGCCTGCCGCCACATCTGCTTCGGTGACGGTGTGGGTGAGTTTGCCTGGGCACGGATAGACTTGATTCGGCTGCGCGTGCGTCCATTTACAGCCAGCCGCAGTCTGGTTGTTCGACTCAACATAGTCAAAGTTCGTTGAACGCACATTGAAGCCGCGCACGATATTGGTTTTATTAGTGAGCTGCAAATCGAAAGTCATGCGCTCACCCACGGCCCAGTCGTCACCGGCGGGTGAACTCGTGGGAGTAAGAACGATGGTCACGTTGCTGTTTTCAGTGGTGACAGCAGTGTTCGCGGGGGCAGCCAGAGCACTACCAGGAGCAATCAGCGCTCCCAAGGTCAACAGCCCAACGCATATAGCTGACAGAGCACGCACAAGATACTTCTTTGTATTCACGCCATTAGCATAACTTGTCTGACAACATTTCAGCAATCAATCTCACAACTTGTTCTGATTAATCAATCAGAATCGCCGCGGTATGAGCACTGCATTGAGCGTTTCGTTGGTGAAGCGAAAATCACCCTGACACCTGGTAGCGCCTGTCTCCCTCTTCCTCTCGTTCATGTAGCCGCTGCGCCCTACGTTGCCACAAGGTTGTGGCGCTAGCTCTAGGCCACAGCACCAGCTTGCGGCGTTGCCGCCAGACACCAGTTCTAGATCTCGCCACCCGCGCGAAACCTTGCCACAGCTCTAGCTATGAGAGGCTAAGCTTGGGCATTGCCTCACCTTTACCAAACTTCATATCGCGTGCAGCGGCGAGTTTTGACGTCAAGCCAGTGAGCTCGATAAAGCCTTTGGCCGAGCTTTGATCAAAACTATCACCAGCGTCGTATGTGGCGAGGTTGAAATCGTAGAGAGACGTATCAGATTTGCGGCCCGTCACAACGGCACGCCCGCCGTGGAGCACCATACGAATATCGCCTGAAACATACTCTTGGGTGTCTGCGATGAAAGCATCGAGCGAGCGCTTCAGCGGCGAGAACCACTGGCCTTCGTATACGAGCTCACTCCACCGCAGTGCGACGCGTTGCTTAAAACGGGCTTGCTCGCGATCTACCGTCACGCGTTCGAGCTCCTTATGCGCTGTGATGAGTGCCATCGCTCCAGGAGCCTCATAGATTTCGCGAGATTTGATGCCTACCATGCGATCTTCGACGATATCGATACGGCCAATACCTTGCGCCCCCGCTCGTCTATTCATCTCCTGAATCGCTGCCAGAGGCGTCACCTTCTTGCCGTCAATCGCCACAGGCACACCCTTGTCAAAGGTGATCACAACTTCGTCTGGGAGCGGAGGATAGGCCGGATCATCTGTGTAGTTGTAGACATCCTTCGTGGGAGCATTCCACAAATCCTCAAGATAGCCTGTTTCAATCGCACGCCCCCACACGTTTTGATCAATTGAGAAAGGATTGTGGTGGGTGGTCTCGATCGGTAAGTCGTGTTTGTTTGCGTAATCGATGGCAAACTCACGCGTCAATGCTAAGTCGCGTACCGGTGCGATGCATTTCAAATCAGGTGCCAAGGATGTGATTCCATTTTCGAAACGCACTTGGTCGTTGCCTTTGCCTGTGCAGCCGTGAGCAACCACGTTTGCATTGAATTGCCGAGCCGCCGTCACAAGGTGCTTGACGATAAGGGGGCGAGAAAGCGCCGATACGAGCGGATAAGAATCCATATAGACGCCGTTCACCTGGAGGTCCTTCATGCAATAGTCGCTCGCGAACTCATCTTTCGCATCTGCGATATACGCCTCTACTGCGCCGCAGTCGAGTGCACGCTGGCGTATCACTTCAAGATCTTCGCCACCTTGGCCACAGTCTACCGAAACCGTCACCACTTCGGCGCCCGTGCGTTCTCCAATCCAACCAATTGCGACTGAAGTGTCAAGGCCACCGGAGTAGGCCAATACTACCCGATCTTTCTGCGTCATGATTTCTCCTACTATTTCGTATTAATCCAGTGTATTTCGTTTGTGTGTTTTAGACGCCTTGGGGTCCATGCATACTCGCCATAGCGCTAACAAAAGGTTCAAGGTCTCCGGGCTCAATAATCAAAGGCGGGGCAAGGCGAATCGTATTCGGATTGGGGTTATTCACGATAATCCCCTGCTCTCTCAAATCTTGGGAGGCGCGAAGAGAATCAGTTACCTCAATACCGATAAGGAGCCCCTCACCACGCGTGTGATACCCACCGCGTTCCAACTGCTCGCGTAACCACGTTCCTACCTGTGATACATGAGCGAGCAAGGGGCGAATCTGGGCAATCGTCGCCAAAGAGACGGCACATGCTAGAGGATTTCCGCCGAAGGTGGTGCCGTGGCTACCCGGCGTGAAGACGCGCGATTTACGCGTGAGGGAGATTGCTGCACCGATAGGGAAACCACCACCGAGGCCTTTTGCAAGCGTCACCACATCGGCTTTCACGTGTCGCGAATGGGCAAACCACCGGCCCGTGCGTCCCATACCCGTCTGGACTTCATCTATTACAAGAATCGCATCGTGCGCATCGCATAAGTCCCGCGCACGAAGAAGCACCTCAGGATCAATCGGCTGCACACCTGCCTCACCTTGGATGGGCTCCATGAAGATTGCGGCCACTGAATCGTCAAATGCGGCGTCCAGGCTCGCAACGTCCGGATCGACGAATTCGATATTCGGTAACAACGGCAAAAACGGATCACGAATTGCGCTCTTATCAGTGATGGACAGCGCACCTAACGTACGGCCGTGAAAACCATGCCTTAGAGCAAGGATTTTCCCACCCTTTTTATGCAAGTATGCAATTTTGAGAGCCGCCTCATTCGCTTCGGTACCAGAGTTCGTGAAGAAAACGCGAGCATCGGAGCCTACATAACCTTCGTCGTCTAACAGCCCTTGAAGCGTTGCGGCAAGCTCGAGTTGTGGGCGCGTTGTAAAGAAATTCGAGGCATGCATTATGCGCTCACCTTGCTCGCGAAGCACCTTCAGCTGGGCTGGATTCGCATAACCCAAAGCGTTGACGGCGATACCTGCAAGCAGATCAAGATACTTCTTGCCATCCGTATCCCATACATAAACCCCTTCACCATGATCGAGCTCCAACAACGGCATTCCAAATGCATCGGTGAGGCTGTGAGCATAAGCGTGTTCCCATTGATCGCCAGCCATTCTTCACTCCTCCTTTTCAGAGTTTGCTGAGTTCGTATTGGCCGGCGTTCGCGGCTGCGCGCCAGCGTTTTGCGCATGTGAACCTACCACCTCGGCAACCCGATCAGCGATCGATGCAGCATCGCGAGACACCAAGGTGCCGATCCCTTCATTGGTGAAAATCTCAAGCAGCATGGAATGAGTAATTCGCCCATCGATAATATGGGCTCGTTCTACACCTTCGTCTACCGCGCGAATTGCAGCTTCTATTTTCGGCGCCATGCCCGAATCAAGGCTCGGGAGCAGCGCGGCGGCATCGTCGGTGTTGATAGTAGCCACAAGCGTCGATTTATCGGGCCAGTTCAAATACAGGCCTTCCACGTCCGTGAGCATCACGAACTTCTTCGCCCGCACAGCAATAGCAAGGGCAGCCGCCGCAGAGTCGGCGTTGACGTTGAGCACCTCAGCAGGCTCATCTACATCTGTAGCCACCGTAGAAATCACCGGGATCCGATGTGATTCGAGAAGATCCTCAATCGCACGAGGGTCAACGCGGGTAACATCGCCCACATGCCCAATATTGATAGGCTTTCCTGCCACAGACACCTGCCGGCGGCGAGCCTGAAGCAAACCGGCGTCTTCTCCCGAAAGGCCAACCGCATAGGGGCCGTGAGTATTGAGTAGCGAAACGAGTTCGCGTTGCACCTGGCCAGTTAGCACCATGCGCACCACATTCATCGTATCGTCGTCAGTGACTCGCAATCCGCCAGAAAACTTCGACTCGATGCCCATCTTGTGCAGCATGGTATTAATTTGAGGACCGCCCCCGTGCACCACAATCGGTTTGAGCCCTGCATGGTGCAAGAACAACACATCTTCTACAAATGCGTGCTTGAGCTCCTGGCTCGTCATTGCGTTGCCGCCATATTTAATGACGACGCGCGCCCCTGAGAATTCACGCATCCACGGCAGGGCATCAATAAGCACCTGCGATTTCTGCTGAGCGTTTTGGATACGGCTGAGTATTGTGCTCATGATGAATATGCCGAGTTTTCGTGAACGTAGTCGTAGGTGAGATCATTAGTCCACAATTCGGCCTCCTCCTTGCCAGCATTCACGTTCACAACGATTTCTACAAGACGATTAGAGGCCAGATCCACATTTGATCTGTCGTCGCCAAGGCCCGAGGCTCGGCACACCTGCACACCGTTAAACCACACATCGATATTTTGCGCGTCAAATTGCGCCATACTCTCAGGTACCGTGCCAACTTGCGATATCACGCGCCCCCAGTTTGGATCATTGCCGAAAATCGCAGCTTTGAGCAGATTTGAGCGCGAGATCGCCCGAGCGATGATTAGCGCCTGATCTTCACTGACAGCGCCCCGTACGGTGATTTTTACCTCGTGGCTTGCGCCCTCAGCATCTGCGATAAGCTGGCGGGCAAGATCCTGCGCCAGGTTCGTCAATTCATCCGTAAAAGCGTCAGCGTCTGGTGCAACACCACTAGCGCCGGACGCCATCAGTATCACAGTATCGTTGGTGCTCATCGCTCCATCGGAATCGATCCGGTTAAAGCTGTAGTTGATCGCCCGTTCGAGTGCACGCTGAGCGAGTGCGCTATCGAGTACGGCATCTGTTGTGATCACACAGAGCATCGTAGCCATAGCGGGAGCGAGCATTCCTGCGCCCTTCACCATGCCACCCATGCGGTAACCGTGGGATGAGCTGTATGTGGCGGTTTTTGAATGAGTGTCGGTCGTAAGTATTGCCTCGGCAGCGTCAGCTCCTCCAGCATCACTTAGCGCTGCTACAGCACTATCTACGCCCGATAACATCTTCTCCATGGGTAGAAGCTCGCCAATAAGCCCTGTGGAACATACTGCGACGTCTTCGGCTCCCAGGCCAAGGGATGCGCCCACATACTCAGCGGTGCGCTGAGATTGGGAGAAGCCGGCTTCGCCCGTGGCAGCGTTTGCGCCGCCCGAGTTGAGCACCACTGCGTGGAAGGTACCATCGAAGGCTTGGCGCGTCCATGCCACTGGTGCTGCAAACACACGGTTCTGCGTCGTCACAACACCTGCAATATGATTCGGGCCATCATTGACGACGAGGGCAACGTCGCGCTTGCCCGAATTCTTGATCCCGCTAGCAACACCAGCAGCGCGAAAGCCTTGTGCATACGTGACGCTCATGGAGCTACTCCGTTCACTGGTAAACCGTTCGTTTCTTCAATGCCAAGAGCTAGATTGAGGTATTGGATCGCGGCTCCAGCTGTGCCTTTCACAAGGTTGTCTAGCGCGCAGACGGCGGTAAGACGGCGAGCGTCACGATCTAGTTCTGCATGGATGACCGCCGTATTAGCGCCGATCGTGGAGTCTACCCTCGGCCATGAATCAGTCCATTGCACGAATGGCTCACCATCAAGGAACTCACGGTAAGCCTCGATAACGTCTGCGCCAGTTGTGCCAGCTTGCACCGGCATCGACACCGTTGCAAGAATCCCGCGAGCCATAGGCACAAGTACTGGAGTGAACGAAATCGCGGGTGCTGCTGCGCCAGCGATCTTAAGGTTTTGGGCAATTTCCGGAATATGCCGATGCGTGCCGGCTACCGAATACGGCGTGGCATTGTTAAATGCTTCGCTGGCAAGCAAATGGGGTTTGAGTGCTTTTCCTGCACCCGAATATCCTACGGCGAGCACCGCTACAAGATCATTGCCATCGGAAATACTTGCAGCTACCGCAGGCTGCGCAGCGAAAGTGACGGCCGAAGCGTTACACCCTGGAGCTGCGATATGCCTTGACGAAGCCAAGATCTCTCGTTGTGTATGTTCACCGCCTAGCTGCTTATTGGCCGCATGCTTTCGATAGAGCTCCGGCATCCCGTAAGCCCAGGGCTCACTCGGCTCGCTCCCATAGTACTCGCGCCAATCGTCACCATTGAGGAGCCTATGATCAGCCCCTAGGTCTACGATAATCGTTTGCGGGTTTATCGCATCGATCTGCGCAGCAAGCTCGGCAGACTTGCCATGCGGTAACCCAATAAACACAACATCATGTTCAGCGAGACGCTCGGCCGAAATAGGTTCAAGTGAGCGTTTGGCTAGCGACGCGATATGAGGTTGATGATTACTCAGCGCACCACTCGAGGTATGGGCACAAAGCGCACCCACCTCGAACTGTGGAATCTGGGAGATAAGGCGTAACACTTCCCCACCGGCATAACCAGATGCGCCAGCAACCGCAACGTGTATCGTACTCACACCCGCCTCCTTGAATGTATCTTCTTGATACCGCGTCAGGCATCGCTATCGGATGAGCGATAACCCATCCGCGCTATGCATAACAATACGCCATTATGTATATACATCCAATTATGGCGGGAGTGAGCCTCAATACATGAGACGCTGTGCCTTTACCACACGCTGTTCAACTCTCACGAGGTACACACGAGAAGCACATACTCACCGCACCCTCGGCGCGCTACCACATATTGCACAGTGTTGGGCGTTATGCCCGTAGCTCCGCATGCACTGCTTTGCGTGTCTGCTTCACAATCCGTTTGCGCGCAGCAGCCGTTTCCTCTGCCGTCAACGTATGATCGAGGCTACGGAATCGCAGTGCGAACGCGAGCGACTTCTTGCCATCAGGTATCTGACTTCCTCGATACACATCAAACAGTTGGAGATCTTCCAGAATCTCTCCGGCAGCATGGCGGATCACACGCGCAACTTTTGCCGCGGGTACGGAATCATCGACTACCAGCGCAATATCTTCTTTTGCAGCAGGATTAACGGCCACAGGTTGCACCTGAACCGGCTCGCTCCCCCGAGCATCAAAAAGCGCATCCGCATCGATTTCAAATGCAATACTACGCTTGGGCAAACCAAATTCCTTACACACTCTGGGTGCGAGCTCGCCAGCGTAGCCGATCACCCTCCCAGCTACACTCAGCTGAGCACATCTGCCGGGATGGAAAGGCGCATATTGCGCATTGTCTACGTCCAGTTCAAGCCCGATCGTATGAGCAATGGTGCGAGCGGCTTCAACAGCATCTCGCCAGTCCCATACCACCGCGTCGATACCCGCTGCCGAGGCAACTACTTCACCACATGCGATGCCCGCAACATGGTAGGGCTGAGCAGGGATGGCATGCATTAACGTATCGATTTGTGCATCGCTCGGGCGTCTACCCACACCAATCGCAGGGGTGGGCTCGATGCCACGTGGCCGCGTCACCACCGAGGTTTCAAAAATCGCCACTTGGCCGTTTCCGCGCGAAACGTTCATCCGTGCCGTCTCGAGAAGAGAATCCAGAATCGAGGTACGCATCAACGGCGCCTCATCTTGCAAAGGATTCTTCAAACGAATTGCCTCGAGGCGTTCATCTCCATCGGCGATACCCTGCCGAGCGAATACCTCAGCAGAAACGAACGGATAGCTCAGCACCTGCACCCAGCCTTGCTCGGCGAGGGCGCGTGCGATATCGCGTTTTTGGCGTTGGACGACGCTTAGGCCATTACCGGCTGGAGCGCTCGGCGCGATGGATTCGATTTCGTCGAAACCGACGAGCCGCGCAATCTCTTCAACAAAGTGAGCCGAGCCAACGAGATCCGGGCGCCAACTCGGCGGCGTGACGGACAGCAAAAGCTCTTCGCCGTCTTGCCTCATACGCTCAACATCGCACCCGATTTGTTCCAGGAGCTCAACTTGAGTATCTGGCGAAAGACGAAGGCCAGTGAGGCGCTGCGTCTCGGACGTAGAAAACTCGAGCGGCTCACGGGCCGTGGTGGCATCGAAGCGGTAATTTGCAGCGTCGATCTCGCCACCACCGTACTCTACAAGCAGATTCGCCACAGCGTACGCCGCTACCTCAGGCAGCTCCGGATCCACCCCGCGCTCAAAACGCTTTGATGCTTCTGAGGGCAGCCTGTGCCGCCTCGCCATACGCGCAACGCTCACTTCATCAAAATGAGCCGCCTCCACAAGCACATTTCGTGTATCGGCAGAGATTTCAGTATCTTGGCCACCCATTGTGCCCGCAAGGCCTATCACGTGCTCACCCTCACCGCCGAGCGAATCTGTGATGAGGAGGTCTTCTGGGTCAAGTGCGCGTTTCACATCGTCAAGAGTGACGAGGCTTTCGCCGCTGCGCGCCCTGCGCACCACAATAGGCGCGGTAAGTTTATCACGATCGTAGGCATGGAGCGGCTGACCCAGATCGAGCATCACATAATTCGTGGCATCCACCGCAAGAGAGATCGGCCTCATACCTGCCGCATTGAGGCGATCTCGCATCCATTTGGGCGATTGGGCATGGGGATCGACTCCACGCACTGAAACAGTCACGAATTTGTCCGAGCCCATCTTACCGTGGATCGGAGCCGTATCATTCACATGTACAGCGAAGCCTTCATTGTTGAATTCTGGAACCGCATATGGCGCATTTTCAACAAGCCCATGATCGGTGAACTTGGCACCCGTAGAGTGGGAATATTCGCGAGCTACGCCACGCATAGAGAAGGCGTATCCGCGATCGGGTGTGATATTGATTTCGAGCACTTCACCGCCGATGCCCAGATATGGCAGTACATCTTCGCCCACCGCCGGCAGATTCTTCTGCTCGTAGTCGCTCTTCCCGCGGGCAAGGACGATGATGCCTGAATGATCCTCACCTATCCCGAGCTCACGAGCAGAGCAGATCATGCCGTCCGAGATATGCCCATACGTTTTTCGAGCAGCAATCTGGAAATCCCCGGGAAGCACGGCACCCGGCAGAGAAACGACCACATAGTCGCCCACCTCGAAATTGTGCGCACCGCATATGATTCCGCGCGATGGAAGATCCGAGGGTTCCTTGCCTTCCCCTGGCGCATCGTTGTGCGAGCCCACGTCTACGCGGCAATAGTTGATGACCTTGCCATTCGTCTGCTCTTTTGCGTCGCGCGTAAGCACTTTGCCCACCACAATCGGGCCAGTGACCTGCGAGCCATGAATCTCTTCTTCTTCGAGACCGACGCGTACGAGATCTGCGGCCAGTTGAGAAGCAGTGAGGTTTGCCGGCACCTCCACGTGTTGTGCTAACCATTCGATCGGTATTAACGGCATATCAGTTGCCCCTTCCCGTGGTGCCAAATTGCAGTGAGAAACGAATATCGCCCTCAACCATGTCGCGCATGTCGGCGATGCCGTGCCGCAACATCAGCGTGCGCTCTAGACCCATGCCAAACGCAAAGCCTGTGTACTGGCTCGGATCAACTCCGGCGTTGCGCAATACTTCGGGGTTCACCATTCCACAACCGCCCCATTCGATCCATCCAGCTCCGCCTTTCTTTTGAGGGAACCACAGATCCATCTCAGCACTTGGTTCAGTAAAGGGGAAATACGATGGTCGCAAACGTGTTTTCGCCTCTGGGCCAAACATTGCGCGCGCGAAATGGTCAAGCGTGCCCTTGAGATGTTGCATCGTCAGCCCTTTATCAACGGCGAGCCCTTCAACTTGATGGAAGACGGGCGTGTGCGTGGCATCGAGCGCATCCGTGCGGTATACCTTGCCCGGGCATGCGATATAGACGGGTACCCCGCGCTCCAGCATCGTGTGTGCCTGAACTGGCGAGGTGTGCGTGCGCAGTATGAGCCCAGGTTCAGGCGTGAGTTCGTTGCCTGCGGCGACACTCTGCCCAACGTGTACCTTCTCAATGCCATCCACGTAGAATGTGTCTTGCATCTGGCGTGCTGGATGATCTGGCCCGAAATTGAGAGCGTCAAAGTTGAACCACTCGTGTTCTACTTCGGGGCCTTCAGCGATATCCCATCCCAGCCCAACGAAGAAATCGGAGACGTCCTCCATCAATACGGCGAGAGGATGGCGCGCACCAATTGGAGATCGGCGAGTCGGCATCGTCACATCCACGCGCTCGTCTTTGAGCATCTGTTCTTCGGCTGCCGCTTCAATGCGTGACGCCGCCTGTGCGAGTGCAGCTTGAATTGCTTTGCGCGCTTGCCCCAGCAGTTTGCCCGCAGTGGGTTTATCGGCTTTGTCGAGGGTCTTGATAAGCGCGTTAGCATGCGTGATAGGCGCATTATCACCGCTGTGTGCAAGGCGTGCTGCTTTGAGTTCCTCTGGCGAATTCGCGCCAGCGAAAGCACGCTGAGCCTCCTGCACAGCGCGGGCAATACCCGTTTCGTCAAGTGGGCTGAGATCCATGATTCCCTTTCCGGTCTAGTACGCCCTAATTTTAGTCATTCGATGCCCGACGCGCGAAGTTAGCTCAGATCACAAGCCCATGTACAGTACACTATCAACATGGCTAGCATACGCAAGGCACTCAGCGTGCAAGAAGGTATCGACACAGCAAGATCACTATTCCGCAGGGCGTACGGTTACGAACCGGAGGGAGTCTGGGCTGCTCCAGGGCGTGTGAACCTCATCGGCGAGCATGTCGATTACAATGGCGGGTTGTGTTTGCCAATTGCGCTTCCACATCAGGCATACAATGCAATGGCTCGCCGTGATGATCGTATTGTGCGTTTGATTCCGTCTCAAGGTGGCGATCCACTATGGGAAGGCACGCTTGACGCGATCTATCCCGGCGCAGATATCCCGAAGTGGGTTAAATATGCTGCCGGCCCCGTGTGGGCTTTGTGCCAAACACCAGAATATGCCGCTCAGATCACTACAGGCTTTGACGCCGCAATTGCGTCATGCGTACCTCTTGGAGGTGGTCTTTCAAGCTCAGCTGCGATGGAGTGCTGCGTGGCGATGGGGGTTAGCGATCTCTATGGTCTCGGCCTCGCCGACTCACGCGAAGGGCGTACCACACTCGCCCATGCCGGTATGCTAGCAGAGAATCGGGTGGCCGGAGCAGCAACGGGCGGGCTCGATCAATCAGCCTCAATGCAGGCCATACGCGCCCATGCCCTTCTTCTCGATTGCTTAACGGGCGGTTTTACCCAGATTCCCTTTGACCTTCAATCTCACGGGCTCCATCTGCTCGTGATAGATACAATGGCACATCACTCCCTCAACGACGGCCAATACGAGCAGCGCAGAGCCACATGTGAAGCGGTAGCCGCGCGCGAAGGCGTGAACACTCTTCGTGAACTGCCCGATCCTGACGCGACGCTCTCACGCCTGACCGATCCGATTGAATATGCGCGAGTAAAACACGTCATCACTGAAATCCAACGGGTAAAAGACGCTGCAGACGCGCTGCGCGCAGGAGAGTATGAGCAACTAGGTACGTTGTTCTACTCCTCGCACGCTTCTCTAAGGGACGACTATGAAGTGAGCGCTCCAGAACTCGACGTAGCGGTTGATACCGCTCGCAGTTGCGCCGCCCTAGGAGCTCGCATGACGGGCGGCGGCTTCGGGGGCTCTGCAATTGCCCTCGTGCGAGAAGACGACGTTAACTCCACATGCGAGGCCGTCACCGCTGCGTTTGAGAAACGCGGATGGACGCTCCCACAATTCCTCGATGCGTACGCCGCTCAAGGAGCAAGCCGCGTGGCGTAGAACCCTGTGCGAGGCTACGCGGCATCAATGAAGCGTGAATGAAACATACTTGCCGCGCGGCACTTCCTTGGATCCTCTAGTGCCCAGACCTCTATGTCTCCATGGGGTAACCGGCGCTTTTCCACGCCGTGGTACCCCCATGAACCGATACGGCCTTGTATCCCAATTCGATAAGCCGTTGTGCCGCAGTAAGCGACCTGTTGCCCGAAGCGCAGATGAGCATGATTTCCTGGGCCTTATCGTAGTTATCGAGTGAGCCAGCCAAGCGTGCCATCGGAATATGCACAGCGCCGGCAGCATGCCCACGGTTCCACTCATATATCTCACGGATATCGATCAAGGGCTCACCCGCAGCTTGGCGCGTACGCGCTTCGGCAACCGTGATGCGCGGAGTGCCTCCTGCATACATAAAGTCGAAAAAACCCATAGCGCTATTGTTGCATGCGTTGCGCACGTTGCGAGAGCGCGCTGGGCTCATGTTAGAAAACGAGCAAAGATTGAGCTCAATATGTGGACTATGCTCCGTGAAGATCACCTAGGAAAAAAGGCCTACCACCTCACGATCCACGATCGGCCATGCGGCACATCTCACAAGTCGTCAGACAGGTGATGCGAGTCCACAGAATTTCAGAATGTACACTAGGTAGATGTGACGTGATCTGCACTTCACTAATGCGAAACGAAAAGGACGCACATGAAAAAGATTCTTTCATTGGCGGCAATCTCAGCAATGGTGTTGGGAAGCCTCGCCGCATGTGGTGGTGGCGATTCCACCTCCTCGTCTGAAGGCAATTCCGGTGCTTCAGTGTCGAATGCCGATAAGCCGCTCGTATGGTTCAACCGTCAGCCATCGAATAGCTCTACCGGCGAACTCGACGCAGCTGCCCTCAACTTCAACGACAAAACCTACTATGTTGGCTTCGATGCCGCACAAGGTGCTGAGCTCCAGGGGCAAATGGTAGCTGACTTCATTACAGCCAACGCCGATACAATCGACCGCAACGGGGACGGCACTATTGGCTACGTGCTCGCCATTGGCGATGTGGGCCACAACGATTCAAT
>JALFZJ010000042.1 GCA_022783665.1 Arcanobacterium sp.
ATCTCGGCCTCATCTCATCGCATACCAACGAAAATCCAGTGTACTACGTGCAGTACGCGCACGCACGGACGCGTTCAGTGGATCGCAATGCGGCGGAATACGGCATCGTACGTGATCGTAGTGCTTTCGATCCGTCACAGCTGAACTCGGATGCTGACGGGGAACTACTCGCTACGCTCGCGCGCTTCCCTGAAGTAGTGGCGCAGGCAGGCGATTTACGTGAGCCTCACCGAGTAGCCCGCTACCTGGAAGAGCTCGCTGCTTCCTACCATGGCTGGTATGGGAAGTCTCGAGTTACTCCTCGGGGCGATGATCCTGTGGAGCCTGTGCATCAGGCACGCCTGTGGCTCAACGATGCTGCCGGCCAAGTATTAGCAAATGGTCTGAGTCTTCTTGGGGTGAGCGCGCCCGATAAGATGTAGCCACGAGTTTTCTTAAGGCTACCGGATCGCATTGGGTGTGATGTATGCGCGCAGCACGCAGGTGCCCGGCCGCTATATATGAGTGAGGCATGTATGAACCTTGAACATATGCCAGCGCCACAACCGGCAGGCACGGTAGATGGGGTGTGGCCGGTAAATGCTCGGCGTCTCAATACTGGCGAGCTTGAGGTTGCCGGAGTACCATTGGCTGCGATTGCGCAGGAGTACGGAACGCCAGGTTTCGTACTTGATGTGTGTGATATGCGGGGCAGGGCGCGTACCTGGGTTGCGGCAATGAATGAAGCCTTTGCGGATCTTGGTGGCGCTCGCGTGTATTATGCCGGTAAAGCGTTCTTGTCTAAAGCCGTGGCCCGATGGATGGCAGAAGATGGGCTGAGTATCGATACAGCCTCCGAAGGCGAGTTACGCACAGTTTTAGCTGCTGGTGTGCCGGGCAGATACTGTGGGCTTCACGGCAACAACAAAACGCGTGAGGAAATCGAACTAGCTATCACATCTGGTGTAGCGCATATTGTGATCGATTCGCTTGACGAAATTGATTTCGTGGAAGCTATCGCCAGTGAACTCGGCCAGGTAGCGCCCGTATATCTTCGCCTCACGACTGGCGTGCATGCCGGCGGGCACGAGTTCATTGCCACCGCACACGAAGATCAAAAGTTTGGCCTTTCCGTGAGCACTGGAGTGAGCCGGGAAGCTATCAAGCGCGTTGCACAGGCGAGCCACCTCAACCTCATTGGACTACATTCACATATCGGATCTCAAATCGCAGCCGTCGATGGATTCGAGGCCGCGGCCGCAGTTGTGTTCGCAGAACGTACATGGGCGAGTGAACAAGGAATAGATATTCCAGAAATTGATCTCGGGGGCGGATATGGCATCCGCTATACGAGTGAAGATCCCCAACCACCAACGCCCGAGACTTTCGCTCGTGCGTTGGCGAGCGTCGTCTCACATCACATGGCCGAAAGCGGGTTAGAAGCACCACACGTTTCTATCGAGCCGGGACGCTCAATTATTGGGCCATCAATGCTGACGCTTTATTGCGTGGGCACAACGAAAGATGTAGCGATCGACGGCGGGGCGCGGCGATACGTATCGGTAGACGGCGGGATGAGTGACAATATTCGCCCCGCGTTGTATGAAGCAAACTACACTGCGGCACTTGCCAACAGATCGAGTGAGGCTGAGGATGTGCGAAGTCGCGTGGTGGGCAAACACTGCGAATCGGGCGATATTGTAGTGCGAGATGTTGCGCTGCCTTCGGATGTGCATCGCGGTGATCTTCTTGCTATCCCTGCTACGGGCGCCTATGGCTATGCGATGGCAAGCAACTATAATATGCTCACCAAGCCTCCGGTTGTTGCTGTGGAAAACGGCGAGGTAACGGAGCTGATCCGCAGGCAGAACGTAGACGATCTACTCGCATACGATTTAGGGTGATGATCAATCATAATGGTGGAAAGCATCAAGATTGCCCTGCTCGGCAGTGGCACAGTGGGCACACAGGTGGCGCGGCTGCTCAGCGAACAGTCAGGCGTATTCGCTGCGCGGGCGGGTGCCCCATTGGAACTGATAGGTATCGCGGTAAAACACCTTGATTCCCCGCGCGATCAGGCTGTTGATCGTGCCCTTCTTACCGACGATCCATACCCGATCATTAGCAAAGCGGATATTGTGATCGAGCTGATCGGAGGAATCGAGCCTGCGCGTAGTCTTGTGCGTTATGCGCTCGAACAAGGCAAATCGGTAGTGACGGGCAACAAGGCACTACTTGCCACGTACGGCCCCGAACTATATGAACTCGCAGCGGCTAACGACGTGGATCTCTACTATGAAGCTGCGGTAGCTGGCGCTGTGCCGGTGGTGTATGGTCTGCGGGAATCTTTGGCCGGAGACCGAGTCAATGCCGTGATGGGCATTATGAACGGCACTACGAACTTCATTCTCGATGAAATGGCCACCAAGGGCCTCAGCTTCGATGAGGCACTTGGGCATGCCCAAGAGTTGGGATTCGCTGAAGCTGACCCGAGTGCAGACGTGGATGGGTATGATGCGGCGGCAAAAATCGCCATCCTTGCATCTCTCGCTTTCCACATGCGCGTGAATCTCGACGATGTGCATACCCAAGGCATTCGCGATATTACGACCGATGATATTGCTTCTGCTGATGCCGCAGGTTATGTAATCAAGCTGATTGCCCTTGCACGTAGGCATGAACTTCCGGTGCGCGACGCTGCGCCCACTGCAGGGTCACAAACCCATGGTGAGGGAGTGGAACTCCATGTAGCTCCAACTCTAGTGGCGAAGAACCATCCGTTGGCCTCGGTAAATGGCTCATTTAACGCAGTACTCATCGAAGCAGAGTCGGCCGATAGGCTGATGTTCTACGGCCGCGGCGCTGGCGGCGCGCCAACGGCATCTGCTGTGCTTTCGGACGTCGTTGCTGCGGCAGCAAAACGCGTAACGGGTGGCCAAGCGCCACGTGAACTTGTGTACGGGGATGTGCATCTGATGAATGCCGAAGATGCTACGTCGCGCTATTACATTAAGCTTCAGATCGCTGATGCCGTAGGCATTCTGGCCAAGATCACTGAAGTGTTCGCTCAGCACGGTGTATCTATTTCGAGCGTGAATCAAAGCCCGCTCGGCAGTGCAGAACGCAGCGAAGCTCAGGCTGCTGGCATCGCAGTGATTGCTATTACCACACACGAGGCGCGCTCGGCGGATATTGATTCTACGGTCTTAGACTTAAGGGAAGTTGATGGAGTGCACCACGTATTGCGTGCACTGCGGGTGGAGGAAAACTGATGGCTCATCAATGGGAAGGCCTAATCAACGAATATCGTGACCGTTTGCCTTTTGGCGACGCTGATCCGGTGGTGACGCTCAAAGAAGGAGGGACGCCGCTCGTCTATGCCCACTCGCTTTCACAGCGCACAGGCGGCGAGGTGTATGTGAAGTTCGAGGGCGCCAACCCTACCGGATCATTCAAGGATCGCGGGATGACGACGGCGATCTCTAAGGTAGCGGCGAGTGATACCAAGATCGTGGCGTGTGCTTCCACTGGCAATACCTCGGCGTCTGCCGCTGCTTATGCTGTGGCGGCTGGTTTGCAGTGCGCCGTCATTTTGCCGGCAGGGAAGATCGCTATGGGCAAGCTCGCTCAGGCGATTATGCATGGTGCGCGCCTTGTAGCAGTGGACGGCAATTTTGATGATTGCCTCCGCATCGTGCGTGAACTTACCGATACCCAGCCCGTGGCTCTCGTCAACTCTGTGAACCCATACCGATTGCAAGGGCAGAAGACGGCGGCATTCGAGATCGTGGATCAACTCGGTGACGCCCCTGACATCCATGTGCTTCCGGTGGGAAATGCTGGCAATATCAGTGCATACTGGATGGGATATTGCGAGTACGCGGGGCACACAACGCTCGCTTCGATCGACGAAAGCGCTACGAAACTTGAGCCTGTTGCTACTAAAGTGCCGCAGATGTGGGGCATTCAGGCGTGGAACGCTGCGCCTTTCGTAGTGGGGCATCCCGTGGAAAACCCTGAGACGATCGCTACCGCGATACGGATCGGTAATCCGGCGTCTTGGAAATACGCACAAGCGGCGCGCGATGACTCTCACGGATGGATCGATCGCGTGACTGATGAACAGATTTTGCGCGCTCAACAATTGCTTGCTGCGGAAGTGGGGCTTTTCGTAGAGCCGGCGAGTGCAGCATCGATTGCAGGCTTGCTCCAGGCTGCTGAGCAAGGGAAAGTGCCACAAGGCGCGCGCATCGTCTGCACGGTAACGGGTAACGGCTTGAAAGATACCGCCACAGCTTTAGGCGATCGCACCCTAGATTTCACGCCTATCGCTCCTACTGTTGAAGCCGCAGTGGCGGCGCTCGAACTGTAAGGCGAAACAATGCGGATTGGAAACGATCACGTGCGTGTGCGTGTGCCGGCTACCTCAGGCAATCTCGGGCCTGGCTTCGATTCCATGGGTATGGCACATGATGTGTGGGATGAGGTCTCGGTGACTTTAACCACCGGACCGACGAAGGTTGTGGTGCTCGGGGAAGGAAGCGCCACGCTGCCCAAAGACGGTTCTCATCTCATTGTGCGCGTGATGCGTGAAGTGATGGATCGGCTTGGTTTACCACTCGCGGGGATCGAGCTCGTGTGCCGTAATAAGATCGAGCAAGGTAAGGGTTTGGGCTCCTCGGCTGCAGCGATTGTGGCTGGCCTTATGTTGGTGAAAGGGTTGCTTGATAATCCTGACGAATTGAGCAATGAGGCAATGCTCGATATCGCAACTGAATACGAGGGGCATCCAGATAATGCAGCTCCTGCGATATATGGCGGAGCCACATTGAGCTGGGAATCGGCGCATGGCGGGGTGGACACTGTGCCACTCGTAGTGCATCCGGAGGTTCAAACCTCTTTGCTCGTGCCGCAAGAGATCCTGCCTACTGCCCAGGCGCGCTCTGTGCTTCCCGATCAGGTGCCTCACCGTGATGCCGTTTTGCAAGCCTCCCGTGCGGCGATGCTGGTATATGCCCTCGAGCATGATCCTCGATTGCTGCTTGAAGCAACGGGTGAGTGGCTGCATCAAGATTATCGCGCCGATTCAATGCCTAAATCTATAGCTTTGCTTCGGGCGTTGCGAGACGCCGGATGGCCTGCTGTTATTTCAGGTGCAGGGCCGTCGATACTTGTATTTTCGAAGATAGATTCTGAGATGGCGAATGCTGTGGCGCGCCAGGGTTTTGCCGTGGTGAACTCGCGCCAGGTGCAAGGCGCGCATATCGTGCAGGGATAGTGCTTTTGCCTTTCTGACAAAGCAATTGATAGAGGGCAACCTTTGATGAAGCCGTTGTTCTTCGAACATCCCCACGATCCGCGAGTATGGGACGTGATCCAGTGGTATCTCGGCGAGAGTGTACTTGTAGTTCCAGTTTTGGCGCCGAATGTGAACACGTGGAAAGTGTACCTACCCGAGGGGGAATGGGTAGATCCACGTTCAGGTGAGATACTGCGAGGATCGGCCGATCTCGATGTGGACGTGAGCAATCGGGCTTACACGCCCGTTTTCGTCAAAGAGAATGCCTGGGAGGAGCTCCGCGCTGTGTTCACAGCTGAACACCCCTAGGGGCGAGTATTGTGCAAGATATCTAAGTGAGTACGCCATGACCATCAGGTGTGGGTGCCTCTTCTACTGCTGATAGCGGGCAATCCGCTCTCGGTCTATAGTGGTAGCATTAGCCGCGGAAGATATTTCTCGCTCAGATTGAATGCTCCTGCGTGTGTGCAAATGCTGCTTGGGGGTGTACACTTAGTGCTTAGGCGGGGGAGCCGTGCGATATGCCGGCCGTAAGCCCCTGTGGGCTAAGAGATGCCATGTGCCTCATTTATCTGAGACTGGTTGCCGCCTGCGTGAATCATTGTCCGTTTGCGCCGAGTTATGCATGAGCGCCTAGGCGTACCAGCATGCTTTCTCATCCTTTATAACCTCAACAATGCCGATGTGCAGTATGGAAGGAACCTCGTGAGCGAAAACGCAACGAAGTCCACTGGGCCGCTCTCAACGATGCGATTGCCAGAACTCAAAGCTCTTGCCCAAGAGATGGGGATTGCGCTCCCAGAAAAAGCGCGCAAAGCCGATATCGCCGCTCTTATACGTGAGGCTCGTAAAGCCGGCGGCGGTTCGCCAAAGCAGGCAAAAACCGACAAAGCCACAAAAGCCACAACAGACGCCGAGAAAGCTCAGCGTGAAACTGAAAAGCAAGAAGTAGCACACGATGTGCAAGAAGGACTGCAGCGTGGAAGGAATCGCCGCCGCAGTGCAGCCGCCGAGATGAGTGACGACGAAAAGAAGGCTGCGCTCGAAGCGCTCGGTGATGCAGCTGAGCGTCGCGCCGAGAATGCTCGCCATGAGCAGGGTGAATCGGCTGGCGACGCGCCCGAACATGATGGTGAGAGCCGTAACCGCCGCAACCGTGACCGGCAAAACAACCGCCGCGAACGCAACCGCGATCGGCAAAACAACCGCCGCGAACGCAACCGTAACCGCAATAATGATCGCGAGCAGCAGACCCAAAACCACAACGAGCCTGCACCCGAGCAAGTCGAAGAGCAAGAAGAATCCCTACTCCCAGTAGCAGGCATCCTGGATATCGTCGGAAACAATGCTTATCTACGCACCGGGGGCTACCTCCCAGGAAAGTCTGATGCGTATGTGTCGTCGCAGACGATTAAGCGTTACAGCCTGCGCCGCGGCGATGCAATCGTAGGTGCCGTGCGCCCCGTCACCGAAGGGGGAAATCGCCGAGGGCAGCGCCAGCACAAATACAACCCGCTCGTGGAGATCACTGCGATTAACGGGCTAACACCAGAGGATTCTGGGCAGCGCCCAGAGTTCAACAAGCTCAC
>JALFZJ010000047.1 GCA_022783665.1 Arcanobacterium sp.
CACAACATGATTCACAGTGCCAATATTTTCAGCAATCACCGCCACGCCCGTACGATCAAGCGCATCTATACTGCCAATAATATCGGGCTGGTCAGCTTGACGAATGTTCGTTATCTCAAGGTCAGACACCTCAATATACTCGACGTCTTTCAACAGAATCGACGACGATACTGGTCCAGCAAACTTATGACGCGAGTTATCAAGCCGAGTGTTATAGTTTTGCTGCCACACACCTTCACCATTCGTGTTAATCACAGGAAGCGGATCAGTGGTATCCGCGTCGTTATCCGCGCACTGTCAGTGTGCAGCATCACGCCAGTTTCGTCCGATACCGACGCCTACCTCAAGTGGCACGCTCAGCTCCCAGGCATTGCCCATCTCACGGCGTACAATGCTCTCCACCTGTTCAGCCTCATCCGCGCGTACTTCCAGCACAAGCTCATCATGCACCTGAAGCAGTATACGTGACTCTAAACCCGCCTCTGCAAGGCCGCGATCTACGTTGAGCATTGCCCGTTTGATCACATCCGCTGCAGAGCCTTGGATCGGAGCGTTGAGCGCCATACGTTCTGCTGCCTGCCTGCGTTGGCGATTCGTGGAAACGAGATCGGGCAAATAACGTCTGCGCCCCATGATCGTCTCTGTATAGCCATCGCGGCGTGCGCGTTCAACAAGAGAATCGAGGTATTCTTTCACATGCCCGAATCGTGCAAAATAGCCGTCCATCAACTGCTGTGCTTCAGTCACGGAAATCTTGAGCTGTGCCGATAGCCCGTATGCCGAAAGTCCGTATACGAGCCCGTAGCTCATGGCTTTGATCTTTGAGCGTTGAGCGCCCGTCACGTCCTGAGGTGCGATTCCAAACACTTGCGATGCCACATAACGGTGGAGATCTTCCCCACTATTAAAGGCCTCAATCAAGGCGGCATCTTTGCTGAGATGCGCCATCAGCCTCATTTCAATCTGGGAATAGTCGGCCGTCATCAAGTAATCGAAACCGGCACCTGGCACAAATACTTCACGAATCTGCAAGCCTTCTTCTGTGCGAGCGTGAATGTTTTGAAGATTCGGTTCTGTAGACGACAACCTGCCCGTTGCAGCAACAGTTTGTTGATACGTCGTATGGATCCGCCGGTCGGCCTGGACCGCTTTCTGCAATCCCTCCACCGACTGCCTCAGCTTAATCGCATCACGGTGTTCGAGCAGGGCTGATAGGAACTCAACCCCTCGCGAATGATCGTCTTCCCCACGCAGTTGCAGCGTTTCGAGCAGCTGGGCCAAAGCGTCTGCATTCGTGGTATACCCAGACTTCGTCTTTTTCGTTTTCGGCAAATGGAGTTCGTCAAACAAAATACGTTGAAGCTGCTTCGGTGACGACAAGTTCAAATCCGCCTCGCCAGCAGCCTCCAGCGCACGCGAGGCGGCGTCGTCTACACGCTGAGAGAATCGCGTATGCAACTCGCCGAGCGCATCGGTATCCACAGCGATCCCGCGCCGTTCCATATCGAACAACGCTTCACCCACTTGCAACTCCATAGCCAGTAGGGCATCCACATGTGGCTGATGGGAAAGCTGAGCGGTGAAATAGTCGTGGAGGTCTAGAGTTGCCACCGCCTGCGGACCGAGGGAATCACTCACCAGAGCGCCGTCAACTCCGATCCCGAGTGTTGCGCCGCCGGTGCCGTCACCACTCACGTCGATTCCAAGGAATCGGTTTGCAAGTTCGCTAAGCACGTACTGCTTTTGATCAGGATGCAGCAGATATGCTTCGATTTCACTATCGGCTACCACTGCGCCCAGTTCACATCCCATCGCCGCAAAAGCATGACGCATACCCTTGACGTTGTGCCCAATCTTTGCCTGCTCGGCATCGCCCAGCCACTGGGCAAAGCTTGACTCATCGGATGGGTTAAGCTCAGCAAACTGTGCGGTGTACACGTATCCATCACTGCCCGCTACGGCAAAAGCATCCACGCTTCCCTCTGCCGGCGCCATCACGCCACGCACGGCGATACCGTAGGGCGCGGGGTGGGAGGCAATGAACTCATCAAAAGTCACCTCTGCGCGTCGCACGGCGTGTACCGCACGCAGCTCAAGGTTTCCAGATGATGCCGCTTGCGCGTTAGAGCCCTCGCGGGCAGGCAACTGCTGGGTTACTTTGCGCCTCAGGCTCGTGAATTCTAGCGTATCGAAAAGCTGATGCATCTGTTCGGTATCCACACCGATGGGTACAAGTAGGGAAAAATCGTCTCCGAGTGGGAGATCTCGCACAAGTTCATTGATTTTGCGGTTGAGTTTCACTTGATCGATGTGGGCGCGCAGCTGATCGCCCACCTTGCCTTTGATCTCGCTCGCGTGGGCAAGAATACCGTTAAGATCACCGAATTGTGCGATCCATTTCGCAGCCGTTTTCGGCCCTACACCAGGTACGCCCGGGATATTATCGGCGCCTTCACCCACGAGAGCGGCAAGATCCTCGTAGCGTTCGGGGCGCACCCCTGAACGTTCCTCTACGACGTCAGGAGTCATCAGCAGCATCGCCTGGCGCGGCATCGGATATACCACCGAGATGTGATCGTTCACGAGCTGGTAGGAATCTTTATCTCCTGAAGCCACGTACACACGCATCCCTGCCGCTTCGCCTTTCGTGGCGAGAGTGGCTACGATATCGTCTGCTTCATAGTCTTCATAGGTGAACCATTTGATGCCGATGACGTCGAGAACGTCCTGGATCACCGAGATCTGCCCCTTAAATTCTTCAGGTGTAGCATTGCGCCCACCTTTGTACTCGATGTATTCACGTGTACGGAACGTGCCACCGGGAAGATCGAAGGCTACGGCAATATGCGTGGGGTGATAATCGTCGATCAGCCGTAGCAAGGTATTGAAGAAGCCGTGCACGGCGTTCGTGTATTGCCCGCTCGATGTGCGAAACGACTCAGCCGGTAGGGCAAAGAATGCCCTAAATGCCATCGAATGCCCGTCAATCAGAAGTAACGTATCGCTGCTCACCTTCTAAGACTATCCGGTTTGCGCGCTGAACGGGAATGAAGCGAGCAGATGTATCTGCACTATCGCAAATGCTCCGCCTTCGCTAGGCTGAGACTATGCATATGACCAGTACGGATGACTTTTTGGGCGAGCTTGCCCGCACCACGGGTATCACGGTGATTGAAGCAGGAAAAGATCGCGTCATTGAAACGGCACCTGTAGTAGGTAACCGCCAGCCCTATGGGATCTTGCACGGCGGAATGAACGCCGTCTTGGTAGAGGATGCTGGCTCGCGCCTGGCGTTTTATCACGCTCCCGAGGGTAAGGTGCCAGTGGGTACGAATCTTGCGGTCAATCAGTTGCGCTCCGTAACCTCAGGCATTGTGCAGGCAGAAGCACATGTGGTTCATCAGGGACGCTCATCGATTCTGCTTGAGGTGCGTATCGTAGACGACGCAGGCAAGCTCAGCGCGTTGGGCCAGCTCACATGCGTGTACGTCACGCCCGCATAGATTTGCTTGCCTGGTGCCCCAACAATGAATCAGCTCCGGGGTAGCTCCCAGCGGCGGGCGACACCAATGTACCGACAGCAGATAAAATGTACCGACAGCAGATAAACCTGAAAAAGAGGTACCTGAAGCAGAAAACGCGGCAAACCCGCCAGGCGGCACGATACTACTTATCCATCTGTTCGATTACTGCATCTGCCACTTCACGCATCGAAAGACGACGGTTCATAGAGGTTTTTTGAATCCAGCGGAAAGCCTCAGGTTCGGTAAGCCCCATGTGATCTTGAAGTAAGCCTTTGGCTCGATCAACAAGTTTGCGCGTCTCAAATTGTTCCGTTAGATTCTCCACCTCAGCTTCGAGAGAGAGTATTTCCTGATAACGCGATACGGCAATCTCCACTGCGGGCAGGAGATCGGCCGGAGTAAAAGGTTTAACGACGTATGCCATAGCTCCGGCGTCACTTGCGCCTTGAACGAGATCGCTTTGAGAGTAGGCGGTGAGCATCACGATTGCGCAGCGCTGCTCTTCGAGAATCTCGCGTGCTGCAGTGATGCCGTCCTTCTTCGGCATCTTGACGTCCATCACAATGAGATCGGGCTCGATAGAACGCGCAATCTCTACTGCTTCTTCACCGTTCGTTGCTTGAGCCACGACTGTATATCCGGCAACTTCGAGCGTTTCAGCGATATCAAGGCGGATGAGTGCTTCGTCTTCCACCACTAGCACGCGGATGTGTGAGTGCTCGGACTCGGCTGCCCCATCAGCGCGTCCTGGCTGCTGGGTTTGCTCCTGGAGCGATGAATCCAATTCCGAATTACTCTCAGCCATCCTGACACCCTTTCTGAGCGCTTGTAGTCTCCACACCGTTGAGCAAGGCCACACATGACGCGTGCCTCATGGAACACCCCTCATGCAACACCGCACGGCTCCACCGCCCCACGCCAGTATCGCCAGACATATATGAAATCGATCGCACCGTAACCAGTAGTTCACAGTCCCGCTATCGCCTGCCTCACCGTGCCTACTCCACCGTGCTGACGTTCATAATGCCCGCGTTCGTGATGCTCACATTCACTGTGCTCACGCTCGCGTTGATGGTTCATCGTACGTCTGCTTCTGTGCTCCCGGAGGGACTCGAACCCTCATGCCTTGTGGGCGCTGCATTTTGAGTGCAGTGCGTCTGCCAATTCCGCCACAGGAGCATTGAACACATCGATCTTACCGATCTTAGCGCCCAATCACAAACAGGTATTTTTTAGTAGGTAATTTCACCCATCTTGTGTACACGGATCGTATTCGTCGAGCCAACCTGCCCTGCCGGCATGCCACAGGTGATCACCACATGGTCACCCTCCACCGCGAGGTGCTTTTCTTTCATAATCAGATCGACTTGCGCCACGATTTCGTCGGTATCTTGTGCCCCTTGAGCGAGAAGTGACTGCACACCCCACACGAGCGCAAGCTGCTGGCGTACCTCATCTGATGGTGTAAATACAATCATCGGAATTCGTGGGCGCAAACGCGCCATACGCCGCGCAGTGGAACCTGAGGACGTGAATACGGCTATATACTTCGTACCAATCGACTCACCGATATCCATTGCCGCACGTGTAATTACTCCGTTACGCGTGCGATGCAGGTTGGGAAGTTTTGGCAGCTTATCAAGGCCATGTTCTTCGGTGTATTCAATAATTGATGCCATCGTCTCGACGCATCGTACCGGATACTTCCCTACTGAGGTCTCCCCTGAAAGCATCACAGCATCAGCGCCGTCAAGAATAGCGTTCGCGCAGTCGGAAGTCTCGGCGCGCGTCGGAGTCGGCGCATTGATCATCGATTCGAGTACCTGCGTAGCCACAATCACAGGCTTCGCCATACGGCGCGCAATCATAATGGCCTGCTTTTGCACAAGTGGAACCTGCTGAAGCGGAAGCTCCACGCCCAGATCACCACGGGCTACCATCAAGCCATCAAATGCTTCAGTAATGCCCTCCAGTACGTGTACTGCTTGTGGTTTTTCGATCTTCGCAATCACCGGCACCGTACGGCCAACTTCATCCATAATGCGATGCACATCATCCACATCGGCAGCAGAGCGCACAAAAGATAAAGCCACGAGATCGCATCCATAGTTCAGACCCCATTCGAGATCCAACTTATCTTTCTCCGACAACGCTGGCACAGACACCGCCACACCTGGAAGGTTCACACCTTTGTGATCAGATACTGGGCCGCCAATCACAACTTCGGTGCGCACCTCCGGGCCTACAACCTCAAGCACGCGCACCTGCACTTTACCGTCGTCGATCAAAATCGTATCGCCAGGCGCACAATCCAACGGCAGAGCCTTATGGGTGGTAGAGACGAGTTCTTTTGTGCCCGGCACATCTTCAGTGGTGATCGTGAAATGGTCTCCCGTGCCAAGTAGCACTGGGCCATTTTCGAACGTGCCGAGGCGAATCTTCGGGCCTTGAAGGTCAATAAGCACGGCCACGGGTACGTCGAGCTCTGCCGACGCCTCACGCACCCAGTCGATTCGCTCTTCGTGTTCGGCGTGGCTTCCGTGAGAGGCGTTAATTCGCGCCACATTCATACCCGCCTGAACGAGCTCTACAATCTTCTCCTTCGAGCTAACGGCCGGACCTAACGTACATACAATCTTGGCTTTTCGCATACCTTAACCCTATCGTGATTCACGGACTTACCACAGCTGTTCATTATGATACGCCCCGCCCTGGCGAATCAGCCCTGATACTGCCGGCTTTCGCGGGCTCGGTATCGGCATTCTCACGTTTACTGGCAGACACCGCATCGCTCACCTCCGTGCCATCACTCGCAACTACGTCTTGCGGCTCACGGCCCACAAGATAGACATCGCCCACGGCGGGATGGGCACGCACAATCGAATGCAACACCACAAGCAACACCACGCCGAATATAAACGCAAGAAGAGCAGCCCACTGGTTGAAGCGCAACCCTCCAAATGAATGTGCGAAGTCCGTCCGGATCGATTCAATCAAGAACCTCCCCATACCGTAGATCACAAAATAGGAGGCGATCACTTGCCCACCACGGAGCCTGAGTTTGCGCTCAAGCAGCACCAATACACCTGCACCAAGCAGGTTCCATATCTGCTCATACAAGAACGTGGGATGGAACGTTGTGCCCGGAGCATACCCGGCCGGCATATGAGCTTCGTCTATCTCAAGCGCCCACGGCAATGTGGTGGGGGTGCCGAATAGTTCTTGGTTGAAGTAGTTTCCGAAGCGACCAACAGCCTGTGCCACAAGGAGCCCAGGGGCAAGAGCATCAACGAACGGCGCAAACCGCAGGCCGCGACGTCTTAAGGCGATGAAGATCCCAAGAGCGCCGCCGAGCAGGCCGCCGAAAATGGCGAGCCCACCTTCCCATACGCGAAATACCCCAAGGGGATCACCCCCTGGGCCAAAATACTGATCTGGCGTTGAGATCACAAAGTAGATCCGCGCTCCAAGAATCCCGAAGATCACAGCCCACACTGCTACATCGAGGGATACCTCAGCTGGGCCGCCTTTTGCCCGATAGCGCCGATCGAGTATCCACACCGCCAGAGCAATACCGATCAAAATCGCAATAGCATAAGCACGTATTGGTAGCGGGCCGATATGCCATACACCTACGGGTGGTGAGGGTATAGAAGTCAATAACACATGTAGTCCTTTCCAGGGAGACAGTCTAGGACGCGTCTACAGAGCGCACGCCACGAGCTATTGAGGAGGCAGTGTTCGCAATCCCTCGCAGAGCGGCAGTTTGATCGCCATCAGCATCGAGTAGAGATTTCACCAGAGCCGATCCTACAATGACGCCGTCAGCGAACTGTGCCGTTTCCCTCGCCTGGCTTTCATTGGAGACGCCGATACCCACAGCTACTCGCCTAGCACCTTGAGCTCTCGCTCTAGCCACAAGCCCGCGAGCATCGCTACCGAGCGCCGTCTGTACGCCCGTCACGCCCATACGGGAAGCGGCGTAGAGAAATCCGCGTGTGGCCTCGGCCGTAAGCGCTATGCGTTCATCTGTAGAAGACGGCGCGATAAGGAAGATCTTCTCTAGATCAAGCTCGTCTGCAGCCTCGATCCACTCCCCTGCCTCTTCGGGAATGAGATCCGGAGTAATCAGGCCCGCACCGCCAGCATTACTGAGATCGCGAGCAAAATTCGATACCCCGTAGTGGAATACCGGATTGTAGTACGTCATCACCACAACCGCCGCACCCGTTTGTGCCACCGCTTCTACAGCACGAAAGACGTCCGCTCTGTGTACTCCTGCATCGAGTGCGCGTTGAGCAGCCGTCTGGATAACGACGCCATCCATCGTCGGATCCGAGTAGGGAAAGCCAAGCTCCACAATGTCTACGCCGTTGGATACCATTTCCTTGGCGGCGGCAATCGACGTTTCCACTGTAGGGAAACCTACAGGAAGGTAGCCGATGAATGCTCGGTGGCCTTGAGATGCAAGCCGATCGATCACGTCAGCGGTTTTCACATTCATCCTAGTTATCCTCCACGTTGAACCAGCTAGCAGCCGTCTGTACATCTTTGTCGCCGCGCCCAGACAAGCACACAGCAATAGTCGGTGCAGGTAGGCCATCGCGTTGGGCTTCGAGCCCCGCTTTTATGGCACCAGCAAGAGCATGTGCCGATTCGATAGCTGGAATGATCCCTTCTGTGCGGCTTAATAGCGCAAACGCATCCATCGCTTCTTGATCGGTAATCGGCCAGTATTCTGCGCGCCCAGTAGATGCAAGCCACGAGTGCTCTGGGCCAACGCCCGGATAATCGAGCCCGGCGGAAATGGAATGCGATTCGATAGTTTGCCCATCGTCGTCTTGAAGAAGGAAAGTTTTGGCTCCGTGCAATACGCCGATTTCCCCACCGTTGATTGAAGCGGCATGCTTACCCGAACCCACTCCTTCGCCCGCCGCCTCGCAGCCAATGAGCCGGACGGAAGAATCGTCGAGGAATGCGTTAAACATTCCGATGGCGTTTGATCCTCCGCCTACGCAGGCCATCACAATATCGGGAAGTTCCCCAGTGATATCAAGCAACTGAGCGCGAGCTTCTTCGCCGATAATCTTTTGAAGGTCACGCACGAGACCTGGGAATGGATGGGGACCAGCTGCCGTGCCAAAGATATAATTCGTAGTATCTACGTTCGTTACCCAATCACGGAAAGCCTCATTAATCGCATCTTTGAGGGTGCGTGAGCCGGTTTGTACTGGCACAACGGTTGCACCGAGGAGCTCCATTCGCACAACGTTAAGATGCTGACGCTCAGCATCAATCGCACCCATATATATCGTACAGTCAAGGCCGAGCAAGGCAGCTGCAGTGGCCGTGGCAACTCCGTGCTGGCCTGCGCCCGTCTCTGCAATTACGCGGTGCTTACCTAAAGATTTGGTTAGCAAAGCCTGCCCGAGCACATTATTGATTTTGTGTGAACCTGTGTGGTTGAGATCTTCACGCTTCAAAAACACACGGGCATCACCGCAATGCTGCGCAAACTGCGGCACCTCAGTGATAATCGATGGCCGCCCTGTGTATGTGCGGTTGAGATGGTCTAGCTCACGAATAAACGTCGGATCATTCTTCAGCCGCTGCCAGCCCTGATCCAGATCCGTAAGCGCTTTCATCAACGCTTCTGGAATATAACGCCCACCAAAATCACCAAAATATGGCCCTTGTGCTTCACTCAGTTTTGCCATCGTTACTTTCCTTGCAGTTTGCGAAGCTCGCGTACTTCCTCGCGATCTCCTATCGCTACCATATCCTTGATTGCTCGTAACGGATCCCCGCTCGTCACGAGCGCCTCACCTGTGAGCACCGCATCGGCCCCGGCACGTACATAGCGCAATACATCATCTGGAGTGCGAATGCCTGATTCGCCCACACGCACCACGCTATCTGGCACGGCTTCCATCACGCGATCGATAACGCGCAGATCCACCTCAAGAGTTTTCAAATTTCGGGCATTGACGCCTATGATCTGCGCTCCGGCATCTACAGCGCGCCCTGCTTCTTCGGTATTGTGCGCCTCGACGAGCGCAGCCATACCTAGTTCGTGTGTTCGGTTGAGAAAGTCCTTAAGCGTGTTTTGATCGAGCGCTGCCACAATCAACAGCACAAGGTCTGCGCCATGAGCGCGAGCTTCAACAATCTGGTAAGGCGAGACGATGAATTCTTTACGTAGCACGGGGATATTCACCGCTGAACGTACAGCGTCAAGATCTGCCAGCGAGCCGTTGAAACGCCGCGCTTCGGTAAGTACTGAAATCGCGCCAGCACCACCCTCTTCGTACGTCGATGCAAGGAGTGCAGGATCGGGTATATCTGCAAGCTCGCCTTTTGATGGGCTCTTGCGTTTTACTTCCGAGATAATTCGCACGCCGTGAGTAGTGCTTGCCCGCAGGGCGCTGACGGCGTCACGCGGTGCAGGTGCGGCGTCGATGCGCGAAAGAAGAGCGTCATAGCTCAATAATTCCTCGCGCTTAGCGAGATCTTCCCGCACTCCTGCGATAATGCTATCCAGTACCGTCATTCTAGATCTGCCCTTCTTCTATACGCACAACATCTATTGAGCCACCAGCCATGAAGCACGAACGCGCCCCTGTATGGCATGCCGCTCCCACTTGTATTGCCTGCACGAGAACGGCGTCTCCATCACAGTCCACGCTCACTGAACGCACGAGTTGAACGTGGCCAGATGTATCGCCTTTGCGCCAATACTCTTGGCGAGACCGAGACCAAAACCATACGCGGCCAGTGCTTAACGTGCGAGCGAGTGCTACTGAATCCATCCATCCCACCATCAGCACTTGGCCGTTTTCGGCGTCTTGGATGACGGCGCAGATGAGTCCACGGTCGTCAAACGTGAGGCGCTGGGTGAGTTCTTCGGGCAGCTCATCGCGCGCTTGGATGATGGAGCCATCGCGCGTCATAAGCGCACCTCGATTCCTGCTGTGTACATCACTGCCTTTACCTCCCGAATCGTCAAATCCCCATAGTGGAAGACGGAAGCGGCGAGCGCGGCGTTGGCCCCTGCACGAACGGCGTCTACAAAATGCTCAGCCTTCCCCGCACCACCCGAGGCGATCAGCGGAACACTCACACGCGAGCGAATCGCCTGGATCATCTCGGTATCGAAACCGTCTTTGGTGCCATCGGCATCCATGGAATTAATGAGGATTTCGCCAGCTCCTAGCTCTACGGCTCGTTCGCACCACTGCACAGCATCGATATGTGTGCCCTGTTTGCCTCCATGCGTCGTCACTTCGAATCCCGACTCCGTTTGTGTATCGCCTGGGGCACGCCGAGCATCAAGAGAAAGAGTAATCACCTGATTTCCGAACGTATCAGCAATTTCGGTGATAAGTTCAGGGCGACGCACTGCCGATGTATTGATGCTCACTTTATCCGCGCCCGCAGCCAACAGAGCGCTGACGTCGTCTACTGAACGCACGCCACCACCCACTGTGAGCGGGATGAACACTTCCTCTGCCGTGCGGCGCACGATACTCAACAATGTGCCTCGCTGCTCTGTGGACGCCGAAATATCGAGGAAGGTAAGTTCATCAGCGCCTTCAACGCCGTATCGTGCGGCAAGTTCAACCGGATCGCCAGCGTCGTGAAGATTCTTAAAATTCACGCCTTTGACTACTCGCCCACCCCGGACGTCGAGGCACGGAATGACTCGTACTGCTACTGTCATGGCTGTGCTCCTTCTCTACTATCAGGTTGAGATGGCACGCTCGCCAACAGATCCATCACCACCACAACACCGGTATCACCTTGGGCTTGTCCCGCTGGGATTGCAATCTCAATGCGTGAACCGATCCGTGCATTGACGAGCGCATCTCGAAGCCCTGGCATGAGCTTTGATACCTCGAGGAGCGTGGGTGCCTCTTGCACATAAGTGTTTTCACGTTCGGCACCGCTTTCATCGATCGAGACGTAGTTCGCATAGATCGTGGACTCTTCGTCTACCTGCACTCCACGCCCCACAATCAAAGGCGCAAACTCAAGGTTAGAAATAGTGGTGCTAGGTGCCGCTATTGCTGGAGTAAGCGATTCATCCAAAGTGACGGCAGGGAGAGCAGAGTTCGCAGGAGCTTGCATTTCTCCAAGCAGAACGGTGGGAAGGATATCAATCACAAGAATCTCCGCGCTCGTCTGTGCCGTATTTGGCACGATGATGACCTCTCTACTGCCCTCATTCTTTCCGATGATCCCAGAAGAAATCGAGCCCAGGTCTGCTGGCCGCGCCGTGCCAGAATACAGTGATGTAGGCTCATTCAGCTCCGGAGTAAAGCCTGGGGTGTAGCTATATGATGTGGCGGCGTAGAGGATCTGTGAGTCTTCCTCGAGCGTTCTCCCCTCGCCTGTAATCTCCTCACGCACCGTGAGGGTATCGACGTCAATCCTGCCCGCAGCGCTGATCGAGACCTCTGCGCCAAGCTCGCCGCTGACGTCTATTGCGATGGCGTCTTGCCGGTAAAGTGCGGCGCCTGTGAAAGCTAATGCCATTCCAAGGCAAAAGCTAATGAGGAACCCGGCAAGCCAGAGCGTTCGTGGATCTTTCACCATCGCCTAATTCCCCATTTCCATCTCAGCCATCAGCTGATCTACTCGATCGTCACTGGCAGCGAACGGATCGTTCAGCGTAATGTTGTGCGATCCCTCAGAGGTAATGAGTCGTATATTGCTCCAGTCTGCCATATAGTCGCGCCGCAGATCTTGAGCTAGGGCGATGAAATCCCCGCGTACTTTAGCGCGCGTCGTCTGCGGAGGAAAATGTAGAGCGTGTGAGATTTCCTCGGGTGTGACCCTACTTTTGATCAGACCCGCCGCCGTTAAGGACTCACGTAAACCCCCACGCGTGATCTCGTGCCAGGCAAGGTCGAGGCGGGCTATTTTTGGATCATCCAACCCTACACTGAGGCGATCAAGGTATCGCTCAATGAAATGCTTCTTAGCTACCCAGTCTATTTCTGTACTCACCGGCGCAAGATCCCCCGATTCGAGGCTCGTCAATACGCGTTTCCACAGATCCAGTGCGTACAGGTGCTCAGGATTGAGTTCGGCCATGAGCCCT
>JALFZJ010000065.1 GCA_022783665.1 Arcanobacterium sp.
CTACACCGCGCAACCCGATGGGATCCCTCGATGGAACGGTAAATCCGAAAACCCCTGAAGAGTATGCCGAGCAGGTATGGATTGATTCGGACGCGCCGTATTTGAATAACTCTTCAATCATGGTGATACGGCGCATTTCGCTCAATCTCGACGCATGGGATCGAATCGACGATGAGCGGCGTAATCGCGTGATTGGCCGTGATCTGCACACCGGCGCGCCCTTATCGGGCGGTGAGAGCGAATTCGACGAAGAAGACATGGACGCTGTAGGCCCAGACGGCAAGTATCTTATTGATCGCCACTCCCATTTGGCGCTGTCACGCGAGCAAGATGGTTTGCCCAACGACGCGTTGCGCCGCCGAGCTTACTCGTATGACGATCCGCTCGAATCAGACTTCTTGACGACGAACGCCGGGCTTGTGTGGATCGCCTTCCAGAAGAATCCAGATAAGCAGTTCACGGCTATTCAAAAGCGCCTGGATGAGGCAGACCTGTTGAATCACTTCATCCGCCATATTGGCTCAGCAGTGTATTGGATCGTGCCGGGAACTACACCCGATTCTTATTGGGGCGAGGCGCTTTTCTCTGCCTAGCCAAGGTGGAGCAAGAACCTGAGGCGGATACATACCGCAGCGGCGGGCTGAACATCGTATGCTCAGCCCGCCGCTCCTATTGCGTGTATGAGATGTTGCGTGTATCTGATGCAGCTCTTGCCGCACAGATCTACAACATGCAGGAAACGCAGCCTTCTACTTCGGTGCCTTCCAGAGCCTGCTGGCGTATGCGCATGTAGTACAGCGACTTAATGCCTTTCGTCCAGGCGTAGATGTAGTTGCGGTTCACATCGCGGGTGGTCACTGTATCTGGATAGAACAACGTGAGCGACAACCCTTGATCCACGTGCTGTGTGGCCTGTGCGTATGTATCAATAATCGCCTTCGGGCCTATCTCGTATGCATCTTGGAAGTATTCGAGATTGTCGTTCGTCATGTGCGGTGCAGGATAGTACACGCGCCCAATCTTGCCTTCTTTACGAATTTCGATCTTGGCTGGGATCGGATGAATCGAGGCGGTGGCGTTATTGATATACGAGATTGATCCCGTGGGTGGCACAGCCTGCAAGTTTTGGTTGTACATCCCGTACTCTTGCACCTGCGCCTTGAGCTCGCGCCAATCGTCTTGGGTTGGAACGTGAATATTGGCGAACAGTTCTTTCACGCGATCAGTCTTAGGCACCCACTCGCCGTCTGTATATTTATCGAAATACACACCTGAAGCGTAATCCGAACGCTCAAAGCCATCGAATTTCACACCGCGCTCTTTCGCGATCTGCATAGACGCCTGGATCGCGTAGTACACCACGGTATAGAAGTAGATATTCGTAAAATCGAGACCTTCTTCAGAGCCGTAGAAAATACGCTCACGGCCAAGATAGCCATGGAGATTCATCTGTCCAAGGCCGACAGCATGGCTCATGCGATTTCCGCGTTCGATGGAAGGCACCGAGGAAATATCAGACTTATCTGATACGGAAGTCAGTGCACGGATCGCAGAATTAATCGTCTTGCCAAAATCTGGAGAATCCATCGTATTGGCGATATTGAGCGAGCCGAGGTTGCACGAAATATCTTTGCCAACAGTCTTGTACGTCAGATCCGCATTAAACTCCGATGGCGAGGACACCTGCAAGATTTCAGAGCAAAGGTTACTCATCGAGATTCGGCCATCAATCGGATTGGCTCGGTTCACAGTATCTTCGAAAATAATGTATGGGTAGCCAGATTCGAACTGGATTTCAGCGAGAGTCTGGAAGAACTGCCGCGCATTGATCTTGGATTTGCGGATGCGCTTGTCTGCTACCATCTCGTCATATTTCTCCGTCACTGATATTTCAGTGAACGGCACACCATACACCCGCTCAATATCGTAAGGGGAGAACAGGTACATATCAGCGTTCTTCTTCGCAAGCTCGAACGTGATATCGGGGATGATCACACCGAGCGAGAGCGTCTTAATACGGATCTTCTCATCCGCGTTCTCACGCTTGGTATCCAAGAAACGCATAATATCGGGATGGTGTGCATGAAGATATACAGCACCGGCACCCTGGCGCGCACCAAGCTGGTTTGCATAAGAGAACGAGTCTTCCAGCAGTTTCATTACAGGATTGACGCCGGAGCTTTGGTTTTGAATCTTCTTGATTGGCGCACCTTGCTCACGTAGGTTCGTGAGATTCAGAGCCACACCGCCACCACGCTTGGATAGCTGCAACGACGAATTGATTGCACGAGCAATCGATTCCATGTTGTCTTCCACGCGGAGCAAAAAGCACGAGACGAGTTCGCCGCGCGAAGCCTTGCCTGCGTTCAAGAAAGTGGGCGTAGCTGGCTGGTAGCGCCCACTGATGATCTCTTCCATAATGTCGTGGGCGAGCTTCTCATCACCATTGCCGAGATAGAGTGACACCATGCACACGCGATCTTCAAAACGCTCGAGGTAACGCGTACCATCGAAGGTCTTGAGCGTGTAGGACGTGTAGTATTTGAACGCGCCAAGGAAGGTCTGGAAACGGAACTTATGTGCGTAGCAGTCCTTATAGAGCTGTTTGACGAAGTCCCAGTCGTACGCCTCAATAACTTCTTTTTCATAGTACCCTTCGTCGATGAGGTACTTCATTTTCTCTTCGAGGTCATGGAAGAACACAGTGTTCTTATTGACGTGCTGCAAGAAATACTGACGAGCGGCCATATGATCTGCATCGAACTGAATCTTGCCGTCGACGTCATAGAGATTGAGCTTGGCATTGAGGGCGTGATAATCCTTCGACGGGTCAAACACGCTTTCTTCGCCAATATCCGTCAGAGTTTTTTCCAAAATTCTTCCAATCCGTCTTGTACTTTTTTCACATCTGCTGGCGTGCCGAGCAGTTCAAAACGATATAAGTGCGGCACGTGCGTTTTCTTCGCGATAATATCTCCGGCAACGCAATAGTATTTGCCGAAGTTCGTATTACCGCTTGAAATTACGCCTTTAATATGCGATCGGTTGCTTTCATCATTGAGAAACTTGATGACCTGCTTGGGCACCGCTCCCCCGAGATTTCCCCCGCCATACGTAGGAACGATAAGCACATAATCTTCATCTACGTGTAACTCACCATCTGTGCGGCGCAAAGGTATTCTGTGCGCAGGGAAACCGAGTTTTTCCACGAATCGTTTCGTATTGTTCGTCACCGACGAAAAATAGACGATGTTTACCATCTTTTATCACTCGATTCCACACAGATCGCCATAATCACGCGTTGAAGGCAGTTTGCCTTTACCCTCGCCCCGTATCGGATCGCGGGCTAGATTCCGCCTCCACTTGCTACGGGCATATAGCTCGGCGCGCCCTGCACTTGCGTTATCTAGCGCGGTAGCGCAGCGGCGCGCCTATGCCTTTCAAGCCGTTGCTGAAACTTCTACAGTTTCTTGCGCAAGAGCCTTGATGCGATCTGGGCGGAAACCTGCCCAATGCTCCCCATTGGCAAATACCACCGGCGCGCTCTGATAACCCAGAGCCTTCACCGCAGCGAGAGCTTCTTCGTCTTGAGTGAGATCGATCTCGTCAAATTCCAAGCCTGCTTTCTTCAGTGCGCGCTTCGTAGCGTTGCACTGTACACATGCGGGCTTTGAATAAACCGTAATGCTCATTTCTCGACCTTTCTCGCTCTATATCTTCATGCACTGCATTTTCACCGGGATTCATGCATGACGCTCCCAACAAACACACAGTGCAAGTGCCTAACACGCGCGCACGCGCGTGCCTTATATTTGCCTAAATCTTCGTGCTGCCAAGGCTCTAGCTGAGCCTCAACGTTCCGGTTATCAACACTACACCTAGTGGCTACTTTTTCAAACAGCCCCTATATGGTGTGGCGTGACGTGTAATGCAACACATCCGAGCCTTACGGCATTCCCGACTATGTGGACTACTTCCGAATACCAGTGGATAGCTCAAAACGCACCCACTATTGTGCACATAGATTCTCAACAGCTCCTTCCACACGAGCTGCCCACGGGCATTTTCAATCATCCGCGATGGGTGAGGTAGAAACTCTTGGACGTTTTGCTTCTCCACATATCCACACGCACCTAACCCAAACTCATCCACTTACCCACAGCTTTTCACCTGTCTTATCCACAGCTGTGAATAACTACCTAACTACCACGCAGCGAATCATCACATCACAGATCAAAACTCACAGCCGATTTGGGCGTGTTCATTCACCGCGTGTCACACGCTTGCGGGCCTGTGCCCAAACTCGATCGCGGCGAAGAATGACTAAGTGACTAGAGGCACTCAAGAACGCAACGCCACGCTACGAATGCGGATACAGACCCCGTGTGCTCGGTCGCTACGCTTCAGCTCTGCTGGGCTTAAACGGGGACCCCTCGCGAGCACCGCGCGTCGATTCCGCCGCGCGCATCGCGAAACCCCGATGCGCCCACGCAGAGTGAAGCCTCCGCGCCGAGCACGAACACAACTAGCTTGAGACACCCCTCCACAAAATTGCGCGAACACGCGCAAAACTTGCACCTTTTTCCGCGCCTCAACACTTGAAAATGCCCTATACACACTGCATTATTGCATGTGTGAATCAGGACTTTAGAGATCAGCTTCGCAAGGCAGGCCTACGTGCAACCAAGCCTCGGTTGGCTGTACTCGAAGAATTGCAGATGCATCCGCATGCTTCGGCAGATGTTGTACGCCGAGCAGTAACCGAACGCCTAGGCGCCGTCTCTACTCAAGCTATCTATGATGTGCTTCATACGCTCACCGATAAAGGCCTGCTTCATAGCGTTGAACCAGCAGGCTCGGTGGCGCTCTACGAGCTGTCATCAAACGACAATCATCATCACCTCGTATGCCGCAATTGCGCGAAGGTAGTGGATATTCCGTGCGCGATCGGCGAGGCTCCATGCTTTTCCCCTGACGACGATCACGGTTTCCTCATCGACGAAGCTGAGGTAATCTTCTGGGGAATTTGCCCCGAGTGTGCAGCACAGTAAGCCGTGGCGGCGAATATGAAGATGAGCCCGGCATGGAAACGTAGAGTCAAGGCGCAGTAGCGCCAAGAGCGTATCTACGCCAAGCAGCACCACTACAACGGACGGCACAATCACATCAAGCAGTAGAGCAATGCGATGGCATACAGTAGTAGCATGCCGAAGATGAACGTTGAATCCTTTAACCTTGACCATCGCACTGTAGCTGCGCCGTTTATCCGCGTGGCGGATGTGAAGCGCCTACCCCACGGCGATGTGCTCACGAAATACGATATCCGCTTCACCCAGCCCAATATCGCACACCTCGAAACACCTGCGATCCACTCCATTGAGCACTCATTTGCCGAGCTCGCCCGAAATCATAGCGATCATGTGGTGGATTTTTCACCGATGGGATGCCAGACGGGTTTCTATCTAATCCTGGCCTCCGAGCCGGATGTGCCCGGCGTCTGTACTCTTGTTGAAGAGACGTTCACGGATATGCTTGAGCTTTCGCAGGTGCCTGCCGCAAACGAAGTGCAGTGCGGGTGGGGCGCACATCATTCACTAGAAGGCATGAAGAGTGCCGTAGGTGAGATGCTCGCCCACCGTAGTGAGTGGGAGACTGTATCTCGATGACGTCGTCTCACCTCAAGTTTGCTGCCTTCCAAAACTCTGCACTCGCCCACGCTCGCGTCGATACGCTCTTCATCTCAGCAATGCCTGAGGAAATGGCTCCGATGATTGAGATGCTTTCTGATCGGGAGTTTGCGATTACATCTGTGGACTCTCCCGTGGGCAGCGTTTATTTTGCGCGCAAAGACGGCGGTTCACACCTTGCGTCGTGCGTGACGGGTATCGGGATGGTGGATACAGCTCAGGCGCTCAGCCTATTGATCGCACACCTCGATCCACGTGCCGTGATCTCAATCGGCTCTGCAGGTGGGCTTGCGCGCGATTCACGTGTGGGCCAAATCGTGGTGGGCACCCATTATGTAAACGGGGGCGCGGATGCCACTGTGTTTGAATATCTTCCCGGGCAGGTGCCGCAGCATCCCGCGCTCTATGCTGCACATGCTGCGCTTTTTGAGGCGGCCCGCCAAGCGGCGAACGACCCGCAATTCAGCGATATAACGCGCTTCGGGCACGTGCTTTCCTCAGATTCTTTCATCACCGAACGCAATGTGGGGAACTATCGTAGCGTTTTCCCAGATGCCGTATCTACCGATATGGAATCTACAAGCGCTGCTCAGGTGTGCGCCACATGGGGCGTCCCGTTTATCTCATGCAGAGCGATCTCTGATCTGTGCGGGGATCCTGATGATCAATCGGTTTCTTTCCATGCGGAGCTTTCAACAGTGGCACAAACCTCTGCGCGCTTTGCCTTAGCGTGCGCAGGTTTATAGGGCGTGCCGTCTCGTCTGCTCCACGGCGATAGTATCAGCGAGCTCGTTTCCCGCGTCACCGTTGTGCCCACGCACCCACTCAATATCGGTTTTCCCTGTGCGAGCCTCGTAGAGGTTGAGCAAAGTCTCGATGAGTTCTTTGTTTTGCACGGGTTTGCCGTCAGCTTTTCGCCATCCTTTTCTGCGCCAGTTCGGAGCCCACTTCGTCATCGAATTAATCACGTATGACGAATCTGCCCGAATAAGCAGTGCCGCCTCGGAGCCAGCGTAGGTGAGCGCCTCGATCATCGCCGTGAGTTCCATGATATTGTTGGTGGTCGTGCGCGCTCCACCACTGGCGCTTATGCCTGAGAGCTGCTCAACCCACGCCCAACCGCCAGGGCCTGGGTTACCTGAGCACGAGCCGTCCGTAGCGATGACGAGATCGTAGTTCGCTTTCGGGGTGCCAATGCGTTTACCTATATTGCGCCACAAGATTGCTGCGCCATTCACATCGCGTAGACGTGAGCCCGCACTACGTTCCTCATCTGATGGGTGTTTGCTCTCTGCAGGCTCTTTGCTCGCCGTATGCTCCTCACGCTCTGCAGCTGCGCTGTGAGTTGTAAAGCTCGCCGCGGTGCGCCCTGCCGCGCTGCGTGTACCGCTGGAGTCCTTCTGTGCCCCTTTTCCTGCCCTTCCTACAGAATGCGGAACCTGGCTATGCTGCGTATCACTGCCACTAAGATGGGCACCAAATTCAAAGGCCATCTGCTCATTCATAACCGCAAGCCTAACCTATAGCGCCACATGATCGAACACCCGCCACACCACGTCACACAAACTAGCCGAGAACAACGCCACATACACGCTCCGATGCCTGTTGTTACGCCACTTGCGCTTACGCCCAGAACATACCGGCATTCCGCCCGCGCACTTTCTTCGCTAGTCTAGAGGTATTCATGAAAGGACTGTGATGCTTCAACTCTCCGATTATCGCGACCTCATCCATCTCGATGAGCCCTTTCCGGTACCCGCCAATGATCAGCGAGCAAACTTTGATCTATTGATGACGGCGCTCTCCGGCCTTGAAGATAAACACTTCACGGGCACGTCGTCACTTTCCCACCTGATGACGGATGAGAGCCTTATGCGGTGGCTGCTTGCCGAACTGACGGCGCGCGAACCAGGTGAGCTTAATCCGATCGCGGAGCGTGCAATCAACACCATTCTCTATCGCAATATGGGCAGGGAAGGGCGTGTTGAGGCGCGTAATCTTCGGCGTGTATCTGAATACCTGCCCGAGTGCGACTTTCCTTTCGCAGAGAATCTGGTGCTTTACCGAGGCGATATCCGCAAACTCGTGACAGATGCCGTAGTGGATCCCGCCCTACCTGAGCTTACTGGGTGCCCCATCCCGCTGCACAACTGTCTCGACTGGCACCTTCACGCCCAGGCAGGCCCGTGGATGCGTAATGACGCTGCAAAGATCATCGAACTTCAGGGTTTCAAAGAGAAGCCAGGCCATGCGAAGATCACGCGAGGATACCGCCTGCCTGCACGGTTTGTCATCCACACGGTAGGGCCAGACGTCACCGATGGTGCCGTGAGCGATAATGCGCGCAAGGAGTTGCGGAACTGCTATATGTCGAGCTTGGATCTCGCCCACGAGCAGGGCACGATCCGCTCAATCGCTTTCCCTGCAATTTCCACAGGTATCAATGGGTTCCCGCCCGAAGAAGCAGCACAGATCGCTCTTACAGCGATTTCGGATTGGACGCTCGCACACCACGATTCTTTGATTGATTTGATCCTCATATCAGTACGTTTCGATGAAGACGCCGAGGTGTACACCAAAGCATTGAGCGAATGGGTGTGGTGAACCGCCGGTAACGGCAACGGAGAGTGGGCTAGTCGTCCGATTTGCTGCGGTGGCGTTCACGCAGGCGGCGCAAGCGGCGTCTTCCCGCTCTCGAATTTGTTGGCCACCCACGAGGAGCTTGCGGGCGAGTGTTAATGAACCGCGAAAAATCGTAGGGTTCGGGAAGGATCCAGTTGTGGTGACGAGCCAGAAGGCCAAACACCGCACACAGCACAATCGCCGTCCCCATTCCGATCGCATAATGCCCCGAAGATTGGAAAGCCACCATTTGCGCTGCAGCGACTACCGAGAACGTAGCATACAAGGGTTTCCCACCGAATATTCCCGGTGTTTGATGCACCATGAGATCGCGGATGATACCGCCCATGACGGCCGTCACCACCCCAAGGAAAATCGACGGTATCCAGCCAAGGCCAGCTGCAAAACCTTTTGAAGCGCCAGTGGCAGACCAGCACCCTAAGGCAAGCACGTCAGCGAAACCGATGAACTGCTGCCACATTTTCCCTTCAAGGGCAAAGAAATATGCGAAGGTGGCGGCTCCGAAGGCGCCGGAAAGATACCACGGATCGGTGAGGGCGACGGGAAACCCTAAACCCAGCATCATATCGCGCGTTAAACCGCCGCCGAGAGCCGAACACGCGCCGAGCACCAAAAACCCCACGAGATCGAAGCGATGTTTGCGCGCTAAATCGGCACCGATCAGGCCATTGGCGATCACGCCCGTCACGTCAACAACACGAAAGATGCTTTCTGGATCCACATCACAAGCGTAGCGCCCTGCCGCGAAGTTTCACTAGCCAGCTCTTGCACTGAGCAACTTCGTCACCCACCACGTTCTTAACGAACTAGCATTGTCACGAACCAGCCTCGTTACCATTCAGCTCCGTTGCCAACTGGACGCCCCGTCTCCTCATCGCAGTCTTGCTGATTGCTGATACTTGATATGTGCACGCGCATCAGCGCAGGTACCTATCTTGTTGAGACCTCGATAAGATGTGAGCGTGAAGGAAGAAGAAGCTGGCGAGCCGTCTGGATATGCGAAACGCAAACAGGCCAGCGATAAGAAAATCCTCTACGCCACTATGGAGCTGATCCAGGCCGGTGGCGTTGAAAATGTGACGGTAGAAGAAGTAGCCGCTCTGTCCGGTGTAGCAAAGACGACGATCTACCGCCGCTTCAAAAACAGATACGAGCTCATAGCAGCAGCTAGTGAGCTGATGCAGGGCGATGTGTATGTGCGCACCGATTATTCTTTTGACGGCGTAGTTGCCACCATCGAGGAGTTCATGGATCGCTTCGAGGCGAACGTTGGGTTCCGGGCGACGTCCAAGATGCTCGCTTCGGATGCGGACTTTGTGCAAAACTTTCGCCAGAAAGTGATTGAACCGCGTTTTGATCTTATTGTGCTCTATTTGCGCCAGGGTATTAAGCTGGGATATTTCTTGCCCGATCCTAATGAGGGTGTGTTGCGGCAAATGGTGGTTGGTTCGATGGTGTACGCGAAAGCGAATGGGGATCTCGATACGCATACGTGGGTGGCCTCAATGGTATCGATGCTCTGGCCGTACTTAACTGGTGAACGCCATGAGGATCCCACGCCGCGAGACCAACGCCGCGTCAAAGTAAGCCACTGAAAGCTTTCTCATCCTCGATCGTTCCGAGCGGCAACTCAAAAGCGGCGCTACGCTTCGGCTCTGCTGGGCTTAGACGGGGACCCCTCGCGAGCACCGCGCGTCGATTCCGCCGCGCGCATCGCGAAACCCCGATGCGCCCAGCCAGAGCGAAGCCTCCACGCCGACCATGACCTTGTATTAGGGACAATAGGAAGCCACGGACCTCGAAACTGGCTCTAATACCATACTCGGGCAGTAACGATGTACGCAGAAGGATCATAGTGTGAAGTCTAATGAGCTGAAGCGTAACATCGGTTTCCACCGCGAAGCGTATCAACAACGCACACTGCATGGTTCCAGAATATGAAACAGCTCTCCAAATGGTGATTAGCGGGCTTAACGTTAATCAACTCGACTATTCGTTTGGAGGCTCACAATGGTTCACGAAGCATCGCCAGCTTCCACTTCACGCCCACCAGCGCAGCGTGAACAGTGGAGTGGGCAATTCGGTTTTATTATGGCCGCCGTTGGTTCGGCAATCGGCCTTGGAAATATCTGGCGTTTCCCCGGTGTAGCGTACACCAATGGCGGTGGCGCATTCATGATTCCTTACGTAGTAGCACTATTAACGGCAGGAATCCCCATGTTGCTTCTCGATTACGCGCTCGGCCACCGTTACCAAGGCTCAACGCCCGCCGTCTTCCGTAGAATCTCAAAGAAGTTCGAGTTTCTCGGCTGGATGAAAGTACTCGTTTGTTTCGTGATTACTGCATACTACGCGGTGATTCTGGCATGGGCTTTGCGCTACGTTGGCTTTTCTGCCACGCTTTCATGGAAGGACGATCCTACCGGATTCTTCGTTGGCGCATTCTTGCAAGCAAGCGACCCTGGAGTAAACAACGGCATCGTGCCAGGTATTTTCTGGCCGCTGGTCGGCATCTGGATCGCGATCGGCGTAGTGATGGCGCTCGGCGTTGCGAAGGGCATTGAGAAAGCGAACAAGTTCTTCATCCCGCTACTTGTGATCATCTTCGTGGCACTCGTAATCCGCGCGATCACCCTGCCCGGCGCTTCGGAAGGCCTCAACGCACTGTTTACCCCGAACTGGGGCGCTCTCGCCGATCCGAGCGTCTGGATTGCCGCATACTCTCAGATCTTCTTCTCGCTCTCCGTCGGCTTTGGCATTATGGTCACCTATTCGAGTTACCTCAGGCGCAAGAGCAATATTGTGCCAACCGGCCTCGTTACAGGTTTTGCTAACTCTTCGTTTGAGCTCCTCGCCGGGCTTGGCGTATTCGCAACCTTGGGATTCATGGCCGCGCAACAGGGCGTAGGCGTCGGTGAGCTTGAAGGCCTTACAGGCGTGGGTTTGAGCTTTATGACGTTCCCACAGGTGATTTCGATGATGCCCGGTGGCCCAGTGTTCGGCATTATCTTCTTCACCTCTCTACTCATTGCTGGATTCACGTCGATGCTGTCACTGACGCAGGTGCTTAGCGCCGCCGTCCAGGAGAAATTCAACGTAGGCCGCAGGCTTGCCTCCGTGATTGTGGTGGTGCTCGATGGGCTTGTGTCGGTGCTCATCTTCACCTCCACCGATGGCCTTAATGTGCTCGATACCGTCGACAAGTTCATCAACGAAATCGGTGTTGTGATGTGTGCCGTGATCACATGTATTCTGATCGCTTTTGTTGTGAAGCGTATGCCACTGCTGCGCAGCCACCTTAACTTCAATTCACGCTTGCATCTGGGCAAGTGGTGGTACGCATGTATCGCAGTTGTGATCCCGATTATCCTCGGCATCATGATGGTGATTACCGTGGTGGATCTTCTCACGAATGGCTACGGTGGCTACCCCACTGGATTCTTGTACAAGTACGGCTGGGTAATGGTGCTGCTTGTTGTTGTAGGATCCTTCCTTTTCACGGTGATCCCGTGGCGCACACCCGTCGATGACTTTGATGCCATGGAATACCACGGCGCTGAAGCAACACCCGGAATGAATGATTCGCCTACCGTCACGGGTAATACAGGCCCGTATACGCGTGAACTTATGGGGCTTACCGGCCCACGCAAGCCAGGCACTTACAACCCTGGAAAGGAGATCTAATATGACTACCTCAGCTATTGCACTACTCGTCGTCTCTGTTGGTATGATCTGGGGTGGCTTGGCTGCATCAGTTGTGTATCTTGTAACGCATCCGATGCATGACGACGACTGACCTCAACGGCGTCTATTCCCACACCGCCTTGCCTTCCAGATACTCAGCTTCAGGAGGTACCACGCATGGCTCTTGGCATTGCCGCGCTACTCGACGATATTTCGGCTCTAGTCAAAGCCACGGCTGCCAGTATCGACGATATTGCGGCCGCTGCAAGTAGAGCATCTGTGAAGGCGACGGGTGTGGTGGTAGATGATACCGCCGTCACCCCTCAATACTTGGAGGGAATGGCTCCTAAGCGTGAGCTTCCTGTTGTACTGAAAATTGCGCGGGGATCCATTATCAACAAACTGATTATCATCGCCCTTATTTTGGCGATGAACCAGTGGCTGCCGTGGCTTCTTACGCCACTGCTTATGCTCGGTGGAAGCTATTTGTGCTTTGAGGGAGCCGAAAAAGTACTTGAATGGTTCGGCATCGGCCACCATGATCTTGGCGCTCATACACCCGCAGTAGATCAAGGCGAAGACGCCGAGAAAAAGGTTGTGAGCGGAGCTATCCGTACCGATTTCATTTTGAGCGCGGAAATCATGGCGATTTCACTCAATGAAATCAAAGACAACTCGTTTTGGATTACACTTGGTGCGCTGATCGTTGTAGCTATCCTCATCACCCTACTTGTGTATGGTGTGGTTGCCCTCTTCGTAAAGATCGACGATATCGGTTTCCATCTTCTCAAACAGCCACGAGCCACAAGCCAGAGAATCGGCGAAATCCTCGTCAAAGGCATGCCGAAACTGATGGCCGTCATCTCAGTGATCGGCACTTTGGCGATGATGTGGGTTGGTGGGCATCTGTTTATCCAAGGTCTCACTGATCTGGGATGGCCACTCATCCACGATCTCATCGGCCACATCGTACATCCAGTGGAGGCGCTCGCCACGGTTGGGGCCGCTTTTGGATGGATACTTGAGACGGCGTGCGCCATGGTGTTTGGTTTTGTGTGGGGTTGCGTGATTCTAGCTGCGGTGCGCCTCATCCAAAAAGCACTCAGCGCCACCACGAATCATAAAACGCCACAGGCATAGTGCGCTTATGCCGCGTGCGCATGAAGTATGCTTCGAGTTTTTCAGCTACGTCGTGGGGTACGTCTTTTCCTTCGAGAAAGTCATCGATATCGTCATAGGCGAGGCCGAGCTCGTCCTCATCGAGCCTGCCGGGGGTGGCGTCAAGCAGATCAGCAGTTGGTTTCTTCTCCCATACGCTCTGCGGTGCCCCAAGGTACTCTGTGATTTTGCGGATCTGGCGTTTGTTCAAGCCTGCCAGTGGCATCACATCCGCCCCGCCGTCTCCAAACTTCGTATAGAAGCCAGTTACCGCTTCCGCAGCATGATCAGTACCAACCACGAGCATCTGGTTATCCCCAGCAATCGCATACTGCGCCACCATGCGTAAGCGCGCCTTTGTGTTGCCTTTGGTGAAATCCGTCATCGGCGTGGGGATAACGCCAGCGTATTCGCTTTCGAAAGCATCTACGGCATCACCGATGTTGAAAGTGACGACGCGATCAGCATCAATAAAATCAAGCGCCCGTTGAGCATCACTTTCGTCTACTTGCACCTTATAGGGCAGACGCACGGCAACAAAAGTAGCTTCTGCGCCGTCATCGCGGATCTTCTGAGCAGCAAGCTGGGCGAGGCGCCCGCCGAGCGATGAATCCACGCCTCCTGAAATGCCGAGCACAAATCCTTTCGTATGTGTGGATCGCAGGTAGTCGGCAAGGAAATTCACCCGAGCTTCTACCTCGAGTGCTGGATCGATGGACGGCTTGACGTGCAAAGTATCGATAATGTGTTGCTGGAGTTCACGCATATCCTAAGGATACATCCGTCAGCATCAAGCTTTGGCGTGAATGCTTAGCGCCACCGTGCTGATCGGCAAGTTCGACTTCGGCCTGCGTTGCACCATCTGCGGGTTCGCTGAAAAGCCGTTTTGCGGTGCGCTTTTGCGATGCGCCCGCCTAAGGCCGCGTCGAGCACACGCTGACGCAGTTGCACTAATAGCACTAATAGTCGATGCGGATCACGGGCTGTTTATCGAAGATAGACTCCACCTGCGTCACGTTCACGCTCGTGCCGTCAGGAGCGCCGAGCGTCTGGCCTGGGAGCAGATAGGCGGAACTCGTCATCACATAATTGGCCGTATTGGCAATCACCGAATACACATCTTCGGGCGTGTGCGGCGAATCAGCTATTTCAAGTTCAAGATGGCCAAATAACGGCATGCCCAGCGTGCGCCCCGCCGTCACACCACTTGCTGCCTGCTGGATACGGACATTCACCCATAGAGGCAGGGGAACTTCGCCTTTTGTGAGAGTCTCGGAAAGCTCAGTAACCATCTGTGGCGGTTGCACAACGCCCAGCTCTGGCCGAAACAGGCCTACCGCGGCCGGCTCACGCATCAGCACATCTGCAACCTGTGTGAGCACAATATGAGCACTCATCATGCGGCGCCGCGCCTTCACTTCGGGGATTTCCTCGGTCGAAGCGTGATTTTCTCCGGCAAGCACACCTCCGCTTGCGCGAGCCATCGGCGCAAACAAGGTGATGGGCACATAAAAACTATGCTCCGGTAAGGCTCCCTTGGCGAGGCTGAGAGGCGCGTTCATCGGCGTCATCATCACCTCTACGCCTTGAAGCGAAAAATGAAGAATATCGCCGCCACCGCGAGCGCCCGCCGATTCTTCTGCTTCAGGGTCACCAGGATTATTCGGCACCTGCACCGCCGCGCCAGCTACGCCGGCGGCGTCTACATGATCCCAGGTAGGAGATACGGATACCCCCCAGTATTGGGAAAGGCGTTCAACCGCTGCCCCAAGATCAAAAGGCGCTGAAAACAGCGCCGAGGCAGATAGAATCTCAGGTGCATGAGGGTGGATCGCGGAAATTCCTAGTTGTTCCATACCGATAGTCTACATATCTGGCGCACAGAAACATCCGCGCACATAGCGGTGCCCACCCGGTTAGGTTGCCTGCATGCACTGCCCGAGCCAGCTCGTGCGCATAGAACCAGCGAACAAGCATCTCAAGCATTATGCGCGCTACGCAATTAGGGTTCGTCACTGGCACTATCGTTTCAGATTCAAAAAGAACGGCCCCTTGGCAGCAAGCTCAGCTCCATAGAGGGTATCCCACTGGCTCCACGGCTCTTTCGATAGAGAATCGTTCGTAAACCGCGGATCGGCGGTTACTTCCGTGACGCAAAAGTCTGGAATCTCAAGATCCACCACCGGTGTGAGGCGCTCACATTCGGCTACGATGAGGCCGCGGTTCTCGCCTCCAAATACGTCAAACTCCCAGCCGTCTTCGTTGATCCACAACGAGTAGCGCTGTTTGAAAATAAGGTTCTTCGAACGTTGGAGAATCTGGGTGGCGACATCGAGATCAAGCTCCGTCTCTAGCTCGTAGCGCTCGCCATTAATCGCAGGAGACTTCACCGCCATCAACGCTTGAGCATGGGCAGTGCCTGCGTGCTCGCCGTCATCAGAGCGCGCACCATCGTTGATCTCGGCGTCATCAGCAAGCTGGGCGAGAAGCCGGGCAAGTACACGGCGTTCATAGGCGCCAACCCGATCCACAGGTTCGTCAAAACGCGGAAGATCAATATCCACATCGGTGAACGTGATCCGCACCCGAATCGCGTAACCTCCCTCAGCGAATACATAACTTTGCACAATGAGTTGGCGGGTGCCATGGGCGAGCACATCGAGCGGGAGCTCACGCACGAGGAATTTGCGCTCGTATTCGAACGGGATGCCAACATCGTACTGTTCACCATCTGCCATGATTCAAGTGTAACGGGTGCGCACGTGGGCGTTTCGCTCGATGGCGGCGGTTTTGTAACGCTTCGCAAATTGCGCACAATAGTTCTATGACGCACCTTGCACGCACCTCACCACTACCCACTGGCACAGACGTAGTGCTCGCCGCACAAACGCTCGGCGCTACCGTACACCACACTCCACTTGACGCGTGTGACCGCTGGAGCGAGAAACTCAGCCGCCAGGTGTATCTCAAACGTGAAGATATTCAGATTGCGCGCTCATATAAAGTGCGAGGCGCATACAATTTCATCTCATCGCTCTCACGCCAAGAAGCAGATATGGGCGTGGTGTGTGCTTCGGCAGGTAATCACGCGCAAGGTGTGGCTTTTGCGTGCAACAGCCTCCAGATTCACGGCACTATCTTTATTCCTTCTACCACACCGCGCCAAAAGCGCAGCCGTATCCGTGATATTGGCGGCGCTTGGGTGCACATTATCGAAACTGGCACTACCTTTGATGAATGCGCTGCAGCAGCGCGGAGCTATGCCGAGGATTCTGAATCCATATATGTGCCGCCGTTCGATGATCTTCGCACTATCGCAGGCCAAGGTACCGTGGTGAAGGAGGTGTTCGAGCAGGCTCCCATACAACCGTCCGTGGTGCTTGTGCCGGTGGGCGGCGGGGGTCTGCTTGCAGGCACTCTGGCATGGGTGAAGCAATTCCATCCGAACGTGAAGGTGATCGGTGTAGAACCTGAGGGTGCGGCGTCTCTTCGTGCAGCTCTAGACGCCGGCCAGCCCGTAACGCTCGATCACATAGACACCTTTGCTGACGGTACTGCAGTGGCGCGCGTGGGTGATATTACGTTCGCTACCGCGCAGGCGATGGTAGACGACGTGATCACGGTTCCCGAGGGAGCTATCAGCGCCGAGATGCTTGAGCTCTATCAGGTGGAAGGTATTATCACCGAGCCGAGCGGCGCGCTCGCGGTGGCAGCGCTGCGATTCTTACCGGATGATTTGCCTGATGGGCCGATTGCTGCGGTAATCAGCGGCGGTAATAATGACGTATCTCGCTATGACGATATTGTAGAGCGAGCCATGATCTACGAGGGCTTACGCCACTATTTCCTTGTGACGTTTGCACAAAAGCCTGGGGCTTTGCGTGCGTTCGTGAATGAGGTGCTCGGCGAAGGCGATGATATCGTCGTCTTTGAATATATAAAGAAGAACAACCGCGAAACTGGCCCTGCGCTTGTGGGCATCGATATTGAGAGCCCGAGGCGCTTGGAGGGATTGCTTGCGCGTATGGATGCCTCAGGCTTGCAAATTGAACGCGTCGAGCCGAACTCTCAGGTGTTTGGGTTTATTCTGTAGCTATGAGTCTACGTGTGCATGAGCCGGCGTTGTGAATGCCTGCACTGTTGCGCAACGTAGGAATGGTAGCCGAGGCCTGTGCCAAGGCTGGCTAACGCTGCGCGGTGAGTGCCTGACGCTGATTGATGGGTACCTGGGCTGCGCGATGGGTGCCCAGCAACGGTGCGATTGGCACCTAACCACGGCGAAAGGCACGTAAGGGCAGAAGCCACATAACGCGGGCGCATGGTGCCTTGCTGTATGCGGACGGTACGTGAGGAAGTTGTTGAGAGTGAGGAAGTGTGCGAGACTGGCGAGATCAAGCTTGGCAAGACGACGATGGGCAGCGTAGCGACGGGCAGCATGCCGATGAGCGAGGCGGTGATCCCAAAGGCGGTAATTGGCAACACGCCGATGGGCAGACCCACCATAACCAGGATCTAGAAGGCGAGCTTGAGCGGATGCGGAGCCAGTCACGCCGCACGGTTGTGATCATCGTTAGTGTGATGGCGCTTTTGGTATTAGTTTCGCTTGTAGGCTCGTGGATTAACGCCAGCTAGGCGCACGGCTACACTAGAACAGAGCGCGAACACAGCACAATACGTGATTACGGCAGAAGGAAGGACGCCCGTGAACATTAAGAAAACAATTTCTAGGATTTTCCAAAAGGCATATCCTTTGGATCTTTCTGTGGAGCCGCTACCCCGAAAAGCTGTGGTGATCGGCGCGCCACACACCTCCATGTTTGATGCGGTGTTAATGCTTGTGGCTTTTTGGGATCAAGGGCGAGATTTGAAGTTCCTTATCAAGGATTCTTTTTTGAAAAAGCCTGTGGTAGGGCCGCTGCTGCGCTCGTTCGGTGGCATCCCTGTGGATCGTAGCCATCCAAATGGGGTTGTGGGATCGATTGTGGAGCAGGCCAAGGCAAGCGATGATTTCATTTTAGTGCTCGCTCCGGAAGGAACACGCGCGAAGAAAGACTACTGGCGCTCAGGGTTTTACTATATTGCTCAAGGCGCGAATCTGCCGATTCACTTTGGTTTCATCGATAAAGGCAAACTACATGCCTACGGGTGGAAGGATTCCATTCGAGTTTCGGGCGATGTAGTTGCAGATATGGATAAGATTCGTGCGTTTTATGCCGATAAGTCAGGTTTGCGCCCAGAATTAAAGACGCCGCCCCTGCTTCGAGTTGAGGTAGAAGACGCCACAGACTCTGGGGTACGTAGCGGGACGGTGGGTGCCGATGGCGCACCGATTGAAGGGCCTGTGCTCGCCGCAACAGATCCAGACGAGCATGCGGTGCATGTGAACGATTGATTGCACATCGGGCACATTGGCTGGCGCGCAACGGCGTGTTGATTGAAGGCTCACCGGCATGTTGATTGTTTGCGCACGGGCAACTTTGGGCTTGGATACACGCGTTCGGATTGGGTGAATGCGAGCGCAACTGCGTGGCTGGATCGATGCACGTGTGGCTATGTTGCAGGGCGATGAGCAGCGCCGCTGCATGGCAGAACGAACGGCAGTGCGGCTGCGCGCTAGGGCAAGCAGAAGCGGCGCTGCGTGGTTCGATCACGCCGAACGCCGGTGGCGGGCTCGATGTTCTCGATGGTGCTGAGTAGGTAAGGACGCGCAATGGATAATTACGGGCAGTTTTCGTCATTCGATGAATTGCGAGGAGCGGCGCGAGCTGAGCTTCACGCGCATCTCTTTTCGCGCGAACACGTCAAGCTGGGCTCACGGCGCTACCGTTTCGAACATTGCCTGCGGGTTGCCAAGATCGGTGCACACGTGGCACGCAAGGAAGATCTCGATGCCGAAGAGCTAGAGTTGGCGTGTTTACTCCACGATATTGGCAAGTACGACGCTGAATTCCCTGTAGATCATGGGCGCGCTGGTGCACTGATCGCCACAGACGTGCTATGCGGCTTCGGGCTGAGCCAGGCGGTGGTGGGCGAAATTGCTCAAGGAATCGCGATGCACACTGATGGATTGTGCAACATTCGCGCTGACGCCCAAGGTAGCTCGCGCGATGCAACTGGGCGCGAGTACATGCACTTTGATAGCGCGCCATCTGTGTTGGCCCGATCTGTAGGCGATTGCGACAATATCGATCGCTTTTCCGTATATCGAATCTACGACACGTTGCGCTACTTCAATTTCCTTGATCAATCTACGTCTGAACAAATCGATACTGTGAACGAGTATCTCAGTACGCTCGAACGCCAGCGCGAATACACGTGCGCCACTGATTATGCACAGAAGATGTGGATCGAGGCTCTCGACTATCAGAAAGGTTATTTTGAGCGGCTGCTTGCACAGATCAGCTAGCCGCAAGGGAGTGAACTGCGCATGATGAGTTAGGGCTTAGCGAGTAAGCGGTTGCGATCAACTCGTGGAGATCAGCGAAAGACTCCTCCGTGCCAGTAATCGTCTCATGAGTAGTAGTGAACAACTCGTGCGCAACAGTGATCGACTCCTCCGTATCAGCAATCGACTCTTGCTCGTCTACCATTCATTGGCGGAGTCAGGAGCGATATTTGCGAAGCGTGCGCGGTTGCCTTGAAACATCAGCTCTACTGATCCAGTAGGCCCTGCGCGGTGCTTACCTATGATGATTTCTGTGGGCGGCTGATCCATTGAGCCGGGATCTGAATCTTTACGATGAATCAGCAAGATCACGTCGGCGTCTTGTTCCAAAGAACCAGATTCGCGCAGATCCGCCACTTGCGGTTTTTTATCTTGCCGAGCCTCAGGATTACGGTTCAGCTGTGCGACCGCAATGATCGGAATATCGAGCTCTTTGGCTAGAAGTTTGATAGACCGTGAGAAATCTGAAACCTCTTGCTGGCGTGATTCTGGGGTACGGCCACCAGAGGTGAGGAGCTGCAAATAGTCGATCACGATCATTTCGATGTTGTGCTGCTGGCGCAGGCGGCGCGCCTTGGCGCGGATCTCCGTCATCGTAAGGTTCGGTGAGTCATCTACAAATAGTGGGGCGTTAGCCATCTTATCGAAGGCCTTAACGATCATCTCCCACTGATTCGTATTGAGGTCACCTTTGATGAGGTTATTCAAGAACACGTTCGACTCTGCCGCAAGGATACGCATTACAAGCTCGGTGCGGTTCATTTCGAGTGAGAAGAAAGCTACGGGACGCCCCTCTTTGATCGCGGCGTGGCGGCAAAAATCCATAGCCAGCGTGGATTTACCCATACCTGGGCGCGCAGCCACGATAATCATTTGTGACGATCGTAGACCGTTGAGTTTATCGTCAAGCTCGGTGAAGCCTGTGGCTAAGCCGGCCAGTCCGCCGTCTCTCGATGAATTCTTTTCAAGCTCTTCAGCTACTTGAGGCACAATATCGCGCAACACCTGGTAGTCGGTTTTAATGTGGGACTCTGCCACTTGGAACATTTCGTGTTGGGCGATTTCCATAAGGCCATTGACGTCGCCGCCATCGGTGTTATAGCCGAGCTGTACGATTTTCGTGCCCACATTCACCAGGGCGCGGAGTTTCGCCTGATCCACCACGAGTTGTGCATAGTAGCCGGCGTTTGCTGACGTGGGAACCTGCTCAGGCAGGGTGGAGATATAAGCGCGCCCACCTATGGCTTCGAGTTCACCGTTGCGCTCGAGTTCGGCGCTGACGGTGACGGCATCTGCCGGTAGGCCTTCTGAGAAGAGCTGGATGATGGTGTGAAAGATCTTGGCGTGGGCTGGGCGATAGAAATCGGATTCGTGGAGAATTTCGACGACGTCTGCGATCGCGTCTTTGTTCATCAACATGCCGCCCAGTACCGACATTTCGGCCTGGATGTTTTGTGGTGGGGTACGTTCGAACGCATTACTCACCGTTTGTGCTGCCATCTTTTCTTCCTCCCTAGTTAAGTATGCACGATGGATGTAATACGTGCTGTGCAGGGAAATAAAGATGCGAAAGTCAAATACAGTAATGTGCGTAAATGTGGATACTTGAAGTATTTCTGTGGATACACGCCGGCGTATCTGTGTATAGATCGTTGATAAGTGTGTAGTTTTTCCACATAAACCGGCGCAGTAATCCACATCTGTGGATTACTTGCCTCAAATCGGCGAGTTTTTGCCAACAGCCTTATCCACATCCGTGGAAAACACACTTGCTCAAGTATTGCGTAATTCACCCGGTAATATGTACTACTTCAAGTTAGTCACGCGTGTACTCCCCCGCGTGTCGCGGTCTGGCAAAAAGACTCGGATGACATACACAGCATGGTCTCTCGATCGATGCCATGCCGACGTGATGTATACGGAACATACACACGACGAGTGGGTTGAAACACTTCCCGCATGTGACTTTGGTTGCTTTGATACAGTGGAAACACTGTTGGATAGAGGCGAGTAGGTTGCCGCCTCTGGTTTCAGTCTTTTACTCATGTTTTTCACTTGAACTCACACAGCAATTTCTTTAGGGGAGTACGATGGGTAGATTCCGTCGATATTCGCTCCGCGCACGCACGGTACAAACGCACGGTACAATGCGGGTGTGAGTGAAGAGAAGAGCATAGGCCGCCAGATCGTGCAACTGGCGCTCCCTTCGCTTGCCACACTCCTGGTTGAGCCACTTCTTGTGCTCATTGATTCGGCGATGGTGGGCCACCTTGGCACCGATCCTCTTGCCGGCCTCGCGGTTGCCTCCACGATCGTCACCACTATCGTGGGAATCTGTATCTTCTTAAGCTACGCAACTACAGCCGCTACCGCACGCCTCGTAGGCGCACACAAACCTGCCGAGGCATTACGGCACGGAATTGAAGGGATATGGCTCGCTTTTATCCTTGGCACGATCCTTGCACTAGCCCTCGGATTTGGCGCCATACCCGTCGTTGAGCTTTTCAACCCGGCGGTGAGTGTACTACCCCATGCTGTAGCCTATATTCACGCCTCGGCCATCGGCCTGCCGGCTATGCTTGTGGTGCTCGCAGCTACGGGCACTCTGCGCGGCTTCGCTGATACGCGCACGCCGCTGTGGGCGGCTACCAGTGGCGCTTTAGCCAACATTCCACTGAACTTCGTGCTGATCTACGTCGCGAACCTCGGGATCTTCGGCGCTGGTTTGGGCACTGCCATTGCCCAATTCGCCATCGCGAGTTTTCTGCTTTATCGCCTTTCGCTCACTGCGCGCGAACTTGGTCTACCCTTCACACCCTCACGTACAGGAGTGTTGAGTTCCTTGCGCGGCGGGATTCCATTGATTATTCGCACACTGTGCTTGCGCGCTGCGATTGTGCTTCAGATCGCGAGCGCCACAGCGCTTGGAACCACCGCACTCGCCAGCAATCAGATCGTGATGACGATGTGGAACTTCGCCGCATTCGGGCTTGACGCCCTCGCTACCGCCGCGCAAATTCTCGTGGGTCAAAGTCTTGGCACACGCGACGTCTCCCGAGTACGCGAGGTGCTTTCCGTGTGTATGCGATGGGGGCTTGGTATCGGCATGGCTACAGGGTTGCTGTTCTTTGCGGCGTCTTGGATTGTACCCGTGTTGATCACGCCCGATAGTGGGGTATCAACGCTCGCAACGCATGTGATGTGGATAGTTGCGCTCGCGCTTCCCGTTGCTTCATTAGCGTATATGTTAGACGGCGTTCTCATCGGTGCCGGCGATACACGCGCTCTCGCCGTCTACATGATGCTCAGCCTTGTCGTGTTTGCACCTTTGGCTGTTGTGATTATGACGCGCGCATCGAGCTTTGAGTCGGCGGGCTTGTATTGGCTGTGGGGTGCCTATGCGTTTGTCTTCATGGCAATGCGTGCCGGCACAATGATTCGGCGCGTACGCGGCACCGACTGGATGGGTATATAATAGTTGAACTTCATAGGTGAAGATCTTTTGTTTCGCCACTTCGAACAAACGATCGACGTCTTCGAGCATAATAATGCGCCTGATTCAAAATCGAAGCAACAGACGCAACCCCCTAACGATAGTGAGCTCGAAGGTTCTGTATTGGGAAAGCAACGATGGCGGTAAGACTTGGCTAGAGTTGCGTTAGGCCGCCGTGGACCATCATGAGGCATCCGGGTAACGACGAGATGTGCGCCGATAGGGGATCGTTGGGGCTCGCTCACAGACGAATACAAACACAGACAAATCCCAGCGAGCGAATCTTTTCCCGAACCCCGTACAATGAGCTCGATGACGGCGGTAGGAGCGGGTTCATGGACGAGTTCAACGATTATCTTGAGGCGATTGACGACGCGCCCGTGCGAGAGCGCGTCTCTACCGTTCTCGCATGGGTTGCGCAACGCTATCCGAAACTCGAACGCCGCATCGCATGGAACCAGCCGATGTTCATAGACCACGGCACCTTTATCCTCGGGTTTTCACACACGGCGCATCACCTGGCGGTGGCTCCAGAAATAGTGTTTCTTGAACCATTCCGGCACCGATTCGAACAAAGCGGTTACAGCCTCGGCAAACGGATTATTCGTATCACGCACTCTGCGCCCGTTCCCTATGACCTCCTTGAAGAGCTCATCGACGCCACGATCGAAGGCAAGAAGAATACGGCGACATTTTGGTACAAGTAACGTGCATACTCGTCGTTCAGCAAGTTGAGGACGCACAGGCAAAGACGCGAATCAATAACGCAATCCATCGCTCCATAGGGGACTGCGAAAGCCCTGATGGGGACGTGTGGCCCGTATTTATGGGCTCGCGGGTTTGGCCAATGCGACCGCCTTAAATCATGTTTTCCGAACCGCGTCGTGATTGCCGAGCACGAAAAGAGTACTCTGTCTCGACAATCTAGAATCTCAGATCTAGCTTGAACGTGCTCTTTGTGTTCACATCGGCAGCAACTATGGCAATCAATCAGCAAGTGCCGCCCGAGCTGCGTCTAATTCACCAACGCCGGATCACCAGAGAGGCGGCCAGCTTCGCCCAAATCGAGAGCGTCTATCTGCTGAAGCTGCGCATCAGAAAGAACCAGCTCGGTAGCAGCTAGATTTTCAGCCACACGCGCTTTGTGCACGCTCTTCGGGAACACAATATGCCCACGAGCGATATGCCATGCGAGCACAACCTGCGCCCAGGTGGCTCCGAGCTGCTGGGCGATGTTCCCGATTACTCCGGAGTCAAAATCTATTTTCCCGCGCCCGAGCGGCCCCCATGCTTCGATTTTGACGTCATACTCACTGGCCACGTCCACGGTTGCGCGTTGCTGAAATTGTGGATTGAGTTCGATCTGATCAACCGCAGGAATAATGCCTGTATTGAGAATTGCCGGTAAGAAACGCTCATCGAAGTTCGAGACCCCGATTGACCGCACAAGGCCGCGATCACGCAAGCTAGCGAACGTCTCCCACGTCTCTTCGATCGGGCCGTTATTGGGTGCTGGCCAGTGGATCAGGTAGAGATCAATATAGTCGAGCCCCAGAAGCTTGAGACTCTTTTCGAATTGAGCTTCAACTTCCCTTTTTCCGCGATGGTTATTCCATAGCTTCGTCGTCACCCAGATCTCTTCGCGGGGCAAACCACTGGAACGTACAGCTTTGCCGACTGCTTCTTCATTCATATACAGCTCGGCTGTATCGATATGGCGATACCCCATTTCGAAGGCTTCAAGAACAACACGCTCCGCGTCTTCATTCGGCACCTGCCACGTTCCTAAACCGAACTGTGGGATTATATTTCCATCATTGAGCTTGAGCTGTGGAATTGCCATGATTTCTCCTCTGAGAGCCCCCTGTCGGGCTCGAACCGACGACCTTCGCTTTACAAGAGCGGTGCTCTACCAACTGAGCTAAAGAGGCACAGCCGCAAAATCTTGACGATCTTACAGCTCTTATATGATGCCAGAACTTTGCACAGTGCGCCAATTACGAGGCATCTTCAACTACTTGATCGAGCCAAGCGCCAAAGTTCTGAGGGTTGCCCCAGGCATCTTCTTTCTCACCATTGAGCATCACCGTAGGCGTACCAGCCTGTTCTTTGAACTTTTCGGTGAAAGCTCGCGTTGCCGAATTCACGTAGTTCTTCCACTCAGTAGACTCCAAAGCATCCGGCATAGCGTCCACAACATCTTGTGGCACACCAGCTGCTTGTGCAGCAGCCACAAATTCTTCGATTGGAAGCTCTTCGCCTGCCTGCATCCTGGGGAAGATGCCCGACTGCTCACCCATCACAATGCTGTGGTAGTCATGAAGCTGTGCCGGGGCTTCTGAGGCAATATAGAACATCGCCGCTGCACCCCACGAGGATTGCTGCTGGGGGAAGATCGAAACTGGGTAAATGGTGAACTGAACGTCACCTGCCGCCATATGTGCGTCGATGGCTTCTTTAGCGCCGGCCTCAAGCTCCCAGCAGTGGATGCAGATTGTATCTTCATAGATTCCAACCTGTGGCACGTCCATCACATTAGTGGTGGCCGCACCCGTGGAATCGATGAGGATTCCGTAGTCCGCCTGCACATTCTTAGACTCGGCCACTGCCTTCGAACCGCCTACGATCTTTACAACAGCAAAGACTACGAGTGCCAGAACCACGATTGACGAAACGATCGCAATGATTTTGTTGCGCTTAAGGCGTTTCTTTTCTTGCTCTTGGAGCAAGCGAGCCTTCTCGCGCGCTGCTTCTCTTCGCTGTTCTTTCGTCAGATTTGAGCCACTCATTCCAGGAGTCTGCTTAGATACCATGCGTCCTCTTTCTTGGCATCGCCTACGCGCGATTCAACCAGTACAAATCGCTACCACTGTATCGGCATTACACGCCATTATTCTACGCGAGCGGGCATATCAGCGAATGTGCTCGTCCGAGCACTACACCTCTGCGCAATACACCCATGCTGCATCGCGCTTGCCTAGGTGCGCTGCACAGCGCTGCCTTACACTCACTGCATTGCCGCAGCAGTGTATCAGTCATTGCCACAGCGGCGTGGTGAGTGGGAACCAACTCACGGCGTTGCCGAGGTGGAAATACCATAACGCAATGAGGACAAAGGCACACATAATCCCTAACCACAGAATGTAATAGCCGCGCGATGGGGATGCCTCTCTCATCACGTAACGCGCACCCAGACGCGCTTTTCGAGCCGATGGCCAGAGCCATGCAACAGCGTAAGTTGCACCTACCCCAGCCACAACCGAGCCAGCATACGCAAGACTCGAATCTCCCCCTCCAGGCAGTACAGCGGCAGCGATGCCTTGAGTGGCGAAAGCCCAGCCAACCACGTACCCAATGAAATGCCCTACAACTGCCGCAAAAGCCATACGGAGTAACCCCATAGCAGCGAACGGAATAATACGAGCCATAACAGCTCCGGTTTCACGCGAGCGCGAACCCCCGTGGCCCAAACGGCGTCTCACCTTATACTCTTGGACGCTCCCAATCACATCACAGAGCCATATCACACCAAAGAACAACTGCGTCATCACAAGCGGATAGGTATAGGAGGCCAAGGACATGAACACCCATGAAAGTATGAGCAATAGACGAATCGTCTGAGGTGGCTGCGCCCATTGAGGAAGGGATTCCATCTCTGGGCTCGTCTCAGGCATGCGAATCGCAGGCTCATCGAAGCTTCCGCTAGGATACGCCAACTGTGGTACCTGGCGCGGCTCGGGTAGTACTTGAGTCTCCATCCCTGGCGTTGGATATGCCGGGGGCATCACGTGAGGCGCCACCGCCGGAACGTCATACGGTTGCGACACCACTTGCGTAGCCGCCAGTGGCACCTGCTGTGCGGTGCCAAGCATTAGAGTTGGCAGTGAACCATCCACGCCATCGATACCTGCTACTCCCTGCTCCTCGTTGGCTTGCCTGCCATATAGAAGAGTTGGAGCATAATCAGCGCTCGCATAACGCTCAGGGTGCTCAATAACGCCGAGTAGTTCCTCATAGCTCAAGCGCTGGTGAAGATCAGGATGTAAGGCACGGGTAAAAGCGCCACGGAGGGGATCACCAAGGTCATCAAGTTGTGGCGTATTATTCATAACCCGCGCCGTCACAGCGGCAATGTTGCCTGTGCCAAAAGGAGCCAAACCCGTAGCAGCAAATGCTAATACGGCCGCGAGCGCCCACCAATCCCCAGCGGCGTCTGGATCTTCACCTCGAATGACGCGCGGATCAAGATAGCCGGGCGTATGGGCTAAATACCCTTGGCGAGTGATGCGCGTATCGTCTGCGAGCTGTGAAATACCAAAATCAATGAGTATGGGCTTTCCTCCGCTTATCATTACGTTCGATGGTTTGATATCACGATGGAGCACGCCAACCCTATGGATTGCTTCTAAAGCATGTGCAAGGCCTTGGCCAAGTTCAAGCAGATCACCCTCTGTATACATTCCGGTGATCTCAACATCGCGCTCAAGCGTGGGGCCATCAACCAGCTCAGTGACGACGAATATCTCATCACCCTCAGTCTCCGCATCGAGGATTTCGGCAACATACGGGCCACGCACGCGGCGTAGCACCGCTACCTCTCGTTGTATGCGACGGCGCGCTTCGTCGTCTGCCGCGAGCGCAGGGTGCAGGAGTTTCAACGCCACTCGCAGCCCAGCGCCGTCTTCTGCCTCATATACAGTAGACATTCCGCCGTAGCCTATCTGTTTGATAATGCGGTATCCGCCGATCTCTGCTGCTTCGCGCATGTAACCCCCTCCCCTTTCGCTTCTTCTACCCTATCGCATGGGGTAAATGGAGCAGCTGCGACGTGAGTATTCGATTTCCCTAGAAATCGCAGGCTACTTGTGGGAAGATTGAACAGGTGTGCATAAGCCACCTTTACTCGGATCGTTCGGCACGTACCTGCCGATGAAGGAAGAATAATGGCAACCGTAAAATTTGAAAATGCTACCCGTGTATATCCTGGCGCCGATAAACCGGCTGTGGATTCTCTCAATCTCGATATTAAAGACGGCGAATTCCTCGTTCTTGTTGGTCCGTCTGGTTGCGGCAAATCTACGTCGCTGCGAATGCTGGCAGGTCTCGAAGATGTGAACTCCGGCAAGGTCTATATTGGTTCACGTGACGTTACGGACGTCACCCCGAAGGATCGCGATATCGCGATGGTGTTCCAGAACTACGCGCTCTATCCGCATATGACCGTGGCCGACAATATGGGCTTCGCACTGAAGATTGCCGGCGTGGATAAGGCTGAGATTCGTACGCGAGTTGAAGAAGCGGCACGTATCCTCGATCTCACGCAGTATCTTGACCGTAAACCAAAGGCGCTTTCAGGTGGTCAGCGTCAGCGTGTTGCCATGGGCCGCGCTATCGTGCGTAAGCCACAAGTGTTCTTGATGGACGAGCCTCTATCAAACTTGGATGCTAAGCTCCGCGTGCAAACTCGTACACAGATCGCTTCCTTGCAACGCGAACTCGGTATTACTACGGTGTACGTGACCCACGATCAGACTGAGGCTTTGACCATGGGGGATCGTATCGCAGTGCTCAAGGACGGCATCTTGCAGCAGGTTGCTCCGCCAGATGAAATGTTTGCACACCCAGCAAACGCATTCGTTGCAGGCTTCATCGGCTCACCGGCGATGAACCTTGGTGAATGGCGAGTGAGCAACGGCGAGGCTTCGTTCGGCGATGCGAAGCTCGCGCTGCCCGCAAAGGTAGCCGAAGTAGCGAACCGCGAAGGTAAAGTAATTATCGGTGTACGCCCGGAGGGCTTCCACTATTCGCTCAACCCAGCTGAAGGTTCGATCCCGATGCAGGTGGATTTTGTGGAGCACCTCGGTTCCGATGCATACGTTTACGGCCCAGTGGTGGGTGCTGATCGCGAATCTGAGCGTTTCGGCTCGGGAGACAATTCTCAAACCATGACGGTTCGCGTATCACCCGATAATGTGCCAGCGGTTGGATCCACCGTATACCTGCAGCCGCGAGATGGCCACGTCCACTACTTCTCCGTAGAGACGACGAACCGTATCGAAGCTTGATCTGAGTTTTAACGCTCACACATCAGCAATAGCGATGGCGGATTTCCAATGGTGCGGTGTTGGGAATCCGCCATTTACGTTGTAGGTAACGGCCGCGAATGGGCACGTCGCTACCGCGCTGATCACGCTGAAGCTTCAACTTGCATTACTCTTTCATCCCACCGCTGTACAAGAGAACACTTATGGATCGTCATCTTGAAATAACCTCTGCGAAGGTTGAATCTGCGCTATTAGATCTGCCGTGGTCGATACCGTTGGCCGAATGGCCAGATGATATTATCGCCGCTCTTCCACGCGGTATTTCGCGCCACGTGGTTCGCTTCGTGAATCTCGGTAACAAAGTGATCGCGATTAAGGAGATCTCGGCAGAAGGTGCAAACCACGAATACGAGACCTTACGTGATCTCAACCGCTTAGAAGCACCATGCGTTGAACCCATCGCCGTCATCACCGGACGCGAAAATACTGAAGGGAAGCCACTTAACGCCGCCCTAGTGACCCAGCATCTTCCCTACTCTTTGCCTTATCGCGCGCTCTTTGGCCAAGCACCCATGCGCCCAGAGACGGCCGAGCGCTTAATCGACGCGCTTTCCGTGCTCATGGTTCGCCTACATCTGCTCGGGTTTTTCTGGGGTGACGTCTCTCTTTCCAATACACTTTTCCGGCGTGACGCCGGCGAATTCGCCGCCTACTTGGTAGACGCAGAAACGGGCGAACTCTACTCACGAATGTCTGATCAAAAGCGCGAATATGACGTAGATATTGCGTTCACGAATATCATCGGTGAGTTTATGGATCTTCAAGCCGGTGACATACTCGAAGAAGACTTCGACGCCATCGGAGCGGGCAACCGTTTCGTTGAGCGGTATAACTCACTGTGGGCTGAACTCACATCTGAAGAGCAATTCAGTGCCGATGAACGCTGGCGTGTAGATAACAGGATTCGGCGCTTGAACGAGCTCGGATTCGATGTAGGTGAGCTTTCTATCTCCACAGATATTTTCGGAACCTCGATTAGGATCCGCCCGAAAGTGGTAGATGCTGGCCACTATTCGCGCACCTTGATGCGCCTGACGGGTATGGACGTGCAAGAAAAGCAAGCTCGCCGTCTGATGAACGATATTGAATCATATCGAGCGATGCACGATGAACTCAATGTGCCGCTGTCGATTGTAGCCCACGAATGGATGACGAACGTATTCGAACCAGCCGTGCGCGCAATTCCAAAGGAATTGCGCGGAAAGTTGCAGCCTGCACAGGTGTTTCATGAGCTTCTCGATCATCGCTGGTTTGCCTCTGAGCGCGCGGGGCACGATGTGCCTATGCAGGAGGCTGTACAAAGCTATATCGAAGAAGTGCTGAAGCACAGGCCAGATGAGTCATTCATGCTCACACAAACATCGACCCTTCCAGCCATCAAAACTGATTTTGATGATGATTGGTCCGGCTACATGGCCGACGATTAGCACTCCTCCACAGAGCATTCCGAGTTAGTGCACTAAGCTCCAGCGTTCGGTGCCCGTTACCTCCAACTGCCTGATGCACGCGCACTAGCTCGAGGAGCACATCTGTACGGCTAACTATGGGCAGCCTACGCTGAGCGTAGCTCCTCGATCAGTAATTCGGCGAGTTGAATAGTATTGAGTGCTGCACCTTTGCGCAGGTTATCACCCACCACGAACATACTGAGCCCGTGGTTTCCTGGCAGCGACTGGTCTTGGCGCACACGCCCTACAAGGCAGTCATCTATTCCGGCACCGTCAAGCGGAGTGGGTACATCGCGGTACTCTACGCCCGGGGCATTCTTGAGCAGCTCGATCGCTTCGTCCGCCGTTATTTCGCCCTCAAATTCAGCATTAATGCTCATCCCATGCCCCGTAAACACGGGGATACGCACGCATGTACCCGATACAAGCAGATCGGAAATCCCAAGAATCTTGCGAGACTCATTGCGCAGCTTTTGCTCCTCGTCGGTTTCGAGGGATCCGTCGTCTACGAGATTCCCAGCGAAGGGCACAGCATTGAAGGCAATTGGTGCAACATACGGAGACGTATCTTCAGGCCACGGAAGAGCTTTGCCATTGAGCGCGAGATCTTCAACATTCCCATAGTCAAGATCAGCGCGGGTCTGATCCGCAAGAGCTTTTACGCCTTTGATTCCTGATCCTGATACTGCCTGATACGACGAGACGACGAGGCGCTTGAGCCCTGCCCTGTCGTGCAGCACTTTCAATACCGGCATCGCAGCCATCGTCGTACAGTTTGGGTTGGCGATAATGCCCTTTGGGCGGCGAGCAAGATCTTGTGGATTCACTTCAGATACTACGAGCGGAACACCCGGATCTTTACGCCACGCAGAGGAATTATCTACAACAAGAGCGCCGGCGTCTACAAATCGCGGTGCATATTCCTTCGACGTATCCCCGCCAGCGGAAAACACTGCGACGTCAATCCCCGCAAAATCAGCTTTGGCAAGATCTTCTACCTCAATCTGTTCGCCTCGAAACTCGAGCCGAGTTCCTGCCGATCGGGCCGAAGCGAAGAACCGAACCTTATCAACGCGTGTACCGCGTTCCTCCAGGAGAGTGCGCATCACGCGCCCAACTTGGCCCGTTGCTCCAACAACGCCGAGGGTAACGCTCATCGCCCTGTACCTCCATATACGATCGCTTCGCCGTCTACATCGAGCCCAAAGGCTGTATGTACTGCGCGCACAGCTTCATCGAGCTCATCTTGCTCCACCACAACTGATATTCGGATCTCAGATGTGGAAATGAGATCGATGTTGATTCCTGCGTCATTCAGTGCGCCAAAAAGCTTAGCTGAAACGCCCGGGTGGGTACGCATACCCGCACCGACGAGCGAAAGGATACCTACGCCGTCGTCTTGGTTGATCTTTAAGAAGCCCAGATCGTCTTTGGCGGCCTCAAGTGCGGTAACTGCGGCCGGGACATCAGAAATGGGAAGAGTGAAGGAAATATTCGCTATGCCCCGCATATTCGTGGGCACGTTTTGCACGATCATATCGATGTTCACGTCTGCCTCAGCAATGATCGAGAACAACCGCGCAGCCGTGCCCGGCACATCCGGTAGACCTATTACCGTAATCTTCGCTTGCGACTTATCGTGGCTAATCCCCGAAATAATCGGCGCTTCATTTTTTCCATCGAGAAGACGGCGCATCTTTTCGTCCACGATCCAGGTTCCTTCCTTGTGGGAAAACGACGAGCGTACATGGAGGGGCACGTTAAACCGGCGAGCATATTCAACAGCTCGAAGATGGAGAATCTTAGCTCCGTGTGCCGCCATTTCAAGTGTTTCTTCAAAGGTGAGCGCATCGAGTTTGTGCGCTCGTGGTGCGATGCGTGGATCTGCACTGAAGACGCCGTCTACATCGGAATAGATTTCGCACACGTCTGCGTGTACGGCTGCGGCGAAAGCAACTGCAGTTGTATCGGATCCGCCGCGCCCAAGCGTCGTCACGTCGTTAGCGTCATTGACGCCCTGGAAGCCGGCAATAATGGCTATGGCACCTTCATCAATAGCGCTGAGGATGCGTTCTGGAACCACGCCGGTGATGGAGGCTTTGCCATATACAGCATCCGTGTGCAGGCCTGCCTGCTGGCCTGTATATGCACGCGCTTCTACCCCGAGCTCGTTGACTGCCATGGCTAATAACGCCATCGAAATTCTCTCCCCCGCCGTGAGGAGGATATCGAGCTCACGGCCAGGAGGATCTGAGGAGACGAGGTTGGCGAGGTCGATCAGCTCGTCCGTGGTATCCCCCATGGCCGAAACGATCACCACCACTTGATTTCCGGCTTCTTTGGTTTCCACGATCCGGCGCGCAACTCGTTGTATTGATTCGGCATCAGCCACGGAGGAGCCGCCGAATTTTTGAACGATTAAGCTCACGTGTACTCCTTGCGTTTGTCTGGTCTAATCGTAGATGCTCGACTGCCGGGCGCTGCGTACTGGCCACTTTTTGGACGCCGAGGCGTGTTTTGCCTACGTTTGCACGTTTCGTGGAGGAAGGTGGCTCAGCTCATCTGTGCTGGTTCTACGCATTGGCGCACGTGCCAGTCGAAGAGCCAGATGCCGAAATACGCTGCTATGTATGTGAGGTCTTCTAGACTCTTTGGCGCCCTTCCAACGCACGCGAAATCGTGATTTCATCAGCATATTCGAGATCTCCGCCGACTGGGAGGCCAGAGGCCAGGCGGGTAACTGTAACACCTAACGGCGTAAGCGTACGAGCGAGATAGCTCGCCGTTGCTTCACCTTCAATATTGGGATCCATAGCAAGGATCACTTCTTGTACGGTGCCATCGGACAGCCGCCCTAGAAGCTCGCGGATACGTAGATCTTCTGGGCCAATCCCTCCAATAGGATTGATCGAGCCACCTAGCACATGGTACTTTCCGCGGTACTCTCGGGCACGCTCAATGGCTGCTATATCTTTGGATTCCTCTACGACGCAAATAACGGTATCGATGCGGCGCGGATCAGCACAGATCGCACAGACGTCGCTTTCAGTCACATTCCCACATATAGTGCAGAACTTTACTTTTGCTTTCACATCGCGCAGAGCGGTGATCAATGCCTCTACCTCTGAATCGTCCTCCTCGAGGAGGTGGAACGCAATACGCTGGGCACTCTTCGGACCCACTCCGGGTAAACGTCCGAGCTCATCGATGAGGCTCTGGACGGCGCCTTCATACACGCTTGCCATTGTATTCACCGCATTTCTGTTATTTGTAAAAGTGCATGTTCGCCGATGGTGTGTAAAACCGTGACCACACAAGGCTTTGAAGATCCTTACAAGACTCTACACATCATTTGCGCTGCCGTATATGCACCCGTGTAGAACGCCATGCACACGTCGCCGCAGGAAGACGCCCCTGCACATCATGCGTCTGCGTTATTGGGTGTTTCGCTCAGTATTATGCCATCGAAATGTTTAAGCACCACGCCGAGCCCCACAATATCTTCACTATCAACAATCGGATCGTCGATAGAAACGTCTTGTGACTCGTCCGTATCATCGCCGCCTTGCCCAGAATCAGATTCGCCTTCCGAGATAACGTCCGATTCAATGTAGGTGCTCGGAAGGTTTTCCTCCGTAGGCAGGGAAACCGAGGAGCTCGATCGTGTGTGGCTCACTGAGCGATCGATCTTCGGCAAACCATCACGCGTTTGGAATGGAGCCTCTTGCGGATACGAATCGGGCATCCCCGGCATAGCCGCGAATGACTCCGCAAAGCCACTCATCAACGGATCATCCATGCCCTCCAGCGAGGCATCCTCACGGCTGCCCTGCGGCAGGTGTAGGCCTTCAATCGGTGCGCTACTGGCATGTAGTGGAGGAGCATCAACGGGTGGAAGATCGGGTAAATCTTGTGCGTAAAACGGTTGTTGTGCGGGCGTGGGAGATTCCCCAGTGTGGTCTCCACCGATGAAGATTGCTGAATCGTCGAGCAGGCATCCGAGTACACCAGCTGGATCTTCACCACCGAACCGGGCGCGCTGCTCGGGCTCGTTTTCGGGATATCCTGGTAATTCCTCCTCTTCGCCCGCCGTGATCTCGTCGATTTCTTCTAACAGCTCTTCGTTCAGTCGTGCATCGCCAAGGTGCCCCTTATCAGCTGACTGCACATTCGTTTGACGCGCTCTAGGCGGCGCTTCATCCGGGTGCGCCACATTCGCTTGTGGCGTGTTCGCTTGCGCCACCGGCGCGGGTGGCTGCTCAGCTTTTGGGGGTGCATCAGGGGCACCTGCACCCACGATCCCCTCTATTTCCACATCTATTCCGAGCACGGATTTCACTGCCTGTGCCACAGCAACGTGCGCGCGCTGATTTCGTTGGAGTGAATTAGCCATACCCGCATTCGGAAAACCAATCGTCAGCGTGTCGCCTTCTAGGGATGCCGGCCCAGTGGCATTGGCGAGCAGATTACCAGCGACTTTTGAGTTCTGAGAGGCTCGATCAACTATCGTTTCCCAAAGCTGGGCTACCTGGGCAAGCTGCGGCGCCGCTTCGTTGAATTCGCCATGAAAAGCGGGCATCGGACGTGTGCGTGGATCACTCGAAGCAGACGCCTCAGTTCTGTTCATTTCACCAGTAGAGCGTTCTCGCTCAGAGCGTCCATTGGCGGGCACCCAAGCTCCTTGAGACGGCTGGGAGCCCTGAGGCCGCTCACCGTGCAATTGCGCACTTTGCTGTGCTTGAGCTGCCTGGTAGGGGTTGCGCACCTGCTGCGTAGTCTGTGCTTCGCGACTGCTACGCGGCTGCTCCTCATTGCCTAAAGCACCTCGACCTTGAGCGTCGCTACCTGGCGTAGGCACAGCAGTAGCACGAGAAATCCGATCCTTCACAGAAGCTGGCATCCCCGCCGTCTGCCCCGAAGTGCTCCGAGGCGCAGACGCAACCGATATCCTCGGCATATCCTGTGAACTCAATGCCGTTTGATCCTCTTGATCGGTTGATACTCGGGCTAGATGCGATTTGCGCTCATCGCCCGAACTCAGGCCTTCATTAGCCACAATAAGGCGTGCACACAACAGCTCCAATTGCATCCGAGGAGCCGTAGCACCCACCATCGCGCTGAGTGCAGCATTCGTAATATCAGCACTTTGCGATGCGCGACGTGGGCCCAGCTTCTCGGCCTGCTGCGTCATCACCTCATACTGATCCTGCGGCACCGCCACAAACACATCACGAGCACCCTCACCAGCGAGTGCGATAATCACTAGATCGCGCAAGCGCTGCAACAAATCTTCAACGAATCTGCGCGGATCATGGCCAGATTTCACAACGTCGTCTACTACGCCAAAAAGCCTCGCCCCATCGCGAGCCGTGATCGCATCGATGGCACTATCAATGAGGCGGGCGGAGGTAAAACCAAGGAGGGCAACGGTGCGATCATAATCAAGTGTTACGCCATCGGAACCGCCAATGATTTGATCAAGCACCGAAAGAGTGTCTCGAACCGATCCGGTACCTGCGCGCACGATAAGCTGAAGCACATCATGCCCAGCCTCGATACCTTCCTTATGGCAGATCTCTTCGAGATACTGCTCTAACGTAGACGGTGGTACAAGACGGAAGGGATAGTGATGAGTGCGCGAACGAATCGTGCCAATCACTTTCTCCGGCTCAGTTGTGGCGAAAATAAACTTCACATGCTCAGGCGGCTCTTCAACTACCTTAAGCAAGGCGTTAAAACCCTTGTCGGTTACCATGTGCGCTTCATCAATAATGAATATCTTGAAGCGATCACGCACCGGTGCGAAGGCCACCTGTTCGCGTAGCTCCCGAGCGTCATCCACACCACCATGAGAGGCAGCGTCAAGCTCTACCACATCAAGCGAGCCTGAGCCACCCCGAGCCAATTCACGGCAAGAATCACACTCGCCACACGGAGTTGCCGTAGGATACTCCACGCAGTTTAAGGCTCGCGCAAGAATGCGGGCAGACGTCGTCTTCCCACAGCCTCGCGGCCCAGAAAACAAATAGGCATGGTTCGTTCGCCCCGCTTCGAGCGCTGCCATGAGCGGATCGATCACATGTTCTTGGCCTATCACTTCTTCGAACGTCTCTGGGCGATAGCGCCGATACAATGCCATATTCACGTCTACGATTGTACCAATGCCTATGCACAGTGATCATTTTCCGTTAATCAGATAGCACGCTTTTCCATGCAGCGCTTTAAGCTCATGGCATGCAACGCATCCACGAATTGCGAGCATGCACGAAATCGGGGAATATGAAGGAGCATAAGCGTCACGCGGGAAAGGGATAAGCAGTATGGCACACAAGAATCAGCCAGAATGCCCCATCCGATTTGGTGAGCCATGCACCCTGTGCCAAGCCTTCGTCACAGGCCCAGAGGATTGCCAGACTGTTGCTTTGGTGATGAATGATGAAGATCTCCGCGCAGAATGGGTGAAGAAGCGCAAAGCCTATATGGAAAAGAAACGCGCTGCACGCTCGGCGCACGCCGCCGCTTAACTTAACCTGCCACTCGCCCACTGCTAGCACCTGATAACCTTACCCTCACTTCTAGCCAATTCATCCTCACTTCTAATCGCCACCATGCTCCTCACGATTACACAAGCTATTGTTCTGTTCGCTGCTACCAATATCGATCACCTGTTAGTGCTCACACTGCTATTCGCCCACGGCGCCCATCGCGCACACACCTTCCGGCAGATCATGCTCGGCCAGTACATTGGATTTGGTGCAATGCTGGGAGTTATCACACTTGCAGCGTTCGGCATCATCAGATTGCTACCTCCATGGATTGCGCCATGGTTTGGCCTCATACCGCTGTTTATTGGTGTACGCGCGGCATGGAAAACGTGGCGAAGCTCTGGAGAAGACGACGATGACGAGCTCGGCGAGGTAGCCGAACGCATCGAAGGCAAGCCCTTGTCGGTAGCTCTCATTGCGGCAATTACTTTTGCCAATGGAGGCGACGAAATCGGCGTCTACCTCCCAGTATTCGTGCAGGCCGAGCCGTGGCAAATCGCCGTCTACCTCATCGTATTCCTGCTGCTCGTGACGCCGGTTGTGCACCTCGCCCGTTTCATCACTAGCCGTAAACCAATAGCTGAGGCGCTTGAGCGGTGGGAGACGGTGCTGTTCCCTGCGGTTTTGATCGCCCTCGGCATCATCATTCTTGCTACCGGCCTCATCGGATAAGCTCAGCTCACCAAGCACACGGAAGCGGGATGCATCGACGTGGTTGCGCGGCGCGCCCTCGTCTAACGATGGATACACTCACGTTTACCCGCAGATCGTGTATCCCGCCTCTTATCGCTCGGTAAAACATGGGCAGCTTTGGTAACATGTGTGATATATGACTCATGAGATTAATTGACGCGGCAATCTTCCGCAGATCATTGATGAGATCCACGGGAGCAAAGCTCGCGGAAGGAAACACACATGCAACGTCTAGTAATTCTCGGTGCGGGCACCGGTGGAACGCTCCTTGCGAACAAACTCCATAAAGAACTTCCTCAAGACTGGCAGATCACCGTTGTGGATCGTGATGACGAACACCACTACCAGCCCGGCTACCTCTTCATCCCCTTTGGTACATACAAACCTCAACAGGTTGTAAAATCGCGCAAGAAATTCCTGCCAGATGTAGAGTTTTTGCTCGATCCGGCAACGAAGATCAACACAGACGAACACTTCGTCACTCTCCAATCAGGCAAACAGCTGCGTTACGACAAACTCATTATCGCCACCGGCACCGCGCCAGCTCCGAACGAGATACCAGGCATGGCCGATGGCTCACTGTGGCATAAGAAAGTATGGGATTTCTACACATTGCAAGGCTCTTGCGGGCTTCGCCACGCTCTGAAGAATTTCAAAAAAGGCAAGCTCGTGGTGCACATTACGGAAATGCCGATCAAATGCCCGGTGGCTCCTCTCGAATTCGCCCTCCTCGCACAGGACTTTTTCCGTAAGAAGGGGCTTATGTGGGATGTGGATATCACCTTCGTTACTCCGCTTGACGGCGCATTCACAAAACCAGTCGCCTCCCGTGAGCTGGGAAGCTTGCTCGCCCAGCGCGGCATCGCCCTGGAAACTGATTTCCAGCTCGAACATATCGATAACGAAACGCAAGAGCTCGTTTCTTACGACGATCGCCGCATACCTTTTGATCTCGCCGTCACCGTGCCACCTAATCGCGGCGCACAAGTGATCGTTGATTCGGGTTTGGGTGACGACGCTGGCTTCATTCCGATCGACAAACACACCTTGCGTTCGCTCGCCGATCCGGACGTCTGGGTGATTGGAGACGCCGGTGACGCACCGACGTCTAAAGCCGGATCCGTAGTGCATTTCATGGCAGAGAATCTCATACCAAATCTGCTAGCAGATATTCGTGGCGAAGCTCTACCCGAGCGTTTCGACGGCCACGCCAACTGCTCTGTGGAGTCTGGCCGAGGTGAGGCTCTTCTTCTTGACTTCAACTATGATCAAGAACCTGTAACCGGCACGTTCCCGCTGCCTAAAGTTGGCCCACTACGGCTCCTCAAAGCCTCACGGTTAAACCACCTATCGAAGCTCGCTTTCGAGCATGTGTATTGGAATCTGCTCATCCGAGGGCTGCCGATTCCGATTAGCAAAGACATGCAGGCTGCAGGCAAGAACATCGCATAACGCGCAGGTACATGCGTACCATCAGGCCACGAGGGGTTCCGTGCAGATGGGTCAGGGTCAAGGCGATCACTTTGGAAACCGGTACTCCAAAGATACCGGGAATACACATTGAGGAGACACAATGCCAACAAACACATTTCTAGGCCGTTCTATCACAGTGAATGACGAAGGCTTTCTCACAGTTCCTACCCAATGGGATGAGGAACTCGCCGTCGAGCTAGCCCGACTCGCAGGAATTGAAAATCTCACAGACGAACACTGGGCAGTGATTCGTTTCGCTCATGACGACTATCTCAAGCAGGGCGCTATGCCTACACTTCGACGTCTATCCAAAGAAGGCGGATTCGAGGTGAAGCGGCTATTTGAGCTCTTCCCCGGCAAGCCCGCCAAGAAGATTGCCTATATTGCCGGTGGTACAAAACCAGTTGCCTGCGTGTAGCGAGCACTACGGAAGAAAGGATTATTGCAATGCCTACTGATTCCCACGGGAACATCATTCCCGATTTTGGCGACGGCGCAGCCACGTCGAGCTCCGCTCCGGCGAGAGGCAATGGTGGCGGGGCGAGCACCTACAGCGGCCCGCGCAAAATGGCCTTTATCTGCTCTAAGGGCAACCTTGATATGGCCTACCCTGCACTCATCATGGCGAACGCGGCTCTCGGTGAAGGCGCAGAGGTACATATCTTCTTCACCTTCTGGGGCTTAGATCTGATTGACTCGCGCACAGTCGATTCTCTGAAGTTTAGCTACGCCGGCAACACCGCAATGCACTTCCCTGCCCTCGAAAGATTCAAAGGCGGGCTTGGCACAAAATCCATGCCACAAGTGATGGCGAGTATCCCGGGCGTGGTAGCCGGAGGCACGGCCTATATGAAGCGTGAACTTGAAAAGCTCGATATACCGCCGGTGCGTGAGATGATCGAACAAGTGAATGCGATGGGCGGCAACCTCTGGGCGTGCAAACTCACCATGGACATGATGCATATCAAGGAAGCTAACCTGCTTCCTGAAGTAAGAGCAGTAATCAGCGCTACCGATTTTATCGAGATTTCTGAGGGTGCTCAGATCGTGTTTATCTAGTTAGCGGTTGTATACAACAGAGATATCTACTGTGAATAACCTCCTAGAGTGCCGGTAATGAGCTTTTATTCGCCACTAGAGATGGTTGAATGAACACATGACTAATGCTTCAGATTCACAGGGCGCGCACGCTCTCGCTACGGACGCAAACCGCGCAGCGGCGTCAGCCGTGCCAGAACACCACTCGACACGCACCTTCTTCGGCCAACCTTGGGGTTTAGCTAACCTTTTCGGCGTAGAAATGTGGGAGCGTTTCAGCTTCTACGGCATGCAGGGAATCCTCATCTACTACATGTATTACGCCGTTACGGAAGGCGGCCTCGGGCTAGACCAAGCGGCGTCTACATCGATTATGGGCGCGTACGGGGGTCTCGTGTATATGGCGGCTCTCATTGCGTCGCTCGTAGCCGATCGTCTTCTGGGCTCTGAACGCACCTTGTTCTATTCGGCGATCCTGGTGATGATCGGGCACACCTCCCTTGCGCTCGTGCCTGGCGTGCCCGGCCTTGCCATCGGCTTGGTGTGCATCGCGATTGGTTCGGGCGGCGTGAAAACGAATGCGCAGGTTGTGCTCGGCCAGCTCTATGAACGCAATGATGCACGCCGCGATGCTGGCTTCTCGATTTTCTATATGGGCGTAAATATCGGTGGCCTTTTCGGCCCTCTCCTCACCGGCTGGGTTTGGGGCATGAAGGGATTCCACTGGGGTTTCGGTTTGGCTGCTATCGGTATGGCTGCCGGCCTGATCCAGTACATTTTGATGCGGAAGACAACGATTGGCGCTGCGGGCCACGCCGTGCCGAATCCACTGCCTAAGAGCAAGTATGGGCTGTGGGCACTTGTATCGGTAGCTACCGTTGTGGTGGCGGTTGGCCTCGTCATGACGGGGATTCTTCCTCTTGCACATCTTGCTACCGCAGTGTCAATTGTGGCACTTGTTGCCGCAATCGTGATGTGGCTGCAGATGTATCGCTCCGATCTGACGACGCCGGTTGAGAAGTCTCGCCTGATCGGCTTTATCCCGCTGTTTGTTTCTGCGGTAGTATTCTTCGGCATTTTCCAGCAGCAGTTCACGGTGCTCGCAATCTACTCTGATCTACGCTTGAACCGCATGGTGTTCGGTTACGAGCTTTCGCCAACCTGGGTGCAGTCGTTCAATCCGCTGTTCATCATTATCTTCTCCGGCGTGTTTGCTTCTTTGTGGACGAAGCTTGGAAACCGGCAGTGGTCTACCCCGATCAAGTTTGCTGTAGCAAACGTGATTATCGGTATTTCGCTGTTCTTCTTCATCCCGTTCTCAGGAGGAGAAGCTAACTCGACGCCGCTTCTGGCGATTGTATGGATCCTGTTCTTGTTTACAATGGGTGAGCTGCTGCTCAGCCCTGTAGGCAATTCGCTGGCCACTAAGGTTTCACCAGCCGCGTTCCCTTCCACAATGATGGCGCTGTGGCTGATGGCGGTTGCGATGGGCACATCGCTCGCAGGTATGCTCGCAGGATTCTATGATCCGAACGACGCCGCGGCAGAGAACACCTTCTTCATTGTACTGGGCGTCACCTCGATACTCCTTGGCATAGTGCTCTTTGTGCTGAAGAAGTGGATTCTCAAGAAATTCGTAGACGTACGCTGAGCTGCTTTTCGGCGGCATGCAAATAGAATCGTAACTGCCTTCATCTAGCCCCAACTCACTCTCTCTTTGCGGCCCACTTTTTGACGCTTAGCCTACCCGTGCACCTAGGTTCACCGTTGAACTCAATGTTCGGCGGCTGCGTGATTCGGCTTAAATCCGACGCATGCATCAAAGCCCCCGCTGTTTCGTAACAGCAGGGGCTTCATGTGCGGAGGTAGGGAGATTCGAACTCCCGAGGGCTTGCACCCAACACGCTTTCCAAGCGTGCGCCATAGGCCACTAGGCGATACCTCCAGTATTCGGTTTTCAGTGCGCAAACTATGTGCACCATGAAATTGTACTGTGTTTCGTCCAGATTTGCGAAATGACGACGTATCTCACGTTGATTAAACCCGCAAACCGTCGTCTTGCGCATTTCATTTTGCCATCGTTTTCACGTACACTGAACATGGCTCCTCACGTGGCGTTATCTTTCGGAATCCCCCAGGGCAGGAATGCAGCAAGGGCACGGAAGCTCTAGCGGGTGCGTGAGGAGTCTTTGGCTTCAGCTAATCACTTGCTGCACCGTGCACCCGAACCTCCATCCAAAAACTATATCCAGATAGCCCTTCCACTTCACCGGATTTATCACGTCACTGCGCCACAACGTCACCACGTCGCTGCCGCATTATCTAAACTCCGGCGGCACAGGCACAATCCGCGAATGGTTCCACGGCTCGCTCCACCCGAAGATTTCGAGCAGCGCATTTGTGATACCCGCCGTCATACCCCAGATAAGCACGTCATCTACCCAAAACCCAGGCCCGCGATGGCCGCCGTCGATCTCCCACGTTACCCTATTGCGCTCATGAATTAACTCGCTCACCGGGACTGAGAGTACGCGGCCAACCTCCTGCGCATTCGGTACAAGAGAATCGATCTGCCCGTTCCACAGCCCTACAAACGCTACTACGTCATAGTGTAATCGGGTGCGTGCGTGCCCTGGGAGCGCACCAACTACCTCGATTTCAGACGGCGGTAGGCCGATCTCTTCGCGCGTTTCACGAAGCGCTGTGATACGGGGGTCATTTTCGCCTTCTTCCCTTCCTCCGCCAGGGAAACTTACCTGCCCGCCTTGAGGAATACCTTGCGCGCGTTGAGTAAAGAGAATGCTCGGGGCATCGGCTGGTGAAATCAACGCCATGACGGCAGCGTGGCGGGTATGGGCTTGGCCGCGCCGCCATGTAGAGCGTGTAGGAAGGGCGCTAAAGATGTGTGGCCAACGCTCACTGGCCACACCAAGCATCGAAAGAAGGTGAGTCTGATCTTCGTGCATATTCAATCACTGGCTGTGGCTCCACAAAGCACGCCACACAGATACGTTTCGAGGGTTCCATAGCACAAGCTCACCAGAAGAGTCGTCGCCATCGCCTTGCGCCGCACCCTGCCTGAGCACCCCTCGAAGCAGATCGAGCCTGTCCGCCATGGTCACGTCTCCACTCGAGTTGGCGGCAAATACCCGTGCCTCACGCCGGCTTACACGTTCGAGTTCGCCACGCATATATTCAGCAAGCGCCTGGAGCTGTTGCAACTGCTTTTCGAGCCGAGCATTCTTACTGCTGAGTGAATCCACTTGATCCTGCAGTTTCAGAATTGCAGATATTCCAGCGAGGTTCACGCCGTCTTCCTGGCTCATGCGCTGAATCTCAATGAGCCGATCGACGTCGCGTAGAGAATAGCGCCGCCCTCCGCCGCGTGTGCGATGGGCAACCACGAGGCCGAGCCGGTCATACTGGCGGACGGTTTGGGCATGCATTCCGGCAAGTTCCGCCGCCACCGAAACCGTAAGAATCGGCGCTGTTCGCGATACTTTCGCCATGGATGCTCACCCCTTACACATTTGCCATGTTATAGAAGTCTTGACGCGGATCTGCGCCTTTTGAGGATTCACGGAAAGCTTCCACTGCTGCACGTGATTCATCCGAGAGTTTCTTGGGTACCACGATCTTGACGCGTACATACATATCGCCTTGGCCGCCACGTGCACCTTTCACGCCCTTACCTCGCACCCGCATCACTTTATCGCTTGCTGAACCGGGCGGCACCTTCACTTTGACGCGTGTGCCATCCACCGTAGGGACTTCAATAGTGGCGCCTAGTGCGGCCTCGTCAAAACTTACCGGCACATTGACGTACACATCCTTGCCCTTAAGCTCATACACAGGATGAGGCTCCACGCTCACAGCGAGCAATACATCACCTGGGGCGCCGCCGTTCATACCGGCAGCTCCTTTCCCAGCGATCCGAATCTTCTGCCCGTCCGTCACTCCCGCAGGTACGCGCGCGGTCAAGGTTCTACCGTTCACCCGAACACTCACTGTGGTGCCAGCGATAGCGTCACGGAACGGGATAGAGATCTTGGCATTGATATCTTCCCCGCGTACGGGATAGTTGGATCCGCCAAAAGGTGAGAAGCCTCCGAATCCTGAGCCGCCGCGCTGGTTTCCGGCTGTGTTTGCCCCGCCGAAACTTCCTCCAAACATAGAGAAGATATCGTTCAGTGGCATTTGCCCGCCGTTTTGCGTGGAAAACTTTCCGTTACCTCCGGTAAACATTGAGAAAATATCCTCATAGCCGCCGGCTCCTCCTGGCCCTGAGGTGAACCGTGCGCCCGCGCCTCCCATTGCACGTATGGCATCGTACTGTTTACGATCTTCCTCGTTAGAGAGCACTTGAAAGGCTTCTGATACTTCCTTAAACTTCTCTTCGGCTTTCTTGTCTCCCGGGTTTTGGTCGGGATGATATTTGCGGGCAAGTTTACGATAAGCCTTCTTGATTTCATCTTGGGAAGCGCTCTTTTGCACCCCGAGGGTGGCGTAGAAATCCTTTGAAATCCAGTCTTGGCTTGCCATTTATCTCACCTCTTTCGCGTCACTCGGGGCTCACCACACCTACCCGAGCCGGGCGCAAAACCTTTTCGCCTTGCTTATAGCCTGGTTGGATGAGATGTGCCACCTGTTCGTTTTCAACATCCGCAGATGTGTGATGCATAAGCGCCTCGTGAATCGTGGGATCGAAAGGATCCCCCACGGCGCCATAACGTTCGAGGCCAAAATTCACTTTGAGCGTCTGTTCGAGCTCGTCTACAACTTTCCCTGCAGGGCCTTCAAGCTCTCCATGCTCACGAGCCAGATGCGCGTTATCGAGAACGCCAAGCAGCGCTTCGATTACTTTCGATGATCCAAGCGCAAACTGGTTAAGAGCTTCCGCTTTTGAGCGCTTCACGTAGCCGTTGTATTCATTTTGCAAGTTGTACATATCGGCATTACGCCGAGCGAGCTGTTCTTCGAGTTCAGCCACCTTGAGCAGTGCCTGATCAAGTTCGGAAAGCTCAAGTGTGCCTTCGGATTCGTCATCTTCACTTGTAGACGGCGCATCCGCGCTCTCTGCTTCTAACTGCGGCTCGTCGTGTGATTCATCTTGCGGCGCCGGGTTGACGCCTGTGCGTCTATCCGCTGGAGTTTGATCTGCATCCTGCTCGCCTGCTGCGTTTTCTGCTGCATCGCCAGCAGTCTTACGGCTAGGCCCGGCATCTTCGAAATGATTATCAGCGCCGCTACCGTGGCTCTCATTGCTGCGAGCAGCCCTATCGCTTTGCTCTCCCGATACGGACCCATCAGCGCGGCCGCTTTGGCCGTCGTCGAAATACTTGCGATCGTCGTCTGCCATAATTCCTCCCTTTCGTATGCTCTAGCAGCTGTCGTTCACGCTATGCAGACAAGGGGGTGGGGATCCCAAAGACTGCCCCACCCCCGAACTGCGCCACTACTACTTGGTGGAATCGTCGTCATCTACGATTTCTGCATCAACCACATCGTCATCCGACGCAGAGCCAGCATCACTGCCAGCTCCGGCTGCTTTAGCAGCGTCCGTCCAGCCTTCACCATTCGCTTGAGCTTCTTGCTGAGCCTGGGCATAGAGGGCTTCACCAATCTTTTGCGACTTGGTATTCAGATCCTCCTGAGCTGCCTTGATGGCATCAAGATCGTCACCTTCAAGGGCCTTGCGGAGCGCCTCGTTGGCTTCCTTCACCTCAGTGGTTACCGAATCGTCGAGCTTGTCAGCGTTGTCTTTCAACAGTTTCTCAATGGAGTACACCTGCTGTTCGGCTGTGTTGCGTACTTCGGCCTCTTCACGACGCTTCTCATCCTCAGCTGCATGCTCTTCGGCTTCCTTGACCATACGGTCAATATCTTCCTTGGAGAGAGCAGAACCGCCTGTAATCGTTACCGACTGCTCTTGGCCCGTTCCGCGATCCTTGGCCGATACGTGCACGATGCCGTTGGCGTCGATATCGAAGGTGACCTCGATCTGTGGCATACCGCGCGGAGCTGGAGCAATCCCTCCAAGCTCGAAGGTGCCGAGAAGCTTATTGTCACGCGCGAAGGAACGTTCACCTTGGTACACCTGAATCAGCACGGAAGGCTGATTATCTTCAGCCGTGGAGAACACCTCAGAACGCTTCGTCGGAATAGCGGTGTTGCGCTCGATAAGCTTCGTCATCACACCGCCCTTGGTTTCGATACCGAGCGAAAGTGGGGTGACGTCGATAAGAAGCACGTCCTTGCGGTCGCCGGTAATCACGCCGGCCTGGAGCGCTGCGCCCACGGCCACAACTTCATCCGGATTTACGCCCTTGTTTGGCTCCTTGCCGCCGGTGAGTTCCTTAACAACTTCCGTTACCGCAGGCATACGAGTTGAGCCGCCCACAAGCACAACATGGTCGATGTCAGAAAGCTTGATGCCGGCGTCTTCAATAACCTTCTTGAATGGGAGCTTCGTGCGCTCAAGAAGATCTTTCGTCATCTCTTCGAAACGTGCACGGGTGAGCTTCTCATCCAGATGCACAGGGCCGTTCTCCGTCATGGAGAGATATTGAAGGGTAATGTTGGTAGACGTTGCCGAGGATAGTTCCTTCTTCGCCTGCTCTGCTGCTTCCTTAAGGCGCTGGAGAGCGATCTTATCCTTCGACAAATCTGCACCGTAGTTGTTCTTCACTTGCTCAACAAGCCAGTTCACAATGCGCTGATCCCAGTCGTCACCGCCGAGCTTGTTATCGCCGGAGGTTGCACGCACCTGGATGGTGGAGAAATCGTCTTCATCTTTGCCAACTTCGAGCAGGGAGACGTCGAATGTACCACCGCCAAGGTCGAACACCAAGATGAGTTCGTCTTCTCTACCTTTTTCAAGACCGTATGCGAGCGCCGCTGCCGTTGGTTCGTTTACGATACGCTGCACATTGAGTCCTGCAATCTGCCCAGCATCTTTCGTTGCCTGGCGCTGTGCGTCGTTGAAGTATGCAGGAACGGTGATGACGGCGTCCGTCACCGGTTCGCCAAGATATGCTTCAGCATCTTTCTTCAGCTTTTGCAAAATGAAAGCTGAAATCTGCTGAGCATTATAGTCCTTATCGTCGATGTTAACCTTCCATGAGTTTTCACCCATGTGGCGCTTCACAGAGGAGATCGTGCGCTCAACGTTCGTCACAGCCTGGCGCTTTGCGATCTCGCCAACGAGCACTTCGCCCGTCTTAGAAAAACCAACCACCGAAGGGGTTGTACGCGCACCTTCAGCGTTTGCAATAACAGTTGGCTCGCCGCCTTCAAGAACGGCTACTACCGAGTTCGTCGTACCGAGGTCAATACCTACTGCACGTGCCATGTTAGTCACTCCTTCTTAGTCGAATCTGCTGAATCAAGTATGCATCATCAACTTTAATTATGTCTAGTCCAAGTATTATTTCTTGAGTCCATTCCACTCAACTTTGCGGCACGTGTGTTTATTCCTGTTTCGTGAACTCTCGTCACATATCCATATATCTGCGCGCGCATCAACGCACACCCACCAGAGGGCCTTCCCTCACAGTAAAGCACCCGTCCGATTCTTCGCCCGCGCACTAGTGATGCTCTACACAAATCCCGCACGAGGCACGTAAGATAGAAGCATGACGTATTCATTTCGCGAGCCACTTACACGTATGGCGGACGGCACGATCAAGCAAGTCAACCCATTTTCTGAAACCGAAGTGTGGACGGTACCTGGCCGAGCACACAGGCCACTGGAGATCAAACACCCCGATCCTCACCCCCTCGACGCCCATGATTTCGATCAATCCTGCACTTTCTGCACACAACGCGTGCTCGAGACTCCACCGGAGAAGTCTCGCATTGTACGAAAAGGTGACGACGCCGTCATTTATCGCGGCACGAAGGTAGATCTTCTCGCTAAAGAATGGGAGTTTCGGCGCATACCCAATCTCTTCGAAATCGTTTCCTTCGATTACTGGGAAGCAAACTACGGCTACCAGCTCACTCCAAGCGCACGCCAGCGCATGGAAGAATATCTCGCCGATCCCGCCGGTAAAGCCCACGTGATGTCGGTACTGTACTCCAAGATGCAATCGCAAATGACTGAAGAAGAATGGGATGCGCTCTCAGATTGGGATCGCAACCAACTTGCTCGCTCGTTCTTTGGATCGGGGCACGATCTGATTGTTGCACGCCGTCACTATGTAGACGACGCCGAACAGTCCACGCAGCTCGCATCGGCTGGCACGCTCACCCCTCAAGAGCACGAATGGTATATGCGGCTCACAGTAGATGCACAAAAAGATCTGTATGACCAAAACCGCTATGCTCGCTATGTACAGGTATTCCAAAACTGGCTTAAACCTGCGGGCGCTTCTTTCGATCACCTGCACAAGCAGCTCGTTGCCATTGATCAGCGCACCACTCACGCCCGGATGGAGATCGAGAAAGTACGAGCAAACCCCAATCTCTACAATGAGGCGGCGGTCAACTATGCGAGCTTCCATAACCTCGTGATTGCTGAAAACAAATACGCGGTAATGATCGCCGGCTATGGCCACCGCTATCCTACGCTGGAGGTGTGGAGCCGCTCCGCGCACTGCCAACCCTGGGATCACACCCCCGAAGAATTGCGCGGGGTGTCGGATCTTGTGCATGCGATGCATGCCGCTACGGGGCCACTCATCCCAAGCAATGAGGAATGGTATTGCATGCCGATTGACTCCGACGTGAACATTCCTTGGAAGATCTTACTCAAATGGCGTGTATCTACCCTGGCAGGATTTGAAGGCGGCACGAAGATCTACGTCAATACGATAGATCCATGGGCATTGCGTGATCGCGTAGTGCCTCGCCTCCTCGAATTACGTGCCGAAGGAAAAATCGCGACGAATATGAATATTGCTACCGAATGCTCAAACCTCATCAATTCCTTGAAGTACAATGAGTTTCTGCAACACTGATCAGTGAGGGGCAACCTGTGCAGAACACGAACCACAACCTTCAGGTATCTGAGCGTGCCTTATGGAAAAGCTTCCCGCTGCCACCATATTTTCCACCACATCGAAGTGAGCACGTGGTTGGCAACAACGGCGCGGGCGGTGCGTATCCGCCGGGCACGTTGAGTTCTTTTCATGCAGCGTGGGACGCCGGATGCCGCGTGTTTGCGGTGCGTTTAGAGACGACGTCTGACGGTATTGTGGTGTGCTTCCCTTACGAAACGCTCGACCAAATCACGAATCTCAACGGCAATATTTCAGATTATCCTTGGGATAGCCTGCGCACCGGCGCGGTAGTGCACGGCGCACACGGCAAACGTGACTCGTTGGCACAGTTTGAAGATATTCTGGAGGAGTTTCCGCACGCTGAGTTTGTAGCCGAAGTGCCTCACGCGCGCGTTGCCTCACCTCTTATCAAACTCATCAATCGTAGGCTCGACGCTGGGCGCCTATGCATCTGGGGCAATTCCGATACAGTGCTTGAGGAAATCCGCCACCGCACGTCCCCTATTTTGCAGCGAGCTTTAGGAAACGAGACTTTCGCTGAATTTGCGCGCCTGGCGCGTGAAGGATTGAGCGCTGATCCTGCCCTCAAAGTGGGGAACTGGGTACATATCCCTTATCGCATAGGAAGTGAGGTGTATACCCAGGATCCGATGTTTACTCGCCTTGCCGTGGGGCTTGCACACGATTTAGGGATGGGCGTGCGCACCTTCACGATCAACGATTTCAATACTGTGCAGCGCCTATGGAACCAGAGTGTAGACGCCGTAGTGACGGATTTTCCTGAGCAAACCCTTAAGATGTGGGAGGCTCGCGAGCAACAGCAGCGCACAGGCCTAATTCTCGGTTAGCGTAGTGGAACTTTGGATTAGTCCATCGTTCGCTCTACCAGTTAGAGCTACTACGAGCGGGATGATTGTAGACGCACGACTCTATCAGTGACGATATGAGCTTCGTTCTCATCGTGAGACACATACACTGCCGATGTACCAGTTTCTTTGAGAATGCGGCGTAACTGATGGGCAAGGCTTTCACGCAAATCGCGGTCAAGTGCGGAGAGCGGCTCGTCAAGAAGAAGTACTCGGGGTTCGGGGGCAAGGGAACGCGCTAGCGCTACGCGTTGTGCTTGGCCACCTGAAAGCGTGGTGATCGCACGGTTTTCGTAGCCGCCAAGTTCCACAAGTTGGAGCATCTCAAGCACTCGCGCCTGGCGTTGAGCACGGGGGATACCATGCGCTTCAAGCCCATAGGCTATGTTCTTTCCTACGCTGCGGTGGGGAAAGAGCTGGGCATCTTGGAACACCATTCCTGTGGATCGCCGATGTGTGGGGATATCTGAAGCATCTTCGCCGTCTATGAGGATTGTGCCATCTGAGATTGGTTCCAATCCGGCAATGGCGCGCAGCACGGTAGACTTCCCTGAGCCGGACGGCCCGAGTAAACCAACGATCTCGCCACGGCTCACTTTGAGATTGAAAGCATGAACGGGCGTGAAACCGTTCGGATACGTCACTGACACGTCTATTAGTTGTAGTGCTGGTGCGCTTTCATTCACCATAGTGCCCTTCTCAGTAAGTGGTTATGGATAGATGACGTCGTCATGCTTGCGTCTATCGGTGCCTGCTGGGTGAACGTCGCGTTCACTGGTGCGGGTGTACCCATCTCAAAGCCTACGTTCATGCTTCACCTCAGCACTTTGCCCCATACTTGTTCCGGCCGTAACTCCCACCGGCACTAGCCGCGCGGCTGTTGTTTGTGCTTGTGCCCGTGCTTGTGCGTGTGGGCGTTTTATAAGCATCGAGGCTTAAAGTATTCGAACTCAAAGATTCGCCAACCATCATTGCCACACCCGTGATGAGTGCCAGAATAACCGATCCTGCCAGTGCCATCCCGTAATTATGTTCACCTGGCCTACCGAGCAGTTTCACGATAAGCACGGGCAGAGTCTGATAGTTGGGGTTTGCTAAGAATGATGTCGCGCCGAATTCGCCCAGAGATACAGCGAAGGCGAAGCCGGCAGAAAGGCCGATTCCCCGAATCATAAAAGGCACATCGATAGTTGCCAGCACCCGCCAAGGCGGAGCACCAAGCGTAGCTGCAGCATCGCGTAGTCTCGGATCGATAGCTCGTACCAACGGTACAATTGAGCGCACTACGAGTGGCAACGCCACCACAGACTGTGCAAGTGGAACTAACCAGGCAGACCTTCCGAGCGGCGTCCCTAAAAAAGTGAGAAGAAAACCAAAGCCGATCGTCACCATGGATACCCCAAGCGGGAACAACACAAACGCATCGAGGGCACGCTGCGCTTTAGCGAGCACCCCATCCACCCGCCGCGAAAGCACAAAGGCAAGAGGAACGCCTACGAGGAGGCTCACAAGCGTGGAATCGAGCGCAATTCGCACTGAGTGCTCTACAGCTTCCCACACTGTTGCACCACCGGAAAAACCCGCTCCAGAGGTACCGAGCAGTGCGTAGTTGGTAACGGACCATCCGCCGTCTACCATAAATGAACGCAAAAGCAAGGTGAGAAGCGGGGCAGCAATGAAAATGCTCGTGGCGATCACAACGCCCAAAGGAAAAGCATCACTGCGAGCCAATGGTTTTGCTGCCTGGGTACGTATTGTGAGTGCGGCGTCTGAACGAGCAGAGAGTTTTGCGGAAATCACGAGAGCCATAGCCACGATCACAAACTGGATAACGCAGAGCGCGGCGGCAACGTCAAGGGCGAAATATGTGGTGGTCTGGATGTATATTTCAGTTTCAATTGTGCCGTATCCTGGCGTACCCAAGGTTGTAACGATTCCGTAGGCAGTGGAGCAGAAGAGAAACACGAGGCTCCCCGCAGCAAAAACAGCTGGGGCAATCTCTGGTGCGGTGACGGTGAAGAATGCTCGCGCTCGTGACGCGCCCAAAGTACGGGCGGCTTGCGTCAGACGCGGATCAAGTGAGGCCCATACGTTGCCTACTGTGCGTACCACAAGCGAATAATTGAAAAATACCATTGCCATAACCACAGCGGTGGTTGTGCCAGAAAGCCCGAGAAACGCCAGCGGACCATCAAGAAGGGCACGGAAAGCGATACCTACGGTAACTGTGGGCAGCACAAATGGCACGGCGCTCAACGCGCGCACCATGCGCCTGCCGGGGAATGTAGTGCAATACAACACATATGCGCCAGGCACTCCTAAAACCACCGAGAACACAGTACCCGCGGCGGCCATCCACAGCGTTTGCCATATAATCCGCCAGGTACGCACAGAAGCAAGCAGATTGCCCATAATTGTGGAGAATCCATCACCGCTCGTGCCTACGGCAGCAGCCCCGGCTCCTATACCTCCAAAGACTCCTCGAAGCATCATTGCCCCAACGGGCCATACAAAGAACGCCGCTAGGAAAATGAGGGGAATGATGATGGCAACTGCCCAGCTCGCGCGGCGCGCGAGCTGGGCAAGGCGTGTGCTGCTACTTCTCATGCGATTCGAACATGGCTTGCCATTCTTTGAGCCATGAGTCGCGATTCTGATTAATCACATCGGCGTCCACGCCGATCGGTGCTGCAGGTAGCTTCGCATATTGAGCCCACTCGCTAGGCACCTCTACACCTTCGCGCACTGGATACATATACATCGAGTTGGGAATCTCGGCCTGCACCTTCTTCGACAACATGAAATCTACAAAGGCCTGAGCCCCTTCGGGGTTCGAAGAATTCTTCAGTACGCCCGCATATTCAATCTGTGGCACGCATGTAGCATCCACCGATGAGGTTGCCCCACCGCTAAAAGCTGGTGATGACGCATAGCTCAGCACAATCGGATAGGCTCCTTCACCGCCGCCGGCACTGAAATCAACCTCGTAGGCATCAGACCATCCGGCATCCACTTTTGCGTCATTATCGAGCAGACTCTTCCAGTAGTCGAGCCACGAATCGCCGTAAAGCGCCTGCGTACCTGCAAGCATCGCCAGCCCTGGGCTCGACGACGCAGGATTTGTCACCACCGTTTTGCCCTTCAGCTCCGTTTTTAACAGATCATCGAACGTCTCAGGTTTGGCTGTGCCAGTATCGTCGAACCACGCGTTGTCAATATTCATGCAGACGTCGCCGCGGTCGATCGGGATAAGCGTACCGCCGTCTTTCGTAGCATACACATCCTCGGTGAGAACGGGCGCGTCACCGTCGTCTCCCCATACTTGATCGGAGACGGCGCGCCCAAGGATTCCAGCCGCGCTTAGTTCCCCTGCGGAGAGATTGTCGATCCCATAGACGGCGTCAATATCTGAGGAGTCTGCAGTTAAGAGAAGCTGCTTCGTCATCGTTCCAGCATCGCCCGGAGCAGTGGTTTGGAGCTTATAACCGCTTACTTTCTCAAACTCAGCAATGGCATCATCGCTCAAGCTGAATGAATCATGAGTAATGACGGTAACGGTACCTTGTGACGCATCATTACTTGCTGAACTTTGCTTTTGATCTGCAATGGAACACGCCGCAAGTGCACTTAACGCTACCGCAGCTGCCGCAACCACGGCCGCTCCACGTACTTGATTGTTATTCACTATGTACTAACCTCCATACAATTGGAGGGCATGCTCATGGCGGTGTGGCTAAGGCTCCGTGCTACCGAGGTTTTCCGCGATACACCGCTTCAGCACGCAACACCAGAAAGCAAGGAGAGTAACTCAACTTCCTTCGCCGGAATTACCCGGATCAGGTTCGAGGGTCTGCAATCTTGCACTCTCAGCGCTCTCGCGCTCCCCTGTGGTCACCTGAATTATACGCCGATCAGTTTCAGCGTAAAAACCTTAATCGCTCGGCGAACCTGGGCGGCTATGCGTCAGCCTTCTTCGCTACATGCTTGCCATACACCTTCGCAGCTTTGCGGTTTACTAGCTCACTCGTCACCGCACTCACAACGGCAGTGGTTGCAGAAAACGCCACCACCTGAAGCATTGGCAAATCCAGATCAGATTCGTCGCCCTGTGGTTTTTGTGCACCGAGCACCTTCTCCCACACAAGATCCACAGCCTTCTTCGCCACGAAACCCGCGGCAGCACCTGCTCCAAGTGAAAACAGTTTCCAGCCCAGATTCATTATCTTTCCTTCCAGTTCGCTACCAGCGGCGAACAGAGCTCCAACAGACCCACTACCACTGCCGGCCACTGCCCCGCTTGTTCTTCATTGTAGCGAATCACCTTGGCGCCTCACTCGTGGAGCAAGCACGTAATGCACATAGGTGAATCCTGGCAGCTCGCTTCTTTTCCGGTTTGTTTGTTACAGATCGCTAAAATCACGCGATACATCGATCCGATGAAAGTTTTGATATGAGCGTGACGCCGTAGGCCCACGCTGGCCTTGATAGCGTGATCCTTCCGCGCCCTTACCGTAGGGAGCATCAGCCTCAGAACTCAGCTGGAAGAAACACAGCTGCCCAACTTTCATGCCGGGATAGAGCTTTATCGGCATCGTGGCCGTATTGGAGAGCTCCAGCGTCACATGCCCAGAAAACCCAGGGTCTACAAAGCCTGCGGTGGAGTGCGTAAGCAGGCCGAGCCTACCCAACGAACTCTTCCCCTCGAGACGCGCGGCAACGTCGTCTCCAAGTGTAACTCTCTCGTAGGTTGAACCGAGCACGAATTCCCCGGGATGGAGCACAAAGCTACCTGAGGGATCTACATCTATCCGCGTGGTCAATTCATCTTGCTCCGCAGCAGGATCGATCACATCGTATCGATGGTTGTTGAACAGCAAAAAGAAACGATCAAGATGTACATCAATACTTGCAGGTTGAATCATCTGAGGATCCCACGGATCGAGTGCGATCTTACCTGCAGCCACATACTCGCGAATACTGTGATCAGAAAGAAGCATGGTACCAGTATAGGTGCTGCGTGGGCAGCATAGGTGGCGCAGTATCGTGCCCAAGCCGCTGCAGGGCGTGATTTATCGGCTGCGTAGCACTCGTGCAGGCGGCGTCCTCGATAGGGCACTATCATCGTATGGGTTGTGGCGATTCTTCCACTTCGTCAGCTCACGTGGGGAGTCGCCTTTTATGCTTGAGCTGCACGAGATTGCTTCACAGCACCGCCGGTTCACAGTTCATTTTGTAGACACGACTACTGCCGCACATCTTACCGCCGACTCTATCCTCTCCACAGTTTCCGCGGGCACCCCTGCCAGCACTGAAGGAGATCACACCGTAATTCATGATCTATCCGTATTCCTGTGTGGCCCCGATTCGATGAAATCCACGCTGACGGAACAATTCAAGAAACGCGGCGTCAAACCTATCAACATTCACGCCGAGTATTTCACCTGGAGGTAGGAAGTTGCGGCGCTACCGTGGTGATGCCCAGTCGCCGTCTGAAACGTAATAGACTCGAAGTATGAGTGAAGTACTTGCAATGTTAAACCTTGACGATTCGCCGTGGACTCCTTCGGGCACGCATCCGGCTGCCACCCTCGTAGATCCGGCGTCTGCCCAACTCAGCCCACGTGATCAAGGAATCTTGCGCGGCGATGGTATCTTCGAAACGATTTTCTGGGATCACGGCCAGCTGCGCCAATACGATCTTCATATGACGCGCCTTGAACGCTCGGCCATGATCACAGGCATTACGCTTCCGCCGCGCGAACAGTTTGACGCCGCAGTACAGCAAGCTCTCGATGCTTACGATTTTTCGAAACAAGACGGCGTCGTGCCCGATGAACTCCAGGTAAAAATCGTCGTCACTCGCGGTTACGCGCCTGAAAACCCTAACGGAAATGCTTGGGTGAGCGTATTCCCAGTGGGTCTACAACTTCGAGCACAAGGGCCGCAGAAAGTCTCACTCCTCAATCGTGGTTTTGACTCCGCAGCAGCTGAGAAATATCCGTGGCTACTGCTCGGAGCGAAGACGCTTTCCTACGCCACCAACATGGCAGGAGCACGCGAAGCGGCGCGCCGAGGTTCGTATGATGCGCTATTCGTGACGTCCGATGACTACATTCTCGAAGGCCCTACCTCGAGTTTTGTGCTCGCCAAAGATCACAGGCTCGTGACGCCGCGGGCTGATATTGGCGTGCTTCCAGGCACCACGCAGCGTGCTCTATTTGCCGAGGCACAGAAGGCTGGCTGGGGCGTCGAGGAACGCCCCGTGAGAATCGAAGAACTCTATGGTGCCGATTCGGCGTGGCTCACGTCGTCCGCGCGTCTGCTTGTTCAGATTAACGCTACCGATGAAGCATCCGTGAAAGCCGATCCTGCGCTGCACGAGGAAATGCTCCGATTGCTGTTGAGCTTCCCGGAGTGAGGCGTGGCGTGGCGGCGTCTACAACGTTCTGATGTAACGCCGTCTCGACTTATTGCACCTCGATTTTCTCAAAAGCCGTGCGTAACGTATGTGCGGCTTTTTTGAATTGGGAATGAGTGAGGGCTGCGGAGGTGAAACCACCCACAACAGGGATCACCTTGGCAAGCCCATCCGATGCTGTGTTTGTGGCTAGTTTGACGCTAAGTTTTTCGAGCACCTTCCGCGCCATGGGATTTGTGAGCGTGCGCACCGCCGCACGACGCGCAAGATTCTTTTGCGCCTTTTGAGCGGCTACTTCTGCAACGGCCCGCATCACGTTACTCGATCCTTCCACTTTGAACATCACGCCTAAAAGCACAAGGATTTGGTTCACGGTGTCTTGAGGGATCGGCTTGCGTTGAAGATCGAACTCCTCAAATCCGTACAGATAGGCGAGCTTTTGAATCACGCGCAGGAGGAAGGCAAAGTATTGTGCGAGGTCTGCCGGAACGGTGGCAAGCATCGCGGCGCCACCAGGCAGACCCGTGGCAAATGAAATCGCGGTAGCCTTACGAGCCTCAGCATTGATCACTTGCTTTGCAATGTGTTTTACAGCCGTAGATGAGACGCCGGCTGCTGCCGGTGTGGTGCTGATCGCTTCATTGACGACGCTACGTGGATAGCGGCGTCTTAAACACTTACGCAAGAACGCTTCACGATCGATTCGCACATACGGTAGACGAAGCGCTGCAGTAATCACCTTGATCGCATCGAGCTTTTCTGCCGCACCCGTGGCTTTGTTGAATGCTTGGCCTTGAACTTTGTTTGAAATGAAATCTTTGATCATGGTGGATTTCTCTTTCCGATTGCGGGTTCTTTTCTCATGTATGTGTGCATCTTACGCATGCAGGCAACGCGTATGCTCACATCTTATGAGAGACCGCTTTCGTTAGGCGCTCGAAATACGTGAGGCACCACACTTGGGGAGGTTAATGGTTGCAGGGATCACCCACTGCCACTTGAAGCATGGTTTACGCACGGCTTTCAGATTCCGTCGGGCGAGATGGCCTCTTCTTGTACACTCGATGATTGTGAGGAAGGGCGCCAGTTTGCAATACTCAAGCGACCCAACTTAGAATTTGAGGGCATGAATTGCACGGTTAACGCCGTGTGCCGCGCGCGGGCGTAGTTCATCGGTAGAATGGAAGCTTCCCAAGCTTCAGAGGCGGGTTCGACTCCCGTCGCCCGCTCCAATTGGACGTCGAAAATGATAAGTAGGCGTTTGCGTTAGTGAGTACGCCCCAAGGGGGTCAAGAAAACTGCTTGCGTTAGCGAGTGTATAGCGCGTTAGCCCTGACCTGCGTAAACGCTCCCGAGCTCTAAGGCCTCCCCCGCTGTTCCGCTTTCTGGGCATGAGAAAAGCCCGTCCGCGCACTCATGCACGAACGGGTCAGAATCTTCATCTCAGATCTAAAGTTGGACGTTCACTTCCTCGCCAACACGGAACACGAACCGGATCGTATCCTCATCCACGATGGCGTGGTCGATGAGTGCGCTCCACTGTGAGGGGCGAAACTCGCTCACCGGTTCGCCCGCCAGATCGTTAAGTGCAGCAGTCACGGCAGCATGTTTGGCGGTATTCGCTGTAATGTCGGCTTCTAGGCTCGCTTTGTGTGCGAGCGTCTTACGATAGGTAGCATCGAGCTCGGTATAGCGAGATTGGTAGGCGTCCTGATCGAGCGCATGCCTCTGGTTTTCCGCTATCAACGCCTCGATCTGTTCGGTGAGTTCCATGATTTTCGACCGGCACGCGGCGGCTTTCTCTTCTAACCGGCTCGTATCAAACATGCCATCAAGAACCTGCGGCAGGCAGCTTTGCCGAGGTTGATGGGCGATCAGCTCATTCAAGGCTTGGACGAAAGCACCCTTGATCTGCTCGTCTTTGACAGTCGCAGTACTGCAAGGCTGATCGCCTGCGTATTTATGGTTGCACTGCCAGACCGTGTGTTTGTATTTCGTGTTCGACGCCCACGTCTTACGCCCATACCATGCCTTACATTGGGCGCATTTCAGTCGGGTGGAGAACAAGCCGACTTTCGCTGAAGAAGTGTTGGCGTGGCGGGTGGTGAGCTCGTATTGCACCTGATCCCAGATACGCGGAGCGATAATCGGTTCATGGTTCCCTGACACATAGTATTGGGGTACTTCACCCTCGTTGACCTTCATCTTCTTAGTAAGGAAGTCAGTTGTGAAAGTCTTTTGCAGTAGGGCGTCGCCCTTGTATTTTTCGTTAGACAGGATTGAGCGCACCGTCGAGGTTGACCATACTTCTTTCCCACGCGGGGTGAGAATCCTGCGGGCAGCGAGTTCAGATTTGATCTCGCTGATCGCCATACCGTCGAGGAAAAGCTGATAGATCAGCCTGACGGTCGGCGCTTGGGTTTCATCGATGACGAGGCTGCCATCCTCGCCTTTCTTGTAGCCAAGCAGTGACTTGTAGGGAACCATGATTTTCCCATCTTGAAAACGCTTCCTGTGACCCCACGTGACGTTTTCGGAGATCGAGCGGGATTCTTCTTGCGCCAGGCTCGACATGATCGTGATCAAGAGTTCGCCTTTGGCGTCAAAGGTGTAGATATTTTCCTTCTGAAAATAGACCTCCACACCTGCGTCTTTGAGTTTGCGCACAGTGGTCAAGGAGTCGACGGTGTTGCGGGCAAACCGGGATACGGACTTGGTGAGGATGAGATCAATCTTGCCATTCAAAGCGTCAGTGATCATGGTTTGGAATCCCTCACGGCGTTTCATGGAAGTGCCAGAGATACCCTCATCGGAATACATTCCCGCGAACTGCCAATCACTACGGGAACGAATATAGGTGGTGTAGTAGTCGATCTGCGCCTCATAGGAGGAGGCTTGTTCTTCCATATCGGTAGACACTCGCGCGTAGGCGGCGACCTTTCTGCGTGCTGGTATGCCAGATGAGGCTGTAGCAGATCGAGGTTTCTTTGTTGCTGGTATCGCGGTGACCGTGCGGCTCATGCCAACCTCCCCTCACTGGTTAAGCCCACCGGCGTCATGGTTCCATCCGTGAGGTGGAAGGTGAGCTGGTGTTCGAAAGCCTCGATCATCACGATTTGTTCGGCAACCACAGCGGGGTCGAAACTTTGGATGCCAAGCACATCTGCGCAGGCGTGTTCGAGCAGTGTTTCGCGTATGTTGTGCCCGCCGCAAGGGTTTCCATTCCCGGTGCAGGCACTCCAGCAGCGCCAGAACTTGTAGGAGGTTCCAGACTTGTAGGTGCGGGTTTTGCGTTGATAGTTCTTCCCGCACGCCTGACAGTAGATCCGTCCGGTGAATACTCCTGTGTTCTTTGACGGGGTTGCAGCCGGGCCCATCTCGCGCCTGTGCGCGATTTCTGCTTGCACCGCGTCAAACATCTCCTCGTCAATGATGGCTGGTAGTGCATTGTCGACCCAGTAGCGCGGCAGCTCCCCGTCGTTGAGAGCGCGTGTGCGGGCTTGGATTGTGGTGCGGTACATTTTCTGTAACATTTGGCAGCCCTTGTACCGCTCATTTTCAAGCATGCGACGAAACACTGACCCGTAGAACCGCCCTCCTCCTCGAGAGCGTTTACCTTCAGCGTTGAGCATGGTCGCAGTTTTCTCCGGGCTAATCCCGTCCAAGAAATTCACAAACAACAAACGCACAATCTCTGCTTCTTCTTCGACGATGGTAAACTCACCGTCTGCCCATTGGTATCCATAGACGACGAAGGAGTTCGTGCCACCGCTCTTGTACCGGTTACGGATCGCCCATTTCACGTTCTGAGATAGTGAGCGGGATTCTTCTTGAGCAAACGACGCCAACAAAGTCAGCAACAGTTCCCCGTCAGCACTCAACGTGTCGATGCGTTCACGCTCAAACCGGACGGTCACACCAAGGTCTTTCAGCTCACGAACCGTAGCAAGCAGATCGACCGTGTTGCGAGCAAGGCGCGAGATCGATTTACACAACACAATATCTACACCCCCACCTCTGGCTACTTCCATCAGATCGGCGAACCCTTGCCGGGATTTCGTTGACGTGCCAGTGACGCCCTCATCAGTGAACACCCCGACGTAAGCCCATCCAGGCGTCGATTGAATCAGGCGCGAATAATACGAAACCTGCGCCGACAATGACGCGAACTGCTCTACGGTGTTGGTTGAGACCCTCGCGTATGCTGCCACGTTGACCAGTTTCGGGGCAGGCGGGCGCACCGGTGTCACCACGCTAACTTGTGCCACGTTTTCTCCTTTCGCGTTAGGTCTATACACGCTCTAAAACGGGTGTTTATCCAGTCGTTTCGCCCACTACCTGTGACTGATAGATCGGCGTCCACGTCTGGCACAGCAGCCGGTGAGCACGCCGATACTCTGCGGGTGTGAGCACGCCCCGACCCGCCAGGATGCTCAGCAGGTGCGCATCGGCAATGAAGCCCAGTTCTCGAGCGAACACCGCAGGCCTTGTCATCTGATCAACAGGAGCAGCCAGCGCTTTCATGCTCGTCCGCCCCTGGTGCCGAATCGGGCGCGCACATAACAGGCATGACAGCAGTATTTTTGTCTCGGCTTATCCACGATCACGAAGCGATGCCCGCAGTAGGCACAAGACCGCCCGCGCACAGGCTCGGTTTTCTGCCGTTCCCGCCAGGCCTTGTGCCTGCAGGAGGGCGAGCAAAACCGAGCCCGAGCCCCTCCCTGAATAGGGGTGGCACACCACTGGCACACGCGCTCGACCACCAACAACTCGGCCTCGAGATTTCGGCTGGTGCAGTATGAGCGGACCTGGTCACGAGTCAGGGCGCAAAAATCGGCAATCGCTTTATATCCCCAGCCCGCTGCACGCAAGTTACGAATACGTTGTTCATCAAGATCATTCACAGTGGGGTCACTCCCTTCACCCCACTGCCGACAAACCCACGAATGTTAAATCCGCCCGCAAAATGACGAAATGCCCCGCCACCACCCATGACGGGTAGCAGCGGGGCTTCAATACGCCGTAGTAGCGTGGGTGTTTACTAGCCGAGCTTCTGGTTCACTCGTGCTTGAACAGCGCTGTAAAGGTTACCCAGGCGTTGTTTGCGTTCGTCTCCGTTGCCGTACTCGCCACGGATCACGGCGTCGGCCAGAGCATCGATGTTAGGTCCGTCGGGCTTCGCTGGAGCGGCACCGGAGAGCTTCTCATTCACGCGTTTTTGCACGGCTGTATAATTAGCGCCGAGGCGTTGTTTGCGTTCGCCTCCATTGCCGTACTCGCCACGGATGACTGCATCGGCGAGAGCATCAATATCTGTAGACGGCGTGGATGCAGACTTCGCGGTAGGGGCGGGTGTCTTGCCACTGGTCATGTGGTCGTACCAGTACTGGGCGCGAGTCATGTATTTACTGTTTTGACTGCCAGCGATTTCACCTGGGCAGGAGGTGGCGGCGAAGTGTTTGTGCCCGAACACGTTTTTACCCCATTGCGGTCGTCCCAGCTTGTAGTAACGGCACAAAGCCGCAACCAAGTGTGCTCCGTTTTCCAAGGTAGCGTCACTGATGGTCCATGGGTTGCCCACATGGTTGTTGGCGTGCTCGATACCAATGGAGGTGCAGTTAGCTTCCCAGTTACCCGCGTGCCATGCAGTGTCACGATCCCAGACGAGTTGGCCGATACGGCCGTTGACATCGACTTGGTAGTGAGCGCTAGCCTCACGGGTTTGCCACACATTCCAGCACTCTTGGATGGAAAGTCGTCCGGCGTTGTGGTGCAAAACGATCTTGTTAATGCTGCGTCCACCGCGCCCGGCCGTGTAGTGCTTATTCATCAGCAGGTTCTGGTCTGCTGTCAGGTTGTTCCAATCCTTCATGATGATTGTTCCTTTCTTACTTGTTGGTGGTGGATTGTTTGGGTTC
>JALFZJ010000055.1 GCA_022783665.1 Arcanobacterium sp.
GATATGCGTGCGGGCTCAGACAGCCAAAAAGAACGCAGAGAATCGCGGAAATGATCATTCCAATCAGCGGTAGGCTGGGGGAAATTGCCCGTCTGCCACCCACCAGGCGCCACATCCCACGGCTCGTTGATGAGCTTAACACCCGAAAGCAGCGGATCGGTGGCCATCGCCACATACAGCGGGTGATGAGGCTCGAAGGTATCGCCAAGACGGCTCAGCGTTGATGCGAGATCGAAACGGAACCCGTCGATGCCTGTGCGTTCCACCCAATACCGCAAGGAATCGAGGGTGAGTCGGATCACCTGATCGTTCCTGAAATCTAGGGAGTTTCCACATGCTGTGGTGTCTACGAAACGCCCGGGGTTATGAGGATCATGGCGATAGTAGGTGAAGGAATCGAAGCCGCGTAACGAAAGTGTAGGCCCTGTTTCGCTTGCTTCGCAGGTGTGATTGTAGACGACGTCAAGTATGACTTCGATACCTGCCTCATGGAGAGCTGCTACCATCGCTTTGAATTCGGCAAGGACGGCTTCTGGGCCGTTGCTACGGTTTTCGGCGGTGGCATAGCTGGGCTCTGGTGCAAAAAAGCTGAGTGTATTGTAACCCCAGTAGTTTTCAAGGCCGAGCTGGGTGAGGAAGGGCTCGCTCATCTTCGCATGAATAGGTAGGAGCTCAAGGCTCGTAATGCCCAATTCCTTGAGATAAGCCACTGTGGACGGATGAGCAATTCCTGCGTATGTGCCGCGTAGCGCCTCGGGAAGATCACTGCGGTTTTTCGTCAAGCTCGCTACATGCGCTTCGTAGATTACCGTCTCGTTCCAAGGAATGCGCACATGCCCCGGTGTGGAGTCGTCTTCTTCCATCACCACGCCAAGTGCGGCGAAAGGTGCAGAATCGCGTTCATCGAGAAGCCACTCGGGATCGTGGCGAAGATCGTCGTTAACGCGGTGAGAATACAAGGCCGGATGCAAGGTGGGCGACTGCCCGATACCTCGGGTATATGGATCGAGAAGTACTTTTGCTTCGTTGTAGCGTTTGCCACATGCCGGATCCCACTCGCCGTAGGCGCGGTAGCCGTATAGTTGCCCGGCACTGACGCCTGGAATGTGGGCATGCCATATTCCATACAGATCGTGGTGCATCATGTAGCGAGTCTCGCGCAATCCTTGCGATGCTCGCTCAAATAATGCCACGTACATAGCTGTAGCATGGCCTGCATACACGACGAAATCAGCGCCGTCTGCCTCAAGATGAGCGCCGAGACGATGCGGGTCTCGCGCAGGGGCCGTGGGTAGTGCTTCGCATGGTACAAATGGCATCGCAGGGAGTGTTGCAAGAGAGTGCTCGATAATCACCTACCTATTTTTACAGTATTTACGTAAATAATGTGAATAACTAATTCATGCTACGGCCCCATGCCCGATATGTACCGCTCAGATCGGCGCGAGAAAACGCGAACGTCACAGTTGTGAGGTGGCAGATATGCTGACGCCAACATAGAATCATCAGCATGAAAATTCTTGCTGCAATGTCTGGTGGAGTGGACTCTTCAGTGGCGACTGCCCGCGCAGTGGAGGCGGGGCATAGCGTCACCGGCGTATATCTGGCGCTACATGAGAATCTGGCTTCTACTGAGGTAAACACCGGCCCCATTCGTGGTTGCGGCAATCCCCAAGATCGCGCCGACGCCGAGCAGATCGCTTCCCAGCTCGGCATTGATTTTGAGGTGTGGGATTACGCTGAGGAGTTTTCACGCATTGTGATCAATGAGTTCCTCTCGCGTTATGCCGCCGGGCACACCCCCAACCCGTGCGTGTTTTGTAATGAGAATGTGAAATTCGCCGTCTTGCAGCGGTGGGCTATGGAAAATGGTTACGATGCCGTGGCCACAGGGCACTATGCCCGAGTATTACACAATCTCGACAATGGCAACCGCGTCGAGCTTCACCGTGCCAACTACCGTCAAAAGGATCAATCCTACGTGCTTTCAGCAGTGGGAAATGAAGTACTTGAGCATTCGCTTTTCCCCCTGGGCGATATGGAGTCGAAAGATGCTGTGCGCGCTGAGGCTGCGAAGCGTGGCCTGTTCGTTTCGCAAAAGCCTGATTCCTACGATATTTGTTTTATTCCAGACGGCGACACTCTCGGGTTTTTGCGTGCGCGGCTCGGCTCGGAGCCAGGGCCGATCGTTGATCCTGAGGGCGTACAAATTGGTGAACACCAAGGCGCTATAGGCTACACGGTAGGGCAGCGCAAAGGTTTAGGTATCGGCCGCCCGGCGAAGGATGGTAAGCCTCGATACGTGCTCGACGTCAATCCGGCTACGAACACTGTGGTGGTAGGCCCGAGGGAACTCCTTGGGCTGAACCATATTGTTGGAGAGCAGCCAGTGTGGCTTGCAGATGAGCTACCGGTAGCCGAAGGTGTGCGCGCTGGGGTACAGGTGAGAGCCCACGGCCGCGAGATTCCAGCAACGGTGCGCATTGAGGAAGACGCCATGTACGTAGATCTCGATGAGGAAGTGCGGGGGTTACCGCGCGGACAGTCGGTAGTGGTGTATCTAGGCAGCCGCGTGATGGGGCAATCTGTGGTTGCTCACACCAGCCGCTAGCCTATATGCCATATTGCATTGAGGTGCGATACCCTCAATGAGGGAGGATCGTATGGCAACTCGGTTCAGTTTGGCGCGCGCAACAGTTGATCGTGATGCGATCACGAGAAAAGATCCCGACCGTATCAGAAGCTTCATGCGTGGCGCGGATGCCCGCTTTTTGGTGATTAACGAAAACACGTGTGCATGTGTGCCTGCTCGGCAGGAGGAGGGCACGCCCGAATCAGACGTGCCCGTGGATCATCCTAGCTCGCAGGTGGCACCACTTTATCTGCCATACCACGTTATCGCCCAATATGGCGTAGAGCGAATAAGCTATCTCGGCCGCGGCGTGATTTCGGGGGCGAAGGAGGGCATAGATCCCATTCCTGAAGATTGCCGTTGCTCTATATCTGCCAGTCACGCCGTTCCCTTCTTTTCCTTTGATGCCTATGGGCTCGATCCACAGGTTGTTGAGCAGATTGTGAGCGGAGCGCCTTTTGTTCGCTTACGCGAAATTGCCGGCCTACTGAATGCCGCGGACACAGGGCTTGTAGCAAGCGCAATAGCCGTGGCGAACTGGCACCACAACCAGAGATATTGCGCCTATTGTGGCACGCCAACAACAGTGCACGAGGCCGGATGGATGATGCAATGCAGTAACGGCCACGAAATATTCCCGCGTACCGATCCCGCCGTGATCATGAGCGTGCATGATCGCCAGGGGAGGATCCTCCTGGGGCGAAAAGCGCAATGGCGCCCACTGTATTATTCGACGCTTGCAGGGTTTGTGGAAGCAGGCGAAACTCTTGAGGCAGCAGTAGTGCGTGAGGTGAAAGAAGAGGTGGGAATCGACGTCACACGCGTTGAGTACCTGGGCTCACAGCCCTGGCCATTTCCACGATCGCTAATGCTCGCATACCGTGCCTACACTGATGCTACGGAAGCTGATATACACGTAGACGGCGAGGAAATCAGCGAAGCGCACTTCTTTAGTAAACAAGAACTGCTTGAGGATGTGGAGATGGGGAGCATAAAACTTCCCACACCTGCCACCGCGGCCTACGCGATTATTCACGATTGGCTCGATTCCCGCGAGGGCAGTAATGGGTGAGAGAGCAAACAATGCAGATGCTCTGCTCGAGGCTCTCGATCCGGAGCAACGCGAAGTAGCGCGCAATGTGTATGGCCCTATGTGCGTGCTTGCTGGAGCTGGCACGGGGAAGACGCGTGCCATTACATATCGCATAGCCTACGCCATTGCCACAGGTGCTTTTCATCCCAACAACATTTTGGCACTAACCTTCACTAACCGCGCAGCCGGCGAGCTGCGCGGGAGGTTGCGAGCTTTAGGTGCAGGATCTGTGCCCGCACGCACTTTCCATTCTGCCGCTCTCTCGCAACTGCGATATTTCTGGCCAGATGCTATTGGCGGATACGTACCCGAGATTCGCGAAAGCAAAGCGGCGATGGTTGCTCAGGCATCGGCGCAATTGGGGCTGGGCACAGACGTTCCGACTATTCGTGATCTCACAGCAGAAATTGAATGGGCGAAGGTCTCACTCATTACTGCTGAGGAGTACCCGAGCGCTGCTCTGGCGGCGCATAGAGATTTGGGCGATCATGCCCCTGAAGATATTTCTGCATTGATTCGCGGCTATGAGGAGGTGAAACTGGAGCGCGGTGTAATAGATTTCGAGGACGTCATTCTCCTCATGATCGGAATCATGCACGACCGCCCAGACATTGCTGCCCAGATCCGTAAGCAATATCGGCATTTCGTGGTAGACGAGTATCAAGACGTCTCTCCGATGCAACACCGGCTGCTTCAACTGTGGTTGGGAGATAGGCGTGACTTATGCGTAGTAGGCGACGTATCTCAAACGATCTATACCTTTGCTGGTGCGCGCGCTACATACCTTGCCAATTTCACCACGGAGTTTACCCACGCCCAGAAAGTGGTGCTGAACCGCAATTATCGATCAACTCCGCAGATTGTTGATCTGGCGAATTCCATTGTGGGTGAGGATTCAACAGGTGCCGCAGTGATGCTGCGTGCGATGCGTCCATCCGCACTACCGGTTCGCTATACGCGTTATGACGGCGATGACGCCGAGGCGCGCGCGATTGCGCAACGTATTGCGGCTATGGCCAATGATGGGCGCGACTTTTCCCAGATTGCAGTGCTATATCGCGTGAACTCTCAGTCCGCGCGATTTGAACGTGCCCTAGGTGATCTTCACGTGCCTTATATCGTGCGTGGATCGGAGCGGTTTTTCGCACGGCGTGAGGTTATGGAGGCTATGGTTGCTTTGAAGCAAGCTTCTCGCACGCCCGAGGATCTACCGTTGCCCGATATTGTGCGATCCACATTGCAAGCTCTTGGATGGCGCGAAAGTGCCCCTGAGCAGCGCGGCGCAGCGTGGGAACGATGGGACGCACTCAATACAATTCTCACGCTTGCTCAGGAAATGTGGGAGGGATCGCGAGCTGCTCTACCGCAGTTCGTAGCTGATCTTGAAGACCGTGCAGCAAGCGAAAACGCTCCTGTTCGCAACGCCGTCACCCTTTCATCATTGCATGCTGCGAAAGGCCTAGAGTGGCCTGTGGTCTTCCTGGCAGGCGCACGTGAAGGCCTCATTCCTATCTCGCTTGCTCGTACCGCACAAGACATTGACGAAGAGCAGCGCATACTTTACGTTGGGGTAACGCGTGCTCGTGATGAACTCTACATCTCGTATGCTGCCTCGGCTGGCGATGAAACTGCGGGCGGTGATGAGCGGTACTTCGCCTACCGGCGAGGAGCGAGCGACGCCCATGCAAAACGTTCGCGTTTCCTTGAGTCTGTATGGCGTGAGAATGAGCCAGAGACGGCGGTGGGCAGATCCACCCAAAAGAGGCGTGAGGCAGCTGCGGCGCGTCAGGAATTCGTCACTGCACATAGTAACGATCGTGCCCTCTTCGAACTCCTCAAAGAATGGTGTATCGAACGATCAGAAATAGAGCGGCGTCAAACCTACCAAATACTTAACGACGCCACATTGCGCCATATCGCAATCGAAAAACCTCGCAATCTGGAAGAGTTTAGCCGGATCAAAGGAATTGGTGCCCGCAAGCTCAGCGCATACGGCAACGAGATTGTGGCTATTGTAGTGAAGTATTTGAACCAGTGAGTTGGCCTTTTGGCTCGGCAAGTTCAGTGCAGTTACACCTTGGGTGTGGAATGACAGAAACACGCTTGGCTGCGCGAGGGCTCGGAGGCACAATCCACTGATATGAGGTAAGTGACGTCGAACCGTAATCGAGGTAGTTGAGAACTTCTCGTGCGGCGAGTGATACAGCCATGTTCAAACTGCTTATCTCGGCAAATAGCGGTTTCCCCGCAAGTGCCTGAGGGGCAAGGTTTTCCCACTTCGGTGTGGAGTCGATCCGATGGAGATGAATACATCCCGGGCAGGGGCTGCTTTGCGGCTCCAGCACAGGGCCTACGCAAATATCTACTTCTTCGATACATGCCTGGAGTACGGGGATGCCCCGAGCGAGGTAACGGGATGTAGCGAAAGGATCTGCAGCGTGGAAGCCAGTAACGATTGCGAAATGCGGATTTGTTGGAGGTGTTACTCTGACGCCCGGATTGAGTGTAGCCATCATCGAGTGCAAGGCCTTGTGCCGCGCAATCCCTGCGTAGCGTCTGGAGATGAGTGGATAATCGTATTCGCCCACACGGGTGGCATCCGGTGTGGCGATAGATGAGATTCCCGCCATGGCGAGGTGGATTGCGATGCCTGCGCCAAGAGCGTCAAAGCGCGAAAACTCGATGCTCACAGCATTTCGCCCCCGAGAATCGGCTCCTTGGATGCGCTGGCGCAACTGGGAATCTGGGAAATAGGGTTCCTCGTCTGCGATAATTCCTTGCTCGCTAAGCGAGGCGAGTATTTCTTGGGCACGCGCCGCAGTGACGCGATGACGTTTCGCGAGGCGGCGAAACTCTGCCGGCGTTTGGCTTGAGGTTAACGTATCGATCAAACGTAGTTCATTAAGAGTCACATTGTGCAGGCGTAGAGCAATACGAGGATCCAGCCCGATCTGTGCGGATGTAGGCGTATTCCAATAAAAACCTAGGCCACCAGCAATCTTCACAGCTCATCTCCTTAAGTGCGCTACTGCATCGCCTCAATGCGTTGTGCTTGGTACTGGCAAGATTGTAGAGAGGAAATGGAGATGGCATTTTCGTTATCCACAGTGTGCGGATAGAACCGGCTAGCGATCCACAGGCACAATAACAGTAGCGATACACTGTGGAAAACGCACCAGCGTTTGGGCAGGCTCGCGCTAGTATTGCCAAGACGCTCATATCAGAGCGTTCGAGACGTGAGTGTGAGCCTGGAGTGTGAGCCTGGGAATCTACAGCCGTGCGAGATGTTGTGGTTTGCTCGTTCTAACGGTCAGATGTTAACGGTCAGGCGTTGGCTTGTTCGAAGCTGTTCCGCCCGTGCCAGGCTCATCATCGTCGTCATCGTTGCCGGTGTTTGAATCCTGTGCCGACGTATCGTCTGCACGGCCAGATGATTGATCGGTATGTCGTTCGCCAAAACGTGGTTCGTGGGGCACGTCGTCAGGTGCGTCCAGTGCGCTCGCTTCCTGAGCGGCGTCTTCAGTTGAAAACAGCTCACTGAGGAAGGAATCCAGTTCTTGTTCGATATCGGAACTGCTTTGCTCCGCGAAGAAAGATTCAGGCATCTCAAGCGCCGCGGGTGAGGGAAGGAGATCTGGATGATTCCATAAGGCATCACGCTGCTCAATACCAAGACGAGCCTCAGCGAGCTGCCAAAATCGCACGGCCTGGCGCAAAAGCTTCGGCTCCAACTCCATACCGAGCTGCGTCCCCCACACATTCTTCGCCGGATTATCAGTGGCATATCGCCGGTTAAACATCTCACGCAAAGCCACCGCGTGAGGGAGGTGAGGCGCTACAGCGCGCGCAGCCACCTCTGAAACCCAGCCCTCAACCAGAGAGAGCAGATGAACCAGACGTGCCAAGGCTTCAGACTGGCGCTCGTTGAGATCAAGATTGAACACGTCTGAGAGGTCAAGCTCCTGCATACCAGAAGGATTCGCCAGGTCTATTCCTCGAATCTGTTCCTCGATTGAATTCATGTTGATATCGATCCCAGAGGCAAACTCTGCCACAGTATCCAGCACTCGGGCACGCAGCCACGGTACGCGCGAATACAGGCGCGTCGCTGCGGATTCACGCACAGCAATATACATTTGCACCTCACCGAAATCCACCTCCAGATTGGCTCCGAACTCCGCGAGGTTCGCTGGCACAAGCGCTGCGGAAGAGCCGGCCGTAAGAGGTAAACCCGTATCTGTGGAACCAAAAGAGTGTGATGCAAGCTCCGCAAGAGCCAGCCCGTACTGTACCCCGATCATAGACGCCGTCATCTGCCGCATCATCGCCTGTGGATTGCCAAGAATCGACTGAAGCTCTGAAGGCATGTTCTTCATCTGCTCAGTGAATGCACGATCAAAAGCTGCCGCGAGGTGGGTGCCTACCGGATCAAGAAGCCTACGGAATGTCGCTAAAGAGTGTGCGATCCAATCCAAACGCGACCACGCGAGATTCGGGCCGGTGGCTGGATCGAAGGCGCAAGCGGCGTCAAGCCACAGAGACGCTGTGCGCAGTGCGTTACGTACGCTATCGCCGTCAGCCGACGTAAGACGATCAAGGCGCGATTGCACGATCGTATCACGAGCGATCTTCTCCGCGATCTTCCAATTCACTGGGCCATCGCCAGAAGAGCCGAGCATATCTTGGATCTGTTGCGTAATCATCGTGAAGTTTTCACCGTGCAAGAACTCCGGCAACTGCGCTGATGGATCGATTCCCTGCTCCTCGAGCGACTTAGCGATCTCTTCTGCGGCTTCGTCGCCCAAAATGGCGCGGAGCATCTCGCGCCAGTCGTCGTTACCCTGCTGTGAATTGTTTTGTGGCATGGCACTAGAGTAGTTGTTATAGTTCATGCACGGCAATACTCTTTGCGTAAGGAGGGATGCGCTTGGTGCTTAAACGTACACATCCGCGGCGTGTTGCGCGGTTTGGCGCGCTCGTTGCCCCGCGTATTTCTTGGCGCAGCGTAGTGCTGTATAGTTTCGCTCTTTTGCTTCTCATCGGGCTGCTAGCTCCCACAAACTACGTGGTAGAAGGCGCAGGGCCAGCACTTGAGACGACGTCAACGATAGATAGCAAACCCGTGGTGTCTGTGACGGATGTGAAAACCTACCCTACCGACAGCAGCTACTACTTAACGACCGTCACGGCTTGGGGTGAGCCAGGTAACGGGGTCACCGGCGCCCAGGCGCTTATGGCGCTCGCGAGGCCAGACCGCCAGCTCATCCCGCTAGCGTTGATGTATCCTCCACAGACCACTGCCCAGGAGCTCGATGAGCGCAACGCCGCGCTCATGACGAGTTCGCAGGACGCCGCGGCCGTAGTCGGCTTCGAACTTGCAGGTTACCAGTCGAGCATGGTGTTGCGCGTTGCGTCGACGTCCGCCGATTATCTGGCGTCGGGCAAATTGCGTGTGGGAGACACTATCACGGGTATTCGCCGTGCGGGCATGGGAGCCGAGGGTGCAAATACTGCGAATAACGCGGCAGGTGCCGGTGAACCTGGCGAAGAGTTTGTGGATATTGAGTCCTTCACATCACTCTCACGCTATTTGAGTTCTGTGCCTCCCGGAACCGCTATCGAGGTGCGTATCGAACGTGATGGCCGGCGCGAAGTAGTGCAGTTTCCTACCTCGCCGTATCCTGCCGATTCGACGGGATGGGTGCATCCTGGCTCATTACTTGGTGTGGGTGTTGCAGTGACGGACGTTCAGCTTCCCGGCGCAGTGCAATATGCAGTGGAAGGAATCGGCGGACCGAGCGCGGGAAACATATTTGCGCTCACTGTATATGACGAGCTCACGCCAGGTTCTCTGGCCGCTGATGCAAAGATTGCCGGCACTGGTGAAGTCGAATTCGATGGGGACGTTACGCCCATCGGGGGCATTATCCATAAGTTGAATGGAGCGAGGCGTCAAGGCGCCACAGATTTCCTAGCGCCGGCGGAGAACTGCTCAGAGACTCAAGGGCATGTGCCCGATGGAATGAACGTTTGGGCTGTGCGCTCAGTATCTGAATCAATCACGGCTGCTGAAGCTATTGGGGCAGGTGATACAGCATCGCTCACGCCGTGTTCAGCGTTCTTCGAGAACAAGTAGCGAAAGCGGCCCAGGGCTAGGTTTCGAGAACACGTAGCTAAATAGTTAAACGGAGTAGCTTGACATGAGCTCGATACGAGAATGTGAGATGCGCTGCTCGTCTATCGCGCTTCTAGCGGTAAAGCGGCCAGGGAGGGAATCGAGTTGCATTACTCGAACGTGTGTTTGAGTGCTTCTGCAACGCCGGGTACGAGGTTTTCCTGGGAGGCAACGTATGCCGGATCGTCGTACTGCTTGGTGCGGATCGCGCTCCATGTTTCGCCTGTGCGCAATACGCCAACAACCATCCGCACATCATTGCGTTGAGGGTGTGTTTGCAGCACCTTCATTGCTTCGTTGTCGTCTTTGGGGAGCGATACCTCAACCGATGGCGGTACAACAATCCGTTCCATACTAATCGCCGCACCGTCAACGCCACTAGGCCACGTGATCCGGCCGAGGAGTTCGTTTACCGAATCGGCCTGGGGCAGATCCTCTTGTTCTACTGAAAACAATGTGTCTGGATCGTGTATGTCAGTGATCTGCACGTCGGCTGGAAGCTCGTTGGCCAATTCAGGATTATCACGAAGGGCTCGTTTGGCGTTCACTAGAGCGAATACACGAATCGGCCCGTCCCAGCCGCCGCGTGCTACGTATTGTTCAATTTCAAGGGTTGCGTTACGCAGAGCGTCTTGTGCTGTCATGAGTCCATCGTACACACAGGGCATGAATCGCCTCTCTCTGATAGGGTTTTAGTGGTTGTGATATCCGCGCGGGCTGCTGCGAGAAGTGCGAGGCGTACACGCGGTATCGGAGTATCAGCTAATGTTTGAGCTATATACGAATGAGGTCTACTGTTCATGAGTACAACGTCTGCCGTACCCCCGCAGGGTCAGTCGCCGTCTGCCAACAATAAAGGCCAGGGGCTACGTGGTGGAGCTTTTGTGCCCACACTGATCGTTCTTGCCGCTTTGCTTTTCCTCCTTGCGGTGTTTTCCTCACTGTTCACTGAATACTCGTGGTTCAGCCAGATAGGTGCACTACGTGTATTCCTTACCCAGTACGGCGCCTGGATTGTATTTGCTGCGCTCGGTGTGCTGCTCGTTGGTGGAGCATGGGTGCTCAATTTGAGGATTGCGCTTGGCCGCAAACGTGATACCGAGACGACGTACGTTGACGAAGCACTAGAGAAACAGTTCTCCGCCGTATCTATACTCGACGGTAATCGCTGGCTAAGCTACGGCCTCGTGCCGTTGGTTATTGGTCTTGTTTTTGGTGCGGGGCTTGGAAGTAGCTGGCAGACCTTCCTGCTGTGGTTTAATGGCGGTGATTTCGGATCGGCGGACCCTGAGTATGGCCTCGACGTGTCTTTCTTCGTTTTCGTCTTGCCTGCCCTCCATATTGTGCTCGGCCTGATCTCGTCTATGCTACTCGTATCCTTGGTGGCTGCGATCGCTGGCTATTGGATGCGCGGCAAGATTTCAATTAAAGACGCCGCACTCAAAGTATCACGCAAGGCTCAGATGCATCTGGGGATACTAGCGGCACTGGTTGCGGTGCGATTCGCTGTGAATTTCTGGCTCGCGCGTTACGACCTGTTACTGTCTGATAACGACCGTTTCTCTGGTGCGAGCTTCACCGACATTAAAGCGTCGAAGCCAGGCCTGACGATCCTCGCGATCGTGGTGCTGCTCGTCGCCGTCTTGTTTGTCTACGCTGGAATCAGGGCGCGCTGGAAGCTGGCGTGGGTGGGCGTCGCTGCCACCGTCGTCTCAGCGATTATGCTCGGATCGGTGTATCCGGCACTCATTCAAAACTTCAAGGTAGATCCGAATGCCGCAGAGCTAGAATCTGAATATATTCAACGCAATATTGATGCCACACTCTCGGCATACGGGCTTGACGATGTAGAAGTACAGGCCTACGCCGCGCGCACAGATGCTGAAAGCGGCCAGCTTCGCCAGGATTCAGAGACGGCGGCTCAGATCCGTTTGCTCGATCCAAATATTGTGGATCCTTCCTTTAATCAGTTGCAGCAAAACCGCCAATACTACGAGTTCGTCGCTCCATTGGCGGTAGACCGTTACGATGTAGACGGCACTATGCGTGACACGGTGGTAGGCGTGCGCGAGCTCAACTTGGACGGTCTTGACGATTCTCGCCGCTCCTGGGTGAATGACCATACGGTATTTACCCACGGTTTCGGTGTGGCTGCTGCTTACGGCAATACTGTGACGGCGAAAGGTGACCCTGCCTTTTGGGAGGCAGGTATTCCCTCGTCAGGAGAACTCGGAGAATACGAACCGCGAGTTTACTTTGGCCAGCAATCTCCCGATTACTCGATTGTAGGTGCGCCTGAGGGCAACGATCCGTGGGAACTCGATTATCCAGATGATAATGCTCCCAACGGGCAAGTCAACAATACTTATGCGGGCGACGGTGGGCCGAAGATCACAAACCTGATGGCCAAACTGCTATATGCGATTCATTTCCGCTCCACTGAACTGTTCTTCTCCGAGCGTGTAACCAACGAATCGCAGATTCTCTTCGACCGCGATCCGCATAAGCGCGTGGAGAAAGTGGCGCCGTATCTGACTCTCGATTCGAAGGCGATACCGGCTGTTGTGGATATGGACGACGATCCGGATACACCCAAAGAACTCGTGTGGATTATCGACGGCTACACGACGTCTAACAGCTATCCGTATTCTGCACGAGAGACGCTGGAAGAGGCCACCTCGGACTTCCTCAATTCGCGCGGATTGGTGACGTCGAATACGGAGTCGGTGAATTATATTCGCAACTCGGTAAAGGCTGTAGTCAATGCATACGATGGGTCAGTGAAGCTTTTCGCGTGGGATGCTAACGACCCCATCATCAGCGCATGGGGCAAGATTTTCCCAGGGCAGCTTACATCCCTCAGTGATATGCCTGGAGACCTTATCGCCCACGTGCGTTACCCAGAGGATCTGTTCAAGGTCCAAAGGTCGCTACTTGCGCGCTACCACGTTGAAGATGCAAAATCCTTCTATTCGGGCGGCGATTTTTGGCAGGTACCACGTGAACCGACCGCAGAGGCCGGCACCGACGCCCCAGCCCAGCCTCCGTACTATTTGACGTTGCAGATGCCAGGGCAGGACTCGGCGTCATTCTCTCTAACGACGTCATACATTCCAGGCGGTAATACGAACAGAAATGTGATGACGGGCTTCCTTGCTGCTGACTCGAACGCCGGCAATGAGTCAGGGAAGATAGCAGATTCGTATGGCAAGCTTCGGCTGTTGGAAGCTCCGCGTGACCTCACAGTGTCAGGCCCAGGGCAGGCGGAAAACACAATGTTGACGACGCCTACAGTTTCGACGGCACTGAACCTTTTGCGCAATGGTGGTACGACTGTCACCGAAGGCAATTTGCTTTCGCTGCCGGTGGGCGGCGGCTTGCTGTATGTGCAGCCGATATACGTGCAGGCCTCTCAAGGTACGCAATACCCGACCCTGCAGTACGTGCTCACGATGTTTGGCGATCAGGTAGGCTTCGCGCCCACGCTCGATGAGTCGTTGGATATGTTGTTTGGTGGAGATTCTGGCGTGAACGCTGGCGATGCGTCAATTGTGGGTGAAAAAGAAGCTCCAGTGGATGCGGCCGGATCTGCAAGCGCGGGTGGTGAAGCTGCGGGTATGGATTCTTCCGACACCCACAGTGGCGACCTGCCCACTGCTCCCGCTGAACCGGCTCCGGCAACGCCTGCTCCTGCAGCGCCAGTAGCTCCAGCGGATGGCGCCACGGGTGATGCACAGCAGCGTTTGACCCAGGCACTCAATGACGCTCAGAAAGCTATTGAGGAATCAAATGCTGCTCAGCGCAACAATGACTGGACGGCGTATGGTCAGGCACAGCAAAAGCTGGCCGACGCCATCGAGGCTGCGACTAAAGCGCAACAAGACCTCGGGAAGTAGCTGGGTGAAATCATGGTAATAGCGGGACTCGTGACCTGAACGTGAGGAAGGGCACCCTAGCCCTGCCTTGATATGCGATTCGCCAGGCGTTAGGGTAGAACATGCCGACGCGGGGTGGAGCAGTTCGGTAGCTCGCCGGGCTCATAACCCGGAGGTCGCAAGTTCAAATCTTGTCCCCGCAACGAGATCATTAGCCTCCAGTCCTTCGGAACTGGAGGCTTTTGCATGCGCTGCGTCGGCGATTTCTCCGTCCTCGCTGAGAGGGGCGTGACATCCCGCACTCTTATCGTCACCATTTGTAGGATCCGGCGCATCCAATGTCATCATGAACCTATGGGTTTCACCGCGATGATGATCTGCTGTATGTGTATCGATGCATACAGTCTCGCGGTATCCCCTGGCATTGCTCTATAGAGCACCGTGCCCAATCCGTATCCGATCGAGGCTGAGAAAGGCCTTGTGGATTCGGTGTTGCCCTTCTCAGCCAGAAGTTCCTGAGGAGGGACGTATGACCATCGCAGTTTTCCGAAAAAGCCGGCTCGCAACCATTGCATCGATTGGTGCAGCTATGACGTTGATGGCTGCATGCTCATCTGGGCCATCCGCATCCGATCTGCCCACGGGAGCCTCAGGGTCGGGAGAGCAGACGACGTCTGCCGAAAGTGTAGCCGAACCGGGAGACTTTCGATCCATCGCAGATATACAAGATTCCGGTGCAGTGCGTATCGGCGTATTCTCTGATAAGGCGCCCTTCGGCTCTGTGAATGCTGACGGCGAATATGAGGGTTACGATATTGTGTTCGGTGAACGCATAGGTGAAGACCTTGGCGTTGATGTGGAGTGGGTTCCAGTTGAGGCAGCTTCGCGCGTCGAATTCCTTGAATCGGGCAAAGTCGATATCATCCTTGCCAATTTCACGATCACCCCTGAACGCGCTGAAAAAGTAGACTTCGCTGATCCCTACATGCAGGTGGCGCTCGGTGTTGCAACGCCCGAGGATAACCCGCTCACCGATCCGGACGAGATCGAGAGCAGAGATGTCGTCGTCGTCAAAGGAACTACGGCTGACGCATTGCTCACTGAGCACTATCCCGATCTTGAGCTCACCAAGTTCGAACAGTATACAGAGGTGACGAACGCGTTAGCTGACGGCCGCGCAGATGCGTGGGTGACAGATAATACCGAGGCTCTCGCATGGACGGGCAAGACAGACGGGTGGGAGACCTCGATCGATAACTTTGGGGATGAGTCATACATCGCCCCAGCGGTTGCCAAGGGTAACGATGAGTTGCGCCAGTGGCTCAATGACGAACTCGACTCTCTGGCTCCTGAACAGTTCTTCCACAAGGCCTTTGACGAGACGCTTCGCCCTGTTTATGGAGACGCCGTCAGCCCGGATGCTCTCGTGATCGAGGGCGGAGAGCGATAAGTGGACGCCTCAGTGATTGTGCAGTGGCTGCCTTTCTACGGACAGGCAGCCCTGCTCACCATACGTGTGGGGCTTATCGGCACCGCGCTCGCTCTTACACTCGGCCTGGTATGTGAAATGATTCGCGAGCTTCGGATACCAGTATTACGCCACGCTGTTACAGGATATATCGAGCTTTCGCGCAATACCCCTTTGCTCGTGCAGCTCTTCTTTCTCTATTTTGGTCTTCCTAAGCTTGGAATAGTGCTCTCCGGTGAGGCTGCAGCGATCATCGGCCTCGCTTTTCTTGGCGGATCGTATATGGCTGAGGCGCTACGTTCCGGCTTTCAATCCGTGGTGAAGGCGCAGCGTGAATCTGCGATGGCTCTCGGGCTTACCCGTACGCAGGTGATTCGCCACGTCGTAGTGCCCCAGGCGCTTGCCTATGCGCTTCCGGCGTTGATGGCGAACACTGTTTTCCTGGTGAAAGAGACGTCGGTGGTTTCTGTTGTTGCGCTGCCTGACCTTGTGTATGTGGCCAAGGAGCAGATAGGCAACACCTACACCACAAACGAGGCATTGTTGCTGCTGGTACTGGCGTATGCGGCAATTCTGATTCCCGTCGTTGCGCTCGCCGTATGGGTGGAAAGGAGGCTTCGCTATGGTCTCCTTGGTAGCTGAATTGCCGGGAGTAGCTCGTAATATCGCAGACGTCGCTGGGATCGGTTTCGTGGGAGAGGCAAGCTGGTCGGTTCTCTTCGAGGGTTCGAATCCAATCCGCCTTCTTGCAGGTTTGTGGGTATCGGTGCGCATCGCGCTTATAGCAATGGCCGGCGGTATCGTGCTGGGCATTCCACTCGGTGTGGCAATGACGTCTAGGCGTGCCTGGGTGCGTATGGCCTTGAAAGCATACGTGGAGGCGATGCGCTTACTTCCACAAATCGTTGTGCTATTCATTGTGTTCTTTTCGCTCTCGCGTGACTTCAATATCAATCTGTCGGGGGAGACCGCGGCGATTGTGGCATTCACGCTGTGGGGTTCAGCTGAAATGGCGGATCTCGTGAGGGGTGCCATTACGGCGGTGCCTCGCCATCAGTACGAATCGGCGCAGGCGCTGGGGCTCGGCGCAGTCCAGGTGCAGCGATACGTCGTCATCCCGCAAGCAGTCCGTTCACTGATTCCCACAACGGTTAATCTCACCACGCGCATGATCAAAACCACCTCGCTCGTGGCGCTTATTGGCGTTGTGGAGGTGCTCAAGGTTGGCCAGCAAATCATTGATGCCAACCGTTTCGACTACCCTGGTGCCGCATTATGGGTTTACGGTGCCATATTCATCCTTTATTTCATCGTGTGTTTTCCAATCGCCTGGTATTCTCGTCGGCTCGAACGCCGGTGGAGCGAATAATAGGAGGTACTATGTTGGCTTTACGAGCTTCAGATTCTGTTCATACAACTCCAGAGGCGGATGAGCCTGATGTGAAGACGGCGCCCGTCGCGCAGACGCCGCCGCTACAGATGCGTGACGTCGTCAAGACATACGGCAACGGCGTGCGTGCCCTACAGGGCGTGAGCCTGAGCGTCCAGCGTGGCGAGGTTGTGGCGGTCGTCGGGCCATCCGGCTGTGGGAAATCGACGCTCTTACGCACGATTAATGGCCTTGAGCAGATCGATTCAGGAATTATCGAGATCGATGGTGTAGAGGTGACGAGCCCACGCACGCGGTGGGAGGAAGTGCGCCAGAAAGTGGGAATGGTGTTTCAAAGCTACGATCTCTTCGGCCACCTCACGGTGCGTGACAATCTACTACTTGCGCCAAAAGTTGTGCGGCACGCGGATAAGGCGCAGTCACAAGAAAAGGCGTTGGCACTTCTCGCCAGGGTGGGGCTTGACGGGCGCGCTAACTCCTACCCGCGTCAGCTTTCTGGGGGTCAAAAGCAGCGGGTGGCAATTGTTCGCGCATTGATGATGGATCCTGACGTATTGCTATTGGATGAGGTCACAGCATCGCTCGATCCGGAGATGGTGCGTGAGGTGCTCGATGTGATTGTAGGTTTGGCACGAGATGGCATGACTATGGTGCTCGTGACTCACGAAATGGCCTTTGCCCGCGCAATTGCCGATCGAGTGGTCTTCATGGACGCCGGCACAGTCGAGGAAGAGGCACCGGCCGAAGAGTTCTTCTCGGCACCGAAAAGCGAGCGGGCGCGCCAATTTCTCGACACGTTTGTGTTCGAACCCTAAAGTGTGCGAACCCGTGTTGATGCGATTATTGCTAACAGACTGCGAGGCGAATCACGCACAAAAGTGTGATTGGGGACATATTGACCACCCTTGTGGACATTATTCGGTGGCTAGATACTGGCGTAAAGTCACCTTCTACTAGCGCAAGGCGCATTCGGATCGTTCGTCGTCTGGCTGCTGGCGTAGGTTTGGGGTGGCTCGTATGGGAATAGAGCACATCACGCAAAGAAGCGATTCCCGTATCTGAGATACTCAAACAAAGGGGTTTCAATGAGTACAATTCAACCGCAGTCGGAGGCGTCGTCTGCGCGGATCCACAAGGCTCACAAGTATGCTACGGGATTGGCGCTTATTGCGACTCTCGGACCATTGTTCTATGGCTTTGAGGGCATGGTGCTTAATGGTGCGATCGGTGCAGTTGGCACAACGTTCCAGCTCGGCCCGCTGATGCAGGGTATTGCCGGCTCTGCTGGCATCATCGGCGCCATTATCGGCGCCTTCGTAGCTGGCCGTATTTCGGATATTATCGGGCGCAAAACCACTCTCATGTGGGTAGGCCCACTGCTGATGTTCGAAGCAATTTGCGGAGCGTTTTCCCCGCAGCTTGGGCCTGAATGGGGTTATGTGTTCTTGCTTCTGTGCCGCATTGTAGGTGGCGTGGGATTCGGCGCGGCAACAACGGTAGCTCCCGGATACGTGGCTGAGATTGCGCCCGCATCTATTCGTGGGCGCCTGATTGCTTTCCGTCAGCTTGCAATTATCATTGGTCTCACATCTGCCGCGGTGATCAATGCTGTTATTGTGGGGATTTCTGGCGGTTCTGGCGAGGAACTTGCTTTCGGAATTGCAACCTGGCAGTTCATGTTCCTCTTCCTGATCATCCCGGCACTGTGCTTTATCGGGTTCACTGCCCGTATTCCCGAGTCTCCCCGTTATCTTGTTGCCAAGGGGCGGAAGGCCGAAGCCGCGCAGGTGCTGGAAAGAGTCACTGGCGAGAGCTCCGAGTCTGTTGCTGCAACTGTTGAATCCATTCATGCATCTCTCGGTACTGCAGGTGGCGAAACATGGAGCATTGGCAAGATTTTGAAATCAGAATGGAGAGGGCTCGTCTTCGTTGGCATTGCGTTGGCAGCGTTCCAGCAACTCACAGGTACGAACGGTATCTTCTTCTATTCAAATATGATTTTCGAGTCTATTGGCTACGACGAATCCACCGCCCTGTATCAGACGCTGTTCCTGGGCGTGTTCAAGATCGTAGGCGTCACCGCAGGTATTTTGCTTGTTGATCGAGTTGGGCGCAAGAAGATGCTCATGGTGGGTGGCGCGCTGATTTTCGTGGCACTCGGCATCATTGCTACCATCTTCACCTTCGCGCCACACAACGCAGAAGGATCCGTTGATATTACCAGCTCGCCAGTGCTCGGTTACCTCGTCATCATTGGATTCTGCCTCTTCCTTCTCGGCTTTACATCATCGTGGGGTCCGATATTCTCCGTGCTCATGGGCGAAATGTTCCCGAACAAGATTCGCGGTGGTGCAATGAGCCTCGCATCGGGTGCAGACTTTGTGGTGAACCTGCTCGTCGTCATTTCCTTCCCCTATTTGGTGGCGTGGTCCCCGGCGGGCGTCTACTGGATCTTCTTCGTATTCGGTGTGCTCGCGGTTCTCTTCACCGGAAGGTTTGTGAAGGAAACTAAGGGTGCAAACCTTGAAGAAATGGAAAAGGTTGTTAAGGAGTAGGGATTATGACTAATACACAGACCGCGGAACGCAAGCGAGACATTCCCGATAACGTACGCAATGTGCTCGTCATTATGACGGATCAGCATCGCACGGATACGATCGGGTGCCTTGGAAATCCTCACGCACAAACGCCCACCATTGACCGAATGGGAGAAGAGGGTTTCGCCTTCACCAACTGTTTTACACCTACTGCAATCTGTACTCCGGCTCGTGCTTCATTGCTGACGGGGAAGCTGCCTGTTAAGCATCAAGTCCTTGCTAACCCAGAATGGAATATCGCTTACAACACCGACATTCCGCTCGACGCTTGGACCTATACCCAAGAGTTACGCGATCATGGATACAACGTCGGTATGGTGGGTAAGTACCATTGTGGCTTCAATCTTCCTGATAAGTTCGGCATTGACGACGACACGTATTGGGGCGCCGAAAATCCGGTGGCTAATGAGAAATACGTGGCTTGGCTGGAAAAGAACAACTTGCCACCAGTAAAGGCTCACGACTTCTGGCGTGGGAAGCTGCCAGGAAATCGAGATGGGCATATCATCGCCGCTCGCCTCCATCAGCCCGAAGAAGCTACGTTCGAGCGTTTTATCGCAGATACCGCTATTGAACGCTTGAAGCAATATGCCCACGATTGGAAGACGACGGGGAAACCATTCAGCTTAGACGTGCATTTCTTTGGCCCTCACCTGCCGTATTTCCTTCCCGATGAGTGGTTCGACCTCATTGATCCCGAGTGCGTGACGCTGCCTGCGAGCTTTGGCGATACGCTCGTCAATAAGCCGCCGATCCAGCAGAACTACGCAACGTATTGGTCTACGTCGTCATTCTCCAACGAGCAGTGGAAGAAGCTCATTGCGGTGTACTGGGGTTACGTGGCGATGATCGATTTCGAGATCAGCCGAATTCTGGATGCTGCAAAGGAACTGGGTATCCTCGATGATACCGCTACCTTCTTCTGTGCTGATCACGGCGAATTCACCGGCGCACATCGCCTGAACGATAAAGGCCCGATGATGTATGACGACATTTACAAGGTGCCGTTCATCGCCCATATTCCAGGAGTCTCCACCGTGGGGCGGTCGGATAAGTTCGTATCGCTAATCGATCTCCCGGCTACGGTGCTTGATATCGCTGGCCTAGATCCGACTCTTGTGGAAGCCGGGAGATCCGTTGTGGATCTCACTCGTGGTGATGACGTACCTGGTTGGCGTGAGAACATTGTGTGCGAATTCCACGGGCACCACTTCCCGTTGCAGCAGCGAATGATTCGCACGAAGGAATTCAAACTCATCGTAAGCCCGGAGTCGATCAATGAGCTTTATGATCTTCGCTACGATCCAAACGAAATGACGAACGTCTATGAGGCTCCTGCCTATCGGGACATTCGCGCAGAGTTAGCAACTGAGCTATACACGCAGTTGCGCGAGCGCGGTGACAATTCCTTCGCAAAGTGGATGGCCGCTATGACGGACTTCAAGGTAGAACTGAAGAATACAGCGCGATCGGATCTCGATGAAGTGATGAACGCCCAATAGTAGGTGTATAGAGGAGGGGGATGTGTACTACCAAGCCTCAGAGTCGATGAGTGAGCTTGAGAAGAAGATTCTTTTTTTCCTCGCTCAAGGGCGTGCTACGCGCAGTGAGATTGCCTCTGCGGTAGGCATTTCGCGTACGCAACTAGCACGCGTAGTACCACATCTTCTTTCATCTGGAGCGGTGGCGGTCGTGGGAGCAGTAGAGAGCTCCCACGGCCGCCGCGCCGAACTTCTGGAGATACCGCTTGCTGCGGCAGCCCATATTGGTATTGCGGTGAGCCGTATGGATATTTCCTGCGTCGTGATTAATCATCTCGAGGAATGCCTATATAAGAAGACGCGGGCTCACATTGCCATGAGTGAGAGCGAGTTTGTGCATGAGATTATCGAGTTCATCCGCGAACTTCGCGATGAATGCCACGGCGTGGGTGTAGATATACAGACGGCGATATCGTGCGGTGTAACCCTGCCTTTCCCTCTGCCGCTCGGAGGGAGGGTGCGGGTGGGCGCGCAAAACTCTTCTCAGCTGGGTGTCGAGGAAAAACGCGCTGAGTATGACGGCGTCACGGCCGGCTCGTCACAACTGGCTCGCCATCTCGCTGCATCAGTACAAAAGCAGCTTCCAGGAGTCTCTGTGCTGGTGGATAATACGATGCGCATGGGGGCCTTGGGGGAAGTGCGTTTTGGCGCCGGCGCGCAACATGCCACTCAAATCTATGTGGGTATCTCTGGCGGTGTTGCTGCCACCGTTACGTTCAATAGGCGCCTCTTGTACGGTGAAAACGGTATCGGAGGTGAACTTGGGCATGTGAACGTCCCTGGCGAGAGCACCCCGTGCCAATGCGGCAAAACAGGATGCTTAGAAACTGTGCTGGCCTATAGGTTCTTCTGCCGTAGAGCAGGCGTTAAGACCGTCTCAGAGCTGCGAGATGCTTATCTCGCGAAGGATCCACAAGCGTTAAAAGCCGTTGATGATGCAGTGCGAGCATTAGCACACGCACTCGCTGGAACCGTTCTTACCCTCGGGTTCACGTTTATCATCTTAGGGGGAAGTGTGAGCGCAGAATTCCCTGAGCTTGTAGAGCTTGTCGAGCATCGCTTATCGCTTGAGCTCTTTCCGTCTCCTCAGTGGAGGCTCTCCGTTTCGCAAGCGACTTTGGGTTCGTGGGCGCCGGCGTGGGGTGCGGCCATCGGGTATCGCGCGTTACGGGAGGAGCGCATCTAGATGAATGGCAATTGTACCCGCCGCTATCGAGCGGCCCGCCGTAGTCGATGTTCCATCGAGCAAATATGAGTCAATAAACAAGTATCAACCGTATAGAGTACTAATGATGAGCTATTTACCTTTCTCAGTAGTTGCCAAACCCACGGGAGCGGCGTGCAACCTCGACTGCCATTACTGCTTTTTCCTCTCCAAAGAGGCATTGTATGACGTCAAACGGCAACTCATGAGTGAGGAGACGCTTGAGACGTATGTGAAACAGTATCTTGCGGCGAGCCCCGACGGTGAGGTAACGATGCTGTGGCAGGGCGGGGAACCGACGATGCGTGGTCTCGATTTCTTCCGTGCGATGGTCTCTTTCGTAGACAAGTATCGGCGTCCGAGCCAAAACGTATCGCACGCTTTGCAAACTAACGCCACGTTGATAGATGCACAGTGGGCTGAGTTTCTCGCTGAGCATGATTTCTTAGTGGGAGTTTCCATAGATGGGCCTGCGAAACTACACGATGCCTATCGCGTCAATAAAGCCGGACGCGGTACCCATGCCCAAGTCGTCAAGGGATGGCGCATCTTGCAAGACGCCGGGGTGCGATGCAATGTACTGTGCACAGTGCATCATGCGAACGAGAAGCGGGCTCTGCAAGTGTATCGGTACTTTCGAGACGTTTTGGATGCCCACTACATTCAGTTCATTCCGATCGTAGAGCGCATTGCACCAGGCTTAAGTAAAGAACAAGCAAATCTGCCACAGAGCGAAC
>JALFZJ010000022.1 GCA_022783665.1 Arcanobacterium sp.
ATAATTCTTAATCGCGAGTTTCTTCGCCCGGTCAACAATCGCTGCGAGCATCGCGCCAGAAGCGAAATCTCGCACGTACAGCGTTTCGGATTCACCGTCGTCATACGTTACGGATACAAACTCATGCGATGCATCGGTGCGCCACAGGTCCTCGGTCACGTGCTCAGCCATTGCCTTCACCGCGCCCTCGGCTCCACCCCAGCGCTGGAGTTCTGCCTCGTGGATCGGCAAATCTGGAGTGAGGTACTTCAGGAGGATGTCGATTGCGCCGTCAAAGCTGGGGCGTTCGATCCGGATTTTGACGTCCAGGCGTCCTGGGCGCAATATTGCCGGATCGATCATGTCTTCCCTGTTGGAGGCACCAATAACGATTACGTTATCAAGTGTCTCCACGCCGTCTATTTCCGCAAGTAACTGGGGAACGACCGTCGTCTCTACATCGGATGAGACTCCCGACCCACGGGTTCTAAACAGAGCTTCCATTTCGTCGAAAAAAATCACCACTGGTATGCCGTGTGATGCGCGGTCTCGCGCGCGTGAGAATATCTCTCGTATCTGACGTTCGGTTTCCCCCACGTACTTATCGAGCAGCTGTGGGCCTTTAATATTCATGAAATAGGATCGGGAAGCGTGCGCGCCGTCACGTGCACCAATCTTTTGTGCAAGTGAGGTGGCCACCGCCTTCGCGATAAGCGTCTTACCGCATCCTGGTGGCCCGTAGAGTAAAACGCCTTTGGGAGGTTTCAGGCCGTGCTCGCGGTAGAGAGCAGGTTGTTCAAAGGGAAGTTCAACAGAATCTCGTATCTGCTCGATCTGCTCACCGAGGCCGCCGATATCGTTGTACGACACGTCTGGAGTCTCTTCGAGAAGGAGATGCTCTACGTCTGGCCGCTCAACATGTTCGAGTGCATACCCTGAGGCGAGATCCACGAGCACCATATCTCCGACACGCACCGAACGGGCCAGTAAACGGCCTGATAGCCGCACGATACGCTCGTCATCAGCATGGAGTTTTACCAATGCTCGATCGGAACTGAGCAACAGCTCGACTTGGGCTATCTCACCGACTTTGTTGTATGTGCTCGCCCCTATGACGACGAGTTGCTCATTCACAATGAGCTCTTGGCCTGGTTCGATATTGTGCACATTCACGAGCGAGGATACTGTGAGTTCCATCTTTCTATTGCCCACGAATGCCGTCACCGACTGCTTTTCCGGATGCGCCTTAATAAACGTTGCATAGGAACTCGGAGGATTCGACAGCTGCGCGAGCTGTAATGACATCTCTGACAATCTGTTTCGAGCCTCTTGCAAAGCCTTTGCAAGGCGCCCATTCTTCTGCTCAAGGGAGGCTACTTGCTCACGTAGCCCGAACACTTCACCTGCGTCATTATTCGCCACGTCTACTCCTGTTCAGTGAGCCTGGATGCAACTCTATTGAGCCTATTTGCCACGCGTTCATGCGCTTCGGCATCGAGCTGCTGCGCAATCTCTTCACTGTGCAGCCCAGGCGCGTCGTCACCTGTGGTCTCTACATCCGCGCGATGGGCTACATCACGGCGCACCTTGCGCAGCTTTTTCGCTGAAATCGTGCGCTCGCCAAAATCGGCACTCTCCCATTCCCGCTCCCAATCAAGAGCTTCGCTATGCGCCGCAGGCGCTGGCCGCCGTTTGGGGACAAGAGGCTGTGAATCTGAAGCAATTTTCCGCGCAACCACGAGAAACCCCGTATGCGCTACCATGCGATGATCGGGCCGTACAGCCAAACCATCAAGATGCCAGGTGCGAAGCATGGTTTCATTTGCTTCTGGCTCAGTGTACATGGACGAGGATCGCAACGTCTCTACAAAGCGAGACATCTGCGTCGTCGTGGCAACGTATGCAAGAATAACTCCACCTGAGCGTAATGCATGAGCTGCTGGATCGATGTTCTCCCATGGCGCAAGCATATCGAGCACCACCACATCTATGCTTCCTGGCGCCAGTTCACTCAGTACATCCGCAGCGTCGCCAACCACTACTTCCCACGGGGGCATCTGAGCGCCGTACCAGGATTCCACATTTGCCCTGGCAATTTCTGCGAACTCCGGCCGGCGTTCAACTGAGATCAGCTGCCCGTCCATTCCCACTGCGGCGAGCAAAGACAGCGAGAGCGCACCTGAGCCTACGCCCGCTTCGAATACACGCGCCCCAGGAAAGATATCGGCCTGGTGTATGATCTGGCCGGCATCCTTAGGATAAATCACAGTGGCTCCGCGTGGCATCGACAGCACGTAGTCACCCACGAGCGGGCGCAAGGCCAGAAGCCGATAACCGTCGTGAGTATCGATTACTGTGCCTTCTTCTCTCCCAATAAGCTCACTGTGGCGAAAACTTCCACGAGTGGATTGGAAGTAACCATTATTGGTGAGCATCGTGGTGTATTTCCGGCCCTTCACGTCCGTGATTTGCACGCGTTCACCGGCGCGAAATACACCTCGACGCCTATCGGCGCCAAGCGGATGAGGATAGGGAGTTAACGTCATGGACTCAATCATACGCCACTGCTGCGTCCAAAGATTTTGACGTATAGCGCGCTGTAAGCTGTTGGCATGACGCATTCACTTCCTGCTATTTCGCCATCCAGAGCGAAGCTGTTCTACCAGTGCCCGCTGAAGTTTCGTTTCACGATGGTTGACCGATTGTACGAGCCTCCGTCCAAGGAGGCGCTTCGTGGCACACTTGTACACTCCGTACTTGAGCACCTGTTCGATCTGCCTGCCCATCAGCGCACTGAGGAAGCTGCACAGCAGATGCTCTCGACGCGCTGGGATGCCCTTAAAGGCGATGATCGAACGAGCAAGGATATTGCGACGATGTTCGAAACGTCTGACGAGCTATCAGCGTGGTTTGAGTCTGCGCGCCCGCTCATTCACTCCTATTTTGCCCTCGAGACGCCGGCCTACCTGCAACCTGCAGCACGAGAGCAGCATTTTGATGCCCTTCTACCCAATGGCATCGCAATACGCGGTGTGATTGACCGCGTGGATGCCACTACTGACGGAAAACTCAGAATCATAGATTATAAGACGGGCAAGTCACCAAGCCCGCGCTTTCAAGCAGATATGATCTTTCAAATGCGGTTTTATGCCAGTGCACTCTATCTGATGGAACATAATCTTCCGCTGCGCACGCAACTGTTGTTCCTTAAAGACGCGCGCACGCTCACCTATGATCCCGTTGAACGTGATGTTGATGCCATGATCGATCAGCTCACCGCATTGTGGGCTGATATAGAAATGCGTCTAGATTCTGGCCTCTTTGAAGAGAAACCAGGCCCTCTGTGTGCCTGGTGCTCTTTCCAGCAATACTGCCCGGCCTTCGAAGGAGTGCCACCAGAAATTAGCTCCGAGGGCATTAAGCATCTTCGGAAGGTGAAACGAGGGTCGCAAGCAGATCAAGGGTAACGTGCTCAAGGCTAGGAATCGTCGTAACACCAGGCAGGGGCGGTAGTTCTACTTGAAAGGGTACGGCAATCACGTGTGCCCCTGAACGCTGGGCGGAAGTTAGGCCGTATGCTGAATCTTCAAAAGCCACACAATCGGTAATACTGACGCCAAGCAGGTCGGCTGCACGCTCGAAAGGCTCAGGGTCAGGTTTCCCGCGAGTCACCATATCCCCAGTCACTTGCACACTCAAACTACCCTGAGGCGCTTGAGCGAGGGTTAAAGCAGCAAACCCAGCATAGGAGGAGGTAACGAGGGCGCTCGGTATCCCCCAGGTGACGCTGTTTTCGAGCAAGGCATACGCACCTGGACGCCACGGCATTCCATCGATCGTGCCGATACGGATGACTTCCTCAACGAGCTCATCACCAAGCCCAAGAGGATCGACGTCGAGTGAATACTTTCCTACCACGTACTCCATTGAACGCGGAAGCGCCCATCCGATAAGGTCTAGCTGGTCGCCGTCTTTCCACTCGATACCATAACGCCCAAATACACGCTCTTCTGCACGAAACCAAATCTGCTCAGAATCCGTGAGCGTGCCATCCATGTCAAAAAGCAATGCGGCAGGCCGCTTGGGCGAAACAATATCAGGATCCGTATGTGCGCGAGCGTCCATCAATAGCTCCGATCTAGTACATCGATAAGATACCCGCGCTGAGCAGCACGACTACCACTATAGCTAGTGCGATGCGGTAGATAACGAAACCGATATACGATTTCGTCTCAACCAGCTTCAAGAACCACACGATCACAGCGTAACCCACACCGAAAGCCACAAGAGTAGCCACAAGAGTCGGCAGGCCCCCTGCCTGCGGGCCTGTACCGTCGTCACTCAAAAGCCTATAAAACCCTGAGCCAAGCACAGCTGGTACAGCGAGCAGGAACGATACTCTCGCTGCAGCGGCGCGAGTGTAACCTAAAAGTAAGCCAACAGTAATCGTGCCACCCGAGCGTGAGACTCCAGGAATCAAAGCCATGGACTGCGCAAAACCCAAGATTACGCCGTCTCGAAGCGTCATCTCTTCAAGAGGCGTTTTACGTTTGCCGAAACGATCAGCAAGTAATAGGAACACACCAAATAGCGCCAGCATAGCAGCCGTAATATACAGATTACGAAATACACTATCGATCGCATCTTCAAGCAAAAGCCCAAGCACAACGATTGGGATCGTGCCGATAATAACGATCCATCCCATTCGCACGTCTGGATCACTTTGTGGCACTGAACGCCCGTGAGCACCCCGGCGCCACAACTGGGGCAAAGCGCGGAACCATTTCGCAATAATCCGCGTGATGTCCTTCCAAAAGTACAGCACCACTGCGGCCTCGGTGCCAATCTGTGTGACGGCGGTGAACGTGACTCCAGGATCGCCAAGGCTCGGGATAAGCTCCCCTACAATGCGCAGATGCGCAGAGGAGGAGATCGGAAGAAACTCCGTGAGGCCTTGTACAAGACCCAAGATAATCGCTTCGATAATACTCACGTACCCAGACTAGCTGTATTTTTTGGCCGGCTTTGGGTTAGGCTCGGTGGTGTGAAATACAACAATATTGGAGCTTCCGGTCTGCGCGCTGGTTTTCTTGGTTTGGGTACCTTGACGTGGGGAATGGATACAGATCTTGACGACGCACGCCGCTCTCTCGTTGCCTTGCGTGAGGCAGGCGGAAACTTCGTTGATGTTTCGCCCTTATATAGTGACGGCGGAGCGGTCTCGGTGCTTTCTGAACTTCTGAAGAGCTCTGTGGGGCGTAACGAGCTCATCATCAGTGCGCACCTTACGCCGCCATTCGATCCTCGTGCCAGCGATGCCTGGCAGGGCGCTTTCATGGGACGCGCAGCAATCCTGACCTCCTTGGACTCCTTGCTCGCCGCTTTGGGCACCGATACGATCGATTTCGCCGTGATTGACTACACCTACGAGCATGCTCCCGTTGACGAAACGATGGCCGCTCTCGCAGATGCGGTTCACCAGGGGAAGATCCGTTATGTGTGCATTAATGGTGCTCCGTTATGGTTCACAGCCATGATGGCCCAGCATGCGATCAGCCGTTCTTATCCGCCAATCACTGGCTTAGCGCAGCCCTATTCGCTTCTCGAACGCGGTAATGATAGCGAGCTTCTTGCAGCGCGGGAGCATTTTGGGATCGGCATGATCGCATACTCGCCGCTTGCCGGCGGCGTGCTCACAGGGAAATACAATAATACGATTCCGCCTACATCGCGCGCAGCGACGGAGCATCTCGCAAACCTCGTATCGCCCTATCTTTATGAGGCGCCGCTTCAGATTACGGGTGCGGTGGCTCGCGCTGCCGATGGCCTTGCGCGCACCCCAGCAGACGTTGCACTAGCCTGGCTAATGGGTGAACCAAACGTCAGCGTGGCAGTGTGTGGCCCGCGCACCGGTTCTCAAGCCGAGCAACTGTTTTCAGCTCAGCTCGATGCCCTGCCTACCCAGGTAGCCCAGGCGCTCGACGATATTTCTCGCCCGCAGTTGAAATATCCAGAAGAATAAGCGCACTCACGGGTGCATTCACTTGGCGAGCTGCCCCCGCACCCAGGCTCTTTTGCATGCGGCTGACGTATCTGTGGGGCGCGGTCGAGGTATCACGGTCGAGGTATCTAACAGGGCTTATATCGTGCCGACGCCATGCACGCAACTGCGAGCTGGTTGCGTGCGCAAGGTCAGTCTTCGTCGAGAGCGTCGAGATTATCGTCGTCGTATTCGTCGTCATCATAGACGCCGCTGAACCGATTCGCGCCGTTCTCCTCGCTCGCGTCTTCGTCTAGTTCATCGCCGTCTTCAAAATCATCATCCCAGTTGCTATCGAAATCCTCGTATTCCTCATCGCCTTCCGCGTAGGTATCGAAAGGCGCTTCCACACCGTAGCTTGTGAAAATCGCATCATCATACACGGTATAAGCATCGGCCAACTGATCCGCTGCACGCAGCACAGCCGGAGCATCAGGATCTTGGTATTCCATCACACTTGAATGGAACTGTTCGAGCGCATTAACGAGCCGCGCATAAGCATGGGGAATATCGATAGCCATGTTTACAGACTAGCCTAAAACCCGCCGTCTCAACACTACGAACGCTTGATGAAGCTCGCCAACACCTTCTCCCCCGAAATCAGAGCCGATACTGGTATTTGTTCGTTTTTCGCATGAAACATCCCCGGGAAATCAAAGTCTTCAGGAAGACGCACGGGCACGAAGCCGTATCCGCGAATACCGAGGCGCGCCAAATGCTTATTGTCGGTACCGGCAGACATCATATACGGCAGCACGACGCATCCAGGATCGTCTTCTTGAAGGCTTTCGCGCATTGCCTCGAATATAGGTAGGTCAATCGGAGATTCGATACTTGGTGATTCAAATACCACCTCGAACGAGACTCCCCTCATAAGTTCTTGAAGCTGACGCCGCACCAGGGCGTCGTCTCCGGGTAGAGTGCGCACATCTACACTACCTTCAGCCGATGAGGGAATCACATTGATCGCATATCCAGCAGTCATTTGGGTGGGCTGCGCGGAGGTGGTGAGCGTAGGCGCGACGAAACGTGATGCCGCTCCGAGAGCCTCCACCAAGGATTCAAGAGTGCTCGGATCCGACTCGTCAAAAGGCAAACCCGTAAGGTCTGCAACGCTGGTCAGTAGCTGGCGCACTGTAGGGGTGAGATGAATCGGCCATGAATGCGATCCTATGGCTGCCATCGATCGGGCAAGCGCAGTGACGGCGTTATGATCGTTGCGCTGAGAGCCGTGCCCTGCCCTTCCCTTAGCACGCAGCTTAAGCCATATCTGGCCCTTCTCCGCCGTCTGAATAAGATACACGCGTTTGCCTGCAACATACGTGTTGTATCCGCCGACCTCCGAGACTGCCTCAGTGCAGCCTTCAAACAGTTCTGGCCGATTCTCCACAATCCACTGGGCACCAGCTTTACCTGCTGCCTCTTCATCGGCAAAGAAGCACACAACAAGGTCGCGCGGCGGCTGCCAATGATCACGAGCCATAGATCGCGCAAGGCAGATCATCATCGCAATCATATCCTTCATATCTACCGCGCCACGCCCACGTAAAACGCCGTCTACGATATCGCCAGCAAAAGGATCGAAATCCCATTCCTCTGCAATCGCAGGCACAACGTCCAAATGCCCATGGAGCACCAGGCCAGGGCGGCTAGGATCTTGGCCTGGTATGCGGAGCACGATTGAAGGCCTACCCGGATATGGCTCTATCCATTCAGGCTCGTAGCCCACCTCTTTGAGCATATCCATCACATAACGCCCAGCCTGCTTTTCAACGTCGGCAGCGAGCACCCCGTGGTTCGTTGTGTCGAATCTGATAAGTTGCTGTGCGATACGCACAACTTCTGGATAGCGCTCTACTTCGGATTGCAGTTCGCGGCTCATATTCCAAATTCTCCGAGCCTATCGGGTTCAAAGGTGTGCGGATCAAGCGGCACACCCGCCTCCATTTCCGCACACATATATTGCACCACTGCTTCACGCGAACCGTCGAAACGATCAGCTACCTGCAGCTGGCGCTGGTATGGCGCTCCGAAGCGCAAAACGTCGTCTAGAATCGATAGCTCAGCCTCGCAGTTTAGATCATGCGCAACGGGCGTGAGCTCCTCGCGTAGATGACGAAGCGTTGTTGCCACATGCTCCTCGTTGCCAGCATCGTCAAGAATCAAAATCGCATCCATACCATAACGAGACGCACGCCATTTGTTTTCCGCCATGAACCAGTCCGGTAGTGATGGAAGCTTTTCACCAGAATCCAAGATGCGCGAATAGTGCTCCACAAGGCACTGGCACAGCGCAGCCGTAAGGCTCACCTCAGCAAGGTTCGTCGCTGCATCACACATTCTCATCTCGAGCGTGCCGAACCCTGGCGAAGGGCGGATATCCCAGCGCACCTCATCGAATGCATCAATCACACCAGTTTTGAGCATACCGCTGACGTATCTCTCTAAATCCTGCCATGTGGTGAATTGGTAGGGGGTGCCAGCAGTCGGAAGCTGTTGAAACACCATGGCTCGATTATCTGCGTAGCCGGTGCGCACGCCATTCCAGAAAGGTGAAGACGCCGTAAGCGCTTGGATATGTGCAAAGCGCGTCACCATCGCACCAAGGATCGGCAGTACTTTCTCGCGGTTTTCGATGCCGACGTGTACATGCGTGCCAAACAGCAACATTTGCCGACCCCAGTATTGCGTACGATTCACAAGCTCAGCGTATCGATGCGAATCAGTAACTCTCTGGTAGGCAGGGTTAGCGAAGGGGTGGGAGCCAGAAGTGGCAAGTTCAATGCGCTGGCTAGAGACGATCTGACGCAGCAGCTCAACCCCATGAGCTAGATCTGCAATACAGCCTGCCACCGTATGGTGTGGCTTGGATACAAGCTCGATGGTGTTGAGCAGCATCTCACGATGGATCACGGAGGTATCTTCATTGAGCTGCTCCACGGCATCCATCACGGCATTCGCGCTTTGCCGCAGATCACGTGAATCAATATCGATGAGCTGCAGCTCCCATTCAATTCCGAGTGTGGATCGTTCAGATTTGCTGAACTCCATTAGCAGCCCCTTACTGTTGGTTACTTGTGCCGTGTACATTCGGTGCGTCATGCCGCGGGCTACTGAGCCGAAGCGGCTGCATCCGGGTCGTTTTCGCCTTCACTTTCGATACCGAGAGCGCGGCGAATGTTGGGCGCACAGTAATGTGCGCCTTTCATTACTTTGCCGTCCTCACGATAGATAGGCTTGCCGTCGTCATCCAGTTTCGACATATTCGAAGCCTGGATTTCGTCGAGCACTTTTGCCATCGGAATCGCTGCTTCGAAGGCCATACCGTAGATCACGTACACAAGATCACCGAGCGCATCTGCGGTTTCTACAACATCGCGCGTTCCGTCGTCTTGAGTGACGGCGGTCGCGAATGCGCTCTCGATCGTTGCGCGAGCTTGCTGGCCATATATGGCACCCACAAGTTCAGCAAACTCTTCGGCAATTAAACCCATACGCATATTGATGCGGTCGTGCGTTACCGTAGGCGCGCCGTCTAGAATTGGCAAGCCATAGACTTCGTGGAACTGCCTCACCAAATCCTCAGGCTTGTTGGGATCAAGACGTGGCACCGCGCTATGGGGTTGTGTATGTGAGGTCTGTGTGCCGCTGGCGTCAAACTCGCCGGATGTCATCATTGCCGCGTTATCCTTCCGCGTTTCTCTATCGGTTGCGTCTACTCTACCTACGCCATCAAGAATACGCTGGGTAAGAGGTGGCATAAACTCTACGGAGCGCGTTAAAGAGTTGAGCCACGTCACACCACATGGGTACGAATCGAATTGGTGCTCACCGAGCTGAGATGGTATCTTTTTATCTGTTGCCAGCAACACCTGCGCGGGTGGCGGAATAGGCAGACGCGCTAGCTTGAGGTGCTAGTCCACGTATAGTGGGTGGGGGTTCAAGTCCCCCTCCGCGCACAAGTGAATACCGCAGATCATGCCGCATAAACTCAAGGTTTGTGCGGTTTTTGCGTGTGATAGCAGTGTTTGAGCAATGGCTCTATTAGAGCACAAAATGCCGCGCCGGGGCTCATCTGCACCCTCAGTGCAACCTTCACGAGCAAGTATTTCTCTCGATTAAGGGAAGAATAAGGGAAAAGATGCAGGCGCGATCACGTACGTATCAATGCACGCGGTACATATTACGGCACAGCATACAACAGGGCGCGACCGTCACAGATCCACAACGCCAGCGCCAAGCGGCGTCACTCATCGACGATAATGGCATCCTCAATATCATCGCCCACGCGGGCGGCAAGGATCTTTCGTGAGAGCTCATCGATCCGCTGCTCGATCCTGCGAGTCTCAAGCCTTCGAGCCTTCTTCCCCATCGCGTTCAAAATAGGCGCCGCCTGCGATAACGAATCAAGCTCTCGACGCCACTGCTTTGCCTGCTCAGCAACCGCAGGCGTATTCGCCGAAGCATAGAGTGAGGCCACCTGATCCTTTAACGTATCAATGCGCGCATCGAGAGAAGTAACTCCGCCACCTGCACGACTCGGTTTCACCACCTTCTGAAATCTATCCTTGACAGTCTCAACAAGTTCTGGGTTGTCGTGCATCACTTTCCGGATCCCTGGCCCGTACTTTTGAATGATGCTCAGCGCCGCAGGTACCGTAATCGTGGCCACTTTAATTGCGGTAGAAAGCTTCTTACCCATTGCTTCCCTCTTCTCAAATTGTTCCGAAGTCCGACCCATCAATTCCCACGTCTACGACGCCACCGCTCATACTGCCCGTATGAGCGCAGCCCACCAACTCAAGACGAAAAACCTCAAGCTGAAGACGAAAACCTCAGGCCTCGACCACTGTATGGCTGGTCGTTCTAGCGGTGCAGCGCCCGTTGTTCTAGCGTTAAGTCTACCTGATCTTCATGTGCACCTCCTGTTCGCCAACCGCGCACATGCTAGCGCCGCGGGCAGCAGCTATCAGAGCAACCAGCTACACCCTGAGCGTTACTATGGGTAAGAAGCGAAGGAGCCAGAACTATGATCTACACAGCGAAAGTCCATTGGATAGTAAGCGGAAAGGAAGAAACGCACGGCGACACGGTGCTCGTCGATCGGCTCTGGCCGCGCGGCATACCAAAGGAGGCCTTGCACCTCGATTTTTGGATGAAAGACGTCGCTCCCTCACCTGAGCTGCGACGCTGGTGGGCACACGATCCACAAACGTTCCCAGAGTTTCGTAAGCGCTACGAGCAAGAACTCGAGTCAAATTCATCCGATGACCTGCGCCAGCTCCGATATTTAACTGCGCACGGCGATGTGTCTCTTGTCTTCGCTGCACACGATCCTGAGATTAATCACGCCGTGGTGCTTGCTGATTGGCTGAAGGCATCTGCACAGTAAAACCTTGCTCACTGAGCACCTCGATAATGGCAGCGCGGCCGGGTTGCGGATTCGAGTATTTTTCAATGACTTGCTTGGTAAAGGCAGGCTCAGGCTTATTTGCCTTGCGAAGATCGTAGTAGGTCTGCATGTCCTCATCGTATTGGGCAAGCGCGTCGTGCCAGTTGTCAGGTTCTGTGTATTCATCTACCATGACCCGATACTGCGTAGGAATCCGAGGCTTGAGAGCTGGCTCCTGGTTGGGATGCCCCACAATCATGCCGAGCACCGGATAGGTGAGATCAGGCAAACCGAGCACCTCAATCACCCCTCGAGTATCGTTTTGCATCCCACCGAGGATCGTCACCCCAAGCCCAAGTGACTCCGCCGCCACCGTTACGTTTTGCACCATCAAACACGCATCTGTAAATGCAGAAGTGGCAAAATCCATAGAGCGTGCGCCGCCATCATCTACGCCAGCTTCACGAAGAATTTGCGCTCCTCGATGCACATCAGCAACAAACATTAGATATATCGGCGCCCTACCCACATATTCTTGACCGTTGATCTCAGCGAGGCGGCGCTGCTTTGCCTTATCCTTCACCCAAATAACTGAAGCCGCCTGAGTGCCTGTAGAGGTGGCTGTATGCATCGCCACCTCGAATAGTGTATCCATCACAGCGTCGCTCACAGATTCGTCTGTGAACTCCCGAATGGTTCTGTGGTCAAGTTGGGTGGTGATCGTCTCGTTCATGGTTTTACCTTAAAATCTTGCAGTTGTTGAAGTTGTGCGATGATACCGCGGTAGGTGTTAATTGAGTCGTAACTCGGATTGATGACGGCGGATTCAGCCTCTCGGCGTGCTCTCGTTTTGAGGCGAGCAAGTACGCGCTTTTCAGTACGCCGTCTGCCGACCGAGATAATCGCCCGAGATACCCCTGAAATTGCGAAACCAGCAATCACACTTCCCACTAAAACAAGCAGCGGCAGAGGGAAAATACCCCATGCAGGAGGATCTGGAAGGCGCAACTGCAAGAAATCAGCAAAGTTGAGCAGGAGCAACCAGCCCAGCCCAGCCACGGCGCATATCACGAGTAGCCACTGAAGGATATTGATCAAACGCCACCACAGCGGATGGCGCTGATACTCTACGTTTTCACCAAGGAACAATGAATCTGCTTCAGCGAGTGCCTGCTCCGTACGCATCATAAAACTCTCACGTTCACGATGCCTCCACTCCCCTGGCAGCTCAGCGATAAGAGCAGCTGCAGCAGCGCTCGCAGCATTGAGCGCCGCTGCCCTCATACTAGCGGGAGCCTGGTAGCCGGTTGAGCCAAGCTGCTTATGCGCATTCGCCCGAGCGTGTTCGTGCTGAGTTGGCGCGCTACGAACTACTTCGCCACGTGGAGTACGTGTATCTTTCGGGTTGCTTGCGAGGTGAAGCACTTTAAGCGGATCCACCTTTGTGCGCAGCCACCGCAGCAGTGGCCACGACGTGCTTCGACGTGCACGAAACTCATAGGATCCACCCGCTGCCCGCGCAATATCGTATGCACCGGCAGCCGCGGAAAAGCTCTCAACAAAAGTATCAAGTGCCCGATTGGGGCCTTCAATGCTCCCTAAACCCTCGCTAGCACCAGTGGCAGGTACCATATCGCCTCGTGAGCTACCGGCATCGCCGTGCCCTCCAAGTTCCACAAGGAGGTCATGCGAAAGAGATCGCATATCGGCAGCGAGACGCTGTGCAAGAGCGCTACGTTCACTCACCTTCTGCGCTATCAGCGTGCGCAGCTGCGCAATTCCCTCCCCAGTGAGCGCCGAGGTAGCCAGCACAGGTACGTCAACGCCGTCTGCTTGCACAACTCGCTGGGCATCTGCGAGGAGCGCCTCGCCTTGCGATACAGGAATGCGGTCTATCTGGTTGAGTACAACGAAGGTAACACCACAAGCCTCCGCCATTGCCTGAAGATAATCTTCGTGAACCACTGCGTCAGCATACTTTTGCGGATCAAGCACCCACACCAGCACATCAACACGTTGAATGAGACTATGGGCAATCTCGCGGTTACGACTCTGTGTGGAATCAATATCGGGAAGATCAATAAGCACCAGTGGAGTAGCCGTACCACCCAAGCCAAATACTCGGCCAAGTTCAGGATCTTCTGTGCGGTCGTGCACCTCGAGATAGTCCAGCAAATCGGGCATCGCATGGCTCGATACTGACTGCGCGATGGATGTGGTAGGCCTCGTAGCTGCTACGCGAGCCACCTGTTTACCGAGCACTGCATTGAACAGCGAGGATTTTCCAGCGCCAGTCCCGCCAGCAAACGCAACCACGGTTGCCTCAGGCGAAATAGCTGTGCGGGTATCAGCGTGGGCGAGATAATCCTGCGCGCGGCGTGCTAAAGGTTCACTAATAAGTACTGGCGCTTGTGGCGCAAGCTCACTTATCACGCTGCGCAGAGCTTCCGTCGCCTCGGCAATACTCGCAAACTGTGACGATTGGCGCGTGTGCCCCTTGAACAAACTCATGAGGAATACATCACCTTCTCCACGCGCAGAGCCTCATCAAGCTCATCATAGGCTTTCGCAAGTTCTTGCACCGATGCGTCAGGAAGCCCGATATCCACTAACGCATCAGCATACGGTGCCTCTTCATCACTGAAATAATCCTCAATTCGCGTCTGCAAGGAACGGCGCGCTTTTTGCGCCATGCGGCGCACAGCGTCTTCACCGAAAACTGCTTCGAGAAGTTTCTGCGCCACTACGGCAGTTCCGCCTGCGACGGCTATCTCACCGCCAACGAGCCCACCCGTGTTGGCAAAAACGAACACCATCAGTGCCACACCTACGGCATTCACACCAAACGAGACAACGCGCGCAGTGAATTTCTTGGATTCGCCTTGCTCGCGAATCATAGCAAGCACCTCAGCCTGCCAGTCATGCACCAGCGCTCGTGCTACTGTTTCGCGCGCCGCGCGCTCGCGAGCCCCACTCATGGCAGCATCAATCAACGCCGCACTCGCCCCCATACGCCTCCACTGTGCTATCACCGTGCTACCAGCAAGCTCACCAGCATTAACGAGCATGTCAAGAATGCTCTGTTCGAGTGCGACTTCCACTTCACGTGTGTCCACTTTCTTTGCACCAAAGAAAGCTGTGATGCGATCACGGATGCGGGAAACACCCGTTTCTAATTTGCGCGTCCATGCGCCCGTGCCTACCACATCTTGCCAACGCTGAAGCACCTCACCGCGAAGCAGTGAGCCGTCACCGCTTAGCTCGAGCACCTGCGCACGCGCATCGCCGAATTCGCTCGTCATTGCCTCACGCAAACGTTCAGATGCTCCACTTTGATCTTGGGCAGCGCCCACGATGATATCTCGCTGTTGGGCAAGTTGTGCCACAGCTCCTGCAAGAGTCTGGCGCGCAACGCTGGCGCGAGCCGACGCATCGCGCGCAATCTCGGTGAGCCAGGTACGGATCGGAGCGATATCGCCTTCGGGTAGTCTCTCTGCGTCGTCAAGCGTCTTTTCCGATATCACGAACAACGGCGATCGAGAGAGTCCTCGGCTCTCAAGGCGTCGAGCGAGGTCTGCGCGTACTTCAGCGCCCACCCCTGCCGGAACGCGATTGAGCACCACTGCCACGACGATATTTCTCGCGGCAGCTTCATCGAGCATCGCCCAGGGAATCGCGTCTGCGTAACGAGCAGCCGTCGTCACAAATACCCATAGATCTGCAGCAGAAAGCAGCTGATTAGCTAGTTCACGATTTTCTTTCACCACTGAATCGATATCCGGTGAATCAAGTACCGCAAGCCCTTGCGGCAGACGCCCGGATACAGCGAGACGCAGCTCCGTGATCGGGGCGCCAGCGATAGCGCTCTCTCCCTCAACACCAGACTTTGCTCGCGCCAGATTCGGCAAAATACGATCATTTTCGAACCAGGAAGCGTCATCGGGGTGATGAGCAAGAACGGGCCGACGAGTGGTGGGCCGAATAGCTGATGCCCTCGTAATGTTCTCCCCCAAAACGGAGTTCAACAGCGTGGACTTTCCTGCTCCGGTGGATCCGCCAATCACGGCAAGCAAGGGCGCATCAAGAGATGCGTAGCGTGGAAGAATATAGTCATCAAGTTGGTTAACACCGTCGGCACGCAAAGCCTCAGCCTCGTCAGCAGATGGCAAGGCAAAAGGGAATTTGAGAGCATCGAGATTGCCGCGCAGTACTGTGAGCGCCTCAGCGACAGCCGAATCGGCACTTTCGCGCGCGCTATAACCAACCTCAGGTGATATAGCCATCACACTCCATTCTCGCCGTACCATGCAGCCTTATCGTTCCATGCTGCCCGCCTGTGTTCCGTGATCAGTTCTGCTGCACACTCGCAATCTGTGGCCGCGCGTCATCTGCCGGCGGAGCCCAGGTAGCAGCATCTGCATTAACCTGCTCGCCGGTGCGAATGTCCTTGACCTGTTCGCCGTCATCAGTGGAAAACCATACGAACGGGATGCCACGCTTATCGGCATACTTGATTTGTTTGCCAAATTTCGCCGAATTTGGCGATACCTCTACAGCAATTCCACGGTGACGCAGCGTGAAAGCCGTTCGTTCTGCGTGCCGGCGCTCTTCTTCATCATTGACGGCGATCAGCACCGCTGCCGGCACCTTCCTGCTCGGTTCTACCAGGTTCTTGCCAATGAGTCGAGCCAAAATCCGAGATACGCCGATGGAAAGCCCGACACCAGGGAAGGTCTTCTTACCGTTGGAAACAAGCGAATCATACCGGCCACCTGAGCACACGGATCCAAGATCCTCGTGGCCGATCATCACCGATTCATACACAGAGCCCGTGTAGTAATCGAGGCCGCGGGCAATTTTAAGATCCGCGATCACAGAGCCAGGAATCAGATCATTGGCACCTTCAACAAGATTCACAAGCTCTTCCAGGCCCTGCTCAAGCGACTCATTACGATACCCAAGCGCCAATACCTCATCAGCAAAACGGCCGTCTTCACCTGTGATCTGCGCGAGCGAGAGTGCAAGATCGCCTTGTTGGCTCGTTGCGCCTACTCTTTCACTGAGAAGCTCTTTCACCACGTCTGGGCCAACTTTGTCGAGTTTGTCGATAATTCGTAGGGTCTCTTCGACGTCGCTGATACCGATTGCCTCGTAGAACCCTTGCGCGACTTTGCGGTTTGACGCGTGAATCACGACCCGTGGAATGGGAAGCTGAGAAAGAGCATCCACCATCACTAGCGGTAACTCGATTTCATGATGGAACGCAAGTGTATCTTGGCCAACCACGTCCACATCAGCTTGCACAAATTCGCGGAATCGCCCATCTTGAGGGCGTTCCCCGCGCCAGACTTTTTGAATCTGGTATCGACGGAAGGGGAAGTCGAGTTTGCCCGTGTGCTCTAACACATACCGAGCCAAAGGCACCGTGAGATCAAAATGGAGCCCTAATTCGGCGTCTTCACTTCCTTGGGCTTGCAGACGGCGGAGCAGATAGATCTCCTTCGACGTCTCACCTTTCGAAAGGAGCTGTTGTACTGGTTCTACAGCGCGCGTCTCGATCCCTGAAAAACCATGGAGTTCAAATGTGGTGCGCAGAACGTCAAGAACATGTTGCTCCACGATTCTTTCCTCGGGAAGCCATTCAGGAAATCCAGATAATGAACCAATTTTCGCCATAATACTATTGTTTTCACTTTCTCGTATGTGGGCAAGTCAATCTCTTATTACGCCTATGACGCCGCTCGCCGTTCCTAGCTCATCGCCGCATGGAGGTACTCGTTGTGGCGGGTCTCGTGAAACATATTCGTCTGCGGCCCATGGCCTGGATAGATCTGAACACTGGGATGGATCACATTCACTAACAGGCGCAAGGATGCCACCATTTCATCATTATCGCCCCCAGGAAGATCGGTGCGCCCGATTGATCCAGCGAAAAGCACATCTCCACTCAGCATGTACGCTTCACGGCGCCCTGAAGTGGGAATCGAATCGGGATCATCCGTCTGCGCCACCTCACCCTCCAGCAGGAAAATGCACGAGCCCTCGGTATGGCCAGGAGTGGAGAGCGCCCGAATCCATATACCAGCCACGATTTCAAACGATGTGGTGAAAGCATGTGGTGGGATTTCCTGAAGATTCTGGGGCTTTGCCCACCTATCGATACCCATACGAGAAAAGCCCAACGCGAGCTCGGGCATACCAAGATGTTGCAAAGGATCCTCAAGCCTATACATATCGGGGGCAGCGATGTACACGGGAGCCTCCCCCGCAACGGCAGATACATCCCACACATGATCGGCATGCCCATGGGTGAGAAGCACTGCACCGAGTTTGAGGCCACGCGTGGCAAGCATATCCCGGATCCACTGTGCACTTCCTGCTCCCGTATCCACAACGAGAGCCTCACGGTTGTGCTCATCGGCGATCACATACGTATTGGAATCCATAAACGTTTGCCCATAGCGGAGAAAAATCATGTATCAACCTTATCTGATTGCGTCCTCAAGCCCATTATTGCAAGGCAAAAGAGTTGAAAAACGCGTAGACTAATACCGTTCATCTCGTGAACGGTGTGGCCTATTGTGCTTACCCCGTCTTGCTAGGATCTTGAGGAGCATCCATGACGACGCCTGACAACCTCCAACCACTGCAATCACAATCTACTACCCCCGGTACCGATGCGAACGCCACGCCGTCTGGCGCTGAACACACGGGTGAGGACGAGACTGCGAAGGTAGCTCAGGCACCTAGCTCTACGCCTAAACCAGCCCCTCGGCCGCATCCACATCCGGTGCCCAAGCCGCGTGTTTCGCGCCCCCAACAAGCACCTTTGCAAGATGATGCTGCAGCGGCTGAAGCAGCACAATGGGGCCGTGTAGATGACGACGGTAACGTATGGTTACGCGCGCAAGGTGAGGATCCCGAACGGATCGTAGGCCAATATGCGGCAGGCGGCTCAGCATCCGACGCTCTCGGCTTATATGTTCGGCGCTTTTTGGATCTTAAGGCGCAAGTGGCCTTGCTCGAATCGCGGATCGAATCAGTTTCCCCGGAAGAATCACGCAAATCTGTGAAGTCTTTACGCGAGCAACTTGATGAACCGGCCGCCGTAGGCGATATTCAGTCATTACGCGATCAACTTACTCGCGCTGAAGAAAAGATTGCTGCCCGCGCCGAGGTCGTTGCAGCCCAGCGCGCTGAAGCCAAAGAGGCCTCGCTTGCTCAGCGCACAGCAATTGTAGAGCAGGCTGAGGAGATCGCGGCGCAAGATCCTGCCCGCACACACTGGCGTGATTCGCGTGCAAAGCTTACCGATCTTCTCGAGCAGTGGAAGCATGCGCAGCGCCATTCGGCTCGTATCGATCGCCCGACGGAAGAGGCTTTGTGGAAGCGCTTTTCTTCAGCGCGTACGCAATTTGATCGCCGACGCAGGCAGCACTTTTCCGAACTTGAATCGATGCGCCAGGCAACCATTGCCCGTAAAGAAGAACTCATTGCGCAAGCTGAAGCGACTCAGAACTCAACAGACTGGGGCTCTACAACTGCCCAGTACCGCCAGCTCCTTGAAGAGTGGAAGCGCGCTGGCCGATCGGTGAAGAAGGAAGACGACAAGCTCTGGGAGCGATTCCGTGCAGCTCAGCAAGTATTCTTTGACGCACGCCAATCTCACAATGCGCAGATCGACGAAGAGTATTCGGCAAACCTCGAACGTAAACTTGCCCTCGTAGCTGAAGCTGAGACGATTTTGCCAATTACAGATCTCGAAGCGGCAAAAGAAAAGCTTCGTGCAATTGGTGATGAATGGGATCAGATCGGGCGGGTACCGCGCGGCGATGTACAGCGCACAGAAGGGCGCCTGCGCGAGATCGAGCGCAAGGTACGCGATGCAGAAAACGAGCGGTGGGAGAAATCCGATCCCGAGAAGGAAGAACGTTCCAACGGCATGGCCGCTCAGCTTGAGCAGCTCATCGTTGAACTCGAAGCCCAGATTGAGCAGGCCAAAGCCGCAGGCGAGGACAAGAAAGTCAAGGAATACGAGGAAGCTTTAGCGGCACGGAAGTCTTGGCTGGCGGCAGTGCTTGGCGACTAGCCCCCTCCCACAAAACATCCTCGATTCGCTATGCCATAATATGCCATAAGCTTGCACAGGTATGGATCGCTATTTCTTTCGCTCTCACTGAGCTCAATAGGGAATACTCGAAGTGAGCCTGTGGATACTTCGGCGCTGCACGCTAGCTGTGTGGAAAGTGAATGCGGATGCATGGCGTGCCGGCGATAATCGAAGGCATGACTACAATTCCTCTACCTCCGGCTCCTAGCTGTGAGGAACAAGTTGCCGCGAGGAGCGGCAACCTCGATCGATATCCTTATATTCGTGCGTACACACCATCTGAGCGCCAGACGCTCATCAATCTCCGCCAAGAACTCCTTCCTTTTCCTGGCGGCATCTTTGTGCCCCGAGCCTTATGCGCAAGCGCTCAGTCTCGTGCATGGATCCTGAGCGGGCTCAGCTCGCCGCAAGCCGTGGCATATCGCTACACCGCGTTATGGCTTCATACCGGGCACGTCACCTCCGCCTTCGAACGTGGGCTAGAGTTTATCTACCCGCATCAGCACAAGCATCATGGCGAGTATCAACCCTCGCTTCCAGCGCTTACAATTACCCAAACAAACCATATCGGGGTGACGACTTTGGAACGGACAGCAATTGATGTGCTGCTTGCTGATCTTCGCACTGGAACTGAACATATGTGCGCACTGGTACGCGCGGGCACATCGGTACGCAAAATACGCCTCCTCGCCCACCAAACGCCGCACGTCACTGGCATCAAACGCGTGCGCGACTACCTTGATGCTCTGCCAAACGATCTCGATAAGCGAATCTCGCGCCTACGCAGTACACGCGATTTCTGCGAAGCCCAACGCCTGGATATCAAGCGTGCTGAAGAGGCGCTCCTGCCTTCCCCTTCGGGAAACGCACATGGGCCTCAGCTTTTCCTCCAGTGACCCGATATGCATCGTATACGCCTTCGATCTTGCGAAGTTCCTTCAGCACTTGCTGAAGATGGCGAGGATCACCCATTTCGAACGTGAAGTTTGATCGCGCCACGCGCTCACTCGAGGTGTTGATCGACCCTGACAGCATGTTGATATCATGCTCGGAAAGCACTTTCGTAATATCTGCCAAGAGGCCACGCCTATCGAGCGCTTCAATTTGGACTTGTACCAGGAATACGCCCTCAGGCTGTGCATCCCATTGAATATCGATAAAGCGTTCTGACTGCTTACGCAAACGCTCCACATTCGGGCAATCTACACGGTGTACCGAAATACCATTACCGCGCGTCACGAATCCCACAATCGGATCGGGTGGAAGAGGTGTGCAGCACTTGGCCAATTTCACCAGCACGTCTGTATCTTCCATCTGAGACACAACAACTGCCGAATTCACTGAGCCGATCTTGCGATGAGCTATACGCGTTGGCGTCACAGCCTCAGCCATCGTCTCTTCAGCGCCTGCTTGCCCGCCTTGGGACGCAATCAACAGCCGTACGACCGTCTCCGCAGAGACGGCGCCCTCACCTATGGCGTAATAGAGGTCATCGACGTCTTTGCGCGATAGATCCTCAGCTACTGCACGTAACGTATCGTGCGACATTAGCCGTTGCACAGGCTCATTCTTCCGGCGAATCGTCTTAGCTAGCTTCGCTTTGCCCGCATCAATCATTTCGTCGCGTAGGTTTCGTTTGAACCACGCTTTGATCTTGGTCCGAGCGCGCGGAGTGACGACGAAATCGAGCCATCCCTGCGAGGGGCCTGCATCATCCGATTTCGCTGTAATGATTTCTACTGTATCGCCAGATTCTAGCCGATGATCGAGAGTGACGAGGCGGTCATTCACTTTTGCACCCACGGTACGCGCCCCTACCTCAGTGTGCACAGCGTAAGCAAAATCTACTGGCGTGGCACCAGCCGGCAACTCCATTACTTCGCCTTTTGGAGTAAAGACGAATACGTCGTGGCCAGACATCTCAAAGCGCAGCGAATCCAGAAACTCGGTAGGATCGGCGGTTTCACGCTGCCAATCCACAAGCTGGCGTAGCCACTCAAGCTGAGTATTGCCCGCAGATTCTTCGACTTGGCCGCTGGTCTTGTTCGGGTTTTCCTTGTATCGCCAGTGTGCTGCTACACCAAATTCAGC
>JALFZJ010000024.1 GCA_022783665.1 Arcanobacterium sp.
GTTCGCGGCAACACGAGTGTTTCGCGAACTCACAGAAACGCGCCGAGCGGCGTGATCTTTCACGCCGCTCGAGCTCCTTACGGTGGGCGGTACTGGATTCGAACCAGCGACCCCTTCCGTGTGAAGGAAGTGCGCTACCGCTGCGCTAACCGCCCATTATGAAATTGTGGCAACACAAGGTTGCGTATCAGATGTTATACCTAAAGTTTGTTTTCGATCAAATGTGAATTGCGTGGTGCAGGTCATTCTCTTCTGATTGGACATGTGAGCCAATGTGTCGATATATTTATATGCGTCGCAAACGCGGCAGGCGCTGCCTGGCAGTGTTGATAATGCGGATGTAGCTCAGTTGGTAGAGCATCACCTTGCCAAGGTGAGGGTCGCGGGTTCGAGTCCCGTCATCCGCTCGATGGCCAAGCAGATCACTGCTCAACCACATGGTGGGTTGGCCGAGAGGCGAGGCAGCGGCCTGCAAAGCCGTATACACGGGTTCGAATCCCGTACCCACCTCGAATACTACGAGCCAGAGATCCGCAAGGTTTTCTGGTTTTCTTTTTGAGACAATAACTGCATACGATCTTGGGCGGTTGGCGCAGCTGGCTAGCGCGTTTCCCTGACACGGAAGAGGTCGCAGGTTCGAGTCCTGTACCGCCCACAACAAGGAGAAAAATAGCCCGAAAGCTTACTTTCGAGGCTATTTTTCGACGAAGTTGTGGTCAAACACTACGCAGGAGTTTTTGAAACCACCATCAGACGTTTTGGGGAGCGTGACGAGGCAGCGTCCCGGACATTTCATGTGTTGCACGTACAAACATTGAAACCTTACCGAATGCCTCAACTGCTCACACGTTGAATCGCCACCAATGCAACACGAGCCTTTGATGGGTGTTGCTTCATGCGGCATTTCAGCCGTTGTATAAGCTTGCGTGGCTCGATAACGGCCTTGATAGCACATACAAACGCTGTTTGTATACCGACGAAGGTCGGTGTAATTTTGGCCTCTTTATTTATGGTACTGACTTTAGAATTGTGCTAGTTGCATGAGCAACTCGTTCCCGGTTTTCGGATTGGGGCGTAGAACTTAGAGGCGTAGAACTTAGGCAAAGAGGAGGCGACATGAAAGCACGCGCACGATTTGCCGCAGTACTGACGCTAACTGTGGGATTGGCAGTTCCATCAACTGCGTATGCGTATCAAACTCTTGCGAATGGGCAATTGTTTTTCAACGGTTACCAGACGAGCGATAAAGTCGTGTCTGAGATCGGTGACACGAACTATTCGGATAGTAATAAATTCAACGTCGAGGCAATTGTCTACGTGGGGAACACGAGGTATAGCTCCGGCTGGAAGAGGGACTACGCCTACAAGTCGGCTAATCGTTCCTTCTGGCACAACGAAAAGTCTCGGTACAACTATACTCGTCGTTGAGTGAAGTCGGGGGTGCAATAGTATGAGCGCTCGGAGGATCAGTTGGTTTCTCGTGATCTCGTTGTTAGCAATGGCCTATTTGGTTGCTCAGCCAATTTATCTGCAGTTTCTTGCTAATCAAACTTTTGCTGGATACCAGGCCTATTCCATCGCTGATTTTCGGGGTCAAACGGTTGAAGAATCCTTTGGCGCATTGAGTGGCCGGCCGGGGGTATTCTATGTTTCCCGGCCGACCACTACAAGCACAAATACTTTTAATTCGCTAAATCAGACGTGACATTTTTTCGATCCTGAGCACCAGGGTTTCCATAGCAGTTTCGGTGATGTGCTCATGCTCGAAGACGCTGGGGTCGATCTCGACACTTTCTCTCAATCAGGCGGTCTAGTTTTCTCATCATCGCCAGACGTATTGGATACAGCAGGCGTTGATGTTGCCGTAACCGAGAACCTATATCGTAATCCTTTGTTGCGGTTTGTGGAGTCCAATCTACCCGTGATTGCGATAGTCGCTGCTTTTGCTCTTTTGTTGTCGGTAGCTGCGGCAAGTGCACAGTCGCGTGAGAACGCTTTGCGTGCATTGCATGGGCAGGCTGAATATCGTGTGACGGCGCGGCACATGATTATCTACTTGCGTGACGGCATAGCAATTGCTTGTGTTCTGCTCGTTGCTAACCTGCTTGTTCAAGTATTCATCCAGCGATACTCGCTGACGGGCTCCTACTTCTGGTTTTATGGCGTCTTGAGCTTTGGTATCGTCCTCTTTGGCGCTGTACTCTATGCACTAGCTCTTAGCCTTGTACAGGTGAAAGATATTGCGGGTACTTTGAAAAAGAATGAACCGTCCAAGCACGTATACCGTGTTTTCATCGCTGCTCTGGCTCTGCTTTTGGCAGTGTTTCCGTTTCTTATGTGGAACACATTTTCTTTGCACGCCATCGTCACCCATTCTGCACACGAGACTGAGAAGATAAAGACGTTAGGCCAGTATTATACGTACTTCGGAATGAATTCCCAGGCCTACGATTCACTGAATGATCACGGCTTAGTCCAACTAGAGGAAAGATTTCGTGCTCTCTATGGCGATTTGGATGCTGAAGGGCGTGTGTTCTATTTTGACCCGCTGTATCTGAACTATGAAAACAGTGCAGCTGGCAGTGAGTATGCGACGCCGGGTGCCAGCGTCGTGTTAATGAATCGGCAGTATTATCAACGCCTTGCACAATTCGACCGTGCTATGCCCGATGTGTCAAACGACGATGCGATCCTCACTGTTCTCGTGCCGCGCCAGCGTGAAGATGAGGTGCAACAGGTCATGGACTTCATCCGCGTCAATTCACGCAACGTCAATACGCTTGAGATTCCTGACGGTGTTACACTCGAATATGCCGATTACAACGGTTACGCTGGAGAATCACTACGGGAGATGGGGAGCTTCACTAAAACGGCTAGCGACAAATTCTATGTGATTGGTTCGCCAGACCAGATGCCACAAATGAACCCCATCTACAACAGCAACGTGACTGATGCATTTACAACCGGCATGGTTTTCACTGACGTCAACTTCGGCGAGATCACGGCACTCACACATTCGTATGATCTTTCTTCGTTAGTGACGCCAACGAGTAAGCTGTCTCCTTACCAAAACGACTTAGAATCTCTGCGTTACTACTACACGATTACTCTTTATGCGTTCATTTTTTCGGTCGTAGCTTTTGTAATCATGACAGTTGTTTCTACCCGAATTATTCTCTTGATGAAGAAGAAAGAAATCGCCGTCTACTCGTTGCACGGAAAGAGCATCGCCAGATTGTTCACCTTGCCGGTGGCGGTGTTCTGTTTGGCTACTGCGGCGGGAGTGATCGCCGTTATCATGCGAGGCGGTAGCGCTGATCTAGCTTTCCTGTGTGCCACGCCTGTGCTCGGAATCATGTTCTATATGTATGTGGCGGCTCACGATTTTGCTACCCGCCACCTGACCTCCATATTGAAAGGGGAATGAGTGTGGACACGATAGTGAGCCTCGAAGGCATCAACAAACGTTACGGTGATCATGAGGTTCTTAGAGATTTTAGTTTGAGTGTCACGACGGGCGAGATGATAGCACTGATCGGTTCCTCTGGAGCTGGAAAAACAACCCTACTGAATATTATCGGGGCTCTGGATCTAGACTACAGCGGCGCTTATTATTTCAACGGCAAGCCAGTTGCGCGAAGTTCGCGCAAGGCCAGGCTCTTCAGGGCGAAGGAACTTGCGTACTTGTTCCAGAACTTCGCGCTATTGGAGGATAGAACGGTAGAACACAATTTACGTATTCTTACCAGGGATCGCGACTTGATGAGCCAAGCGCTCCACCGTGTAGGGTTAGACGGCTTCTTGGCAAAGAAAATCTACACAATGTCCGGTGGTGAGCAGCAACGCGTGGCTTTAGCGAGGGCGGTGATTAAGCAATCGAGTCTCCTCCTAGCAGATGAACCTACCGGATCTCTTGATGAGGATAACGGCCGGCGTATGATGGAAATTTTGACCGGGCTTAAAGAACAGGGAAAGACGATTATCGTCGTCACCCATAATCAGGGGATACTAGAGTATTTTGATCGAGTGGTAACCATTGGATGATTTACGCTGAGACACCACATAGCGCGCTGTAATCGAAAAATACATTACTAATCGAAAAATACATTACTCGTGTTCACGGAGGAACAACTGGGCAGCTCGAACCGCGCAGTGATATGTGAGCGCGGCAATTGTAGTATGATTCTGTGAATCAGTATGTGGTAGTTCTTTCAATGGATGGGGTATCTTAGCGTTTGACGCGGGTTAAATCAGACCTTAGCCTGAGTAGGCAACAGTTTTTCAGCAGTATAATACGCAGCTGGGAATTCGTTGCCTATATTCTTTTGAATGCGCCCTTAGGAGGGAACTGTCAATGGAAAACACTTCTGTGAAGCAGATCAAGACGAGCATCTACAAGGGCTTGGCCAAGATTCTCGGGATTGTGCTTCTCCTCGTAGGCATTGGCGCCGTTTATGGCGGCACGTTCGCCGGCTCGTTTATCGAAGAACAGCTTGGCGCCCAAGAAATCACGATGCCAGATGAAGATTCAATCAACGGCCAGCTTGAGGGTGGCCGCATCACTCAGGAAGACGCCGACGCTCTTCTTCCTTACGCCGGTGAGCCCATGACGAACGGCAATCAGGCGTAGGCATTCGCTAATCACTACATCCAGGCTCATATGAAGGCTGGTGCAGCTGGCGCTGGTTACCCAGACGCTACCTACTCTTCACTCGGTGGCGCCTACAACGAGAAGGAAGCAGCGCTTATTGAAGAGCTCACTGCGGATAACCCGAGCGCTGATGAAGATACCATCTCCCGCATGGCAGCCGCAGAGATCGCTAATCCAATGACGGAGTATCAGTCTGCTCGCGACGCTGCTGCACTTGAAGATCTTCGCCATGGCACTTTCCTCGACGGCAATACTCTGCGCGGTATGCTGCTCAACGCATACGGCTGGGGAATTGTAGGAACCGTTGCGCTGTGGGCTGGAGTTGTGCTCATTATCGCTGGTGTTGCACTCGCAGTGTATGGTTTCATTCCGGCGAAGAAGACTGCCTGAGATGTTGTAGACACTAGCATCGATGGAAGGGGCAGCCCTTCCTGAAATGCCTCGATAAGTGCCATGAAGGTGGGGAACCCAATCGGGTTCCCCACCTTCATGTAGTGCGATCGAGGTATATCTTCACTCCGACGCCTTCATTAGAACTCTTGCGACAGGTGCCACTCGCCTCATAGATGCGAGTGCAGTGCATGAAGTTCAAACACATGTTCTTCGTACTGGTTACGCAAAGCCATGCTCATTGCCAGAGCGGCAGAGACGGTTGTGTATAGAGGGGTACCAGTCTCAAGTGCTTTTTGTCTGATGAGCTTGCCGTCGCTCACAACATTAATATCGGCATTGCCAGTGTTGACCACCAGAGCGATCTCGCCATTCGTCAAGGCGTCGATAATGTTTGGCCGCCCTTGTGTGCGGCGATTGATCGTCTGCGTTACAACCCCATGTTCGTTGAGGTATTGTGCTGTGCCGCTTGTGGCACAAATGCCGTAACCAAGCATCTGAAGATTTCGTGCTGGCTCCACAACTTTTGGTTTGTCTTCATCTCGGACTGAGAGGAATGCTTTCCCCACGTGTGGAACGATAGCCGATGCCCCACGCTGAGATTTCAGGTATGCTTCATCGAAACTCCTGCCAACGCCCATCACTTCACCCGTGGAACGCATCTCTGGGCCAAGTGCCGTATCAACGCCGGGGAACTTAATGAACGGAAACACTACTTCCTTCACTGCATAGTAGCCATGAGGAATCACTTCGTGGGTAAAACCGATGTCTGCCAGTTTCTCACCGGTCATCACGCGGGCTGCTACTTTCGCTACCTGCACCCCGCAGGCTTTCGAGACGAAGGGCACTGTACGCGAGGCGCGAGGGTTAACCTCGATAATGTACACGTCGCCGTCTTTCACAGCGAACTGTGCGTTCATCAATCCGACGACGTTTAGTGCCCGTGCCAATTCAATCGTTTGGCGGCGCACTTCTGCTTGTATATCCTCGGTAAGCGAATAGGGCGGCAGTGAGCACGCCGAATCGCCTGAGTGTATGCCTGCCTCTTCGATATGCTCCATAAGACCGGCAATAACTACCTGCTCGCCGTCACTTATGCAGTCAATATCTATCTCCGTGGCATTCGTCAGGAAGGAATCGAGCAGCACAGGCGAATCGTTGGATACCTTGACGGCTTCGAACATGTATTGGCGTAGCTGTTCGGCGTCATACACGACCTGCATCGCTCTGCCGCCAAGGACGTAGCTTGGCCGTACCATCAGCGGATAACCTACTTGATCGGCGAGTGCAAGTGCTTCTTCCTCCGACCTTGCCGTGGCATTTTTGGGCTGGCGTAGCCCCAGGTCGTTGACAATCCGTTGGAAGCATTCGCGATCTTCCGCCTGGTTAATCGAGTCTGCCGAGGTGCCAATGATATTGACGCCGGATTCTACAAGTTTGTTCGCCAGCTTGAGCGGCGTTTGCCCTCCGTAGTGAACGATGACGCCGGTTGGGTTCTCAACATGTGCTATCTCAAGAACGTCCTCCAAGGTCAAAGGTTCGAAGTAGAGGCGATCTGAGGTGTCGTAGTCGGTGGAGACGGTCTCTGGATTACAGTTGACCATAATCGTCTCGTAGCCTGCTTCCGCTAGCGCTAGCGACGCATGAACGCAGCAATAGTCGAATTCGATGCCCTGCCCGATACGATTTGGCCCGCCGCCGAGAATCATGATCTTCTTACGCTCAGTGGGCGCAGCTTCACACTCTTCTTCGTAGGTCGAATACATGTAGGCGGTTGTGGTTTCGAACTCTGCCGCACACGTATCAACTCGCTTATAGACGGGGTGAAGCTGATAGTTCCAGCGCGCGTTACGAACGGCGTCTTCCGATGTGCCCATAAGCTCGGCAAGGTAGGCGTCAGAGAAGCCTTTGCGCTTCCAGGAGCGCAAAGTGTGCGCATCGAGAGACTCCAGATCGCTTGAGCTGATGTGCCTTTCTGTGCGTACGAGATCGTCTATCTGCGCGAGGAACCACGGATCGATCTTTGTGTAGTCATAGATTTCTTTGGGATCCATGCCGGTGCGATACGCATCGGCAAGATACAAGATGCGCTCCGATCCGGGATTAATCAGTTCACGCTGAATGGTGTATGGGTCGGTGGATCGGGTATTGAGCCCGGTGAGCCCAGTTTCTAGGCCACGCAACGCTTTTTGTACAGATTCTTGGAATGTGCGTCCAATCGCCATCACTTCGCCCACGGATTTCATTTGAGTCGTCAGACGGTCGTCAGCCGCGGGGAACTTTTCGAACGCAAAGCGTGGCATCTTCGTCACCACATAATCAATCGTGGGTTCGAAAGAGATCGGCGTCCTTCCTCCAGTAATATCGTTGCTCAATTCATCGAGTGTATATCCAACCGCGAGTTTTGCGGCAACTTTGGCAATAGGAAATCCGGTAGCTTTCGAGGCCAAGGCAGAGGATCGCGATACGCGCGGGTTCATCTCAATGATGATCATCTCGCCGTTATCGGGATTAATCGCAAATTGGACGTTAGATCCGCCGGTATCTACGCCGATCTCACGCAGTACGGCGATGGATGCGTCTCGCATGATTTGGAATTCTTTGTCGGTAAGAGTCTGTGCGGGCGCTACAGTGATCGAGTCTCCAGTGTGGATGCCGCATGGATCGAAGTTTTCGATAGAGCAGACGATGATACAGTTGTCTGAACTATCGCGCACAACCTCCATCTCGAATTCTTTCCACCCCAGAATCGATTGTTCGACAAGTAGTTCATGCGTTGGGGATGCTTCAAAGCCTCTCATGCACATGTCGTGGAACTCTTCGCGGTTGTATGCGACCCCGCCGCCGGTGCCACCGAGTGTAAAACTCGGTCGGATCAGGGTGGGGAAGCCGACTTGCTCCTGAGCTTTGATTGCTTGATCGAAGGTGTGGCACACGAACGACTTCGGCGTTGCCAGGCCAATTCTTTCCATCGCTTGCTTGAATCGGCCGCGGTCTTCGGCTTTGTCGATGGCGTCCTCGCTGGCACCAATCAGCTCTACCCCGTATTTACTCAGTACGCCATGATGGGCAAGGTCGAGGGCGCAGTTGAGCGCGGTTTGCCCGCCCATTGTAGGAAGAATCGCGTCGGGGAGTTCTTTGGCGATGATGTGTTCTACGTTTTGCCAATAGATCGGCTCAATATAGGTAGCATCTGCCATATCAGGATCGGTCATAATAGTGGCAGGGTTTGAGTTCACTAGTACGACTCGGTAGCCCTCTTCGCGTAAGGCTTTACATGCTTGGGCGCCGGAATAGTCGAATTCGCATGCCTGGCCGATGACGATCGGGCCTGCACCGATAATCATGATGGTTTTCAGATCATTACGTTTGGGCATGTTTCCTCTTTGGTTGCAGTGGCGGTGTTGATGGTGGTTCGCGATGATGGAGCGGCGCATGTGCGCCTCGTTGCGGTGCGGATCTGTGAGGCTCCACGCAGAGTTTCAGAGCACGGCATTGGAGTGCTGGTAGGCAGACATGAGAGAAACAAAGCGATCGAAGAGCTCGCGCAGATCGTGTGGGCCTGGGCTTGCTTCTGGATGGCCTTGGAAGGAAAACACGGGTTTATCGGCGAGCGCTATGCCTTGCACCGATCCGTCAAACAGTGAAGTGTGGGTGATGCGCACGTTCGCAGGGAGTGTAGCAGGGTCTACATCGAAACCATGATTTTGGCTAGTGATAAGCACTCTGCCCGTATCGTGATCTTTCACAGGATGGTTTGCGCCATGGTGCCCAAAAGGCATTTTTCGTGTATGCCCGCCAAGGGCGAGGCTGAGTAGCTGATGGCCTAGGCAGATCCCAAAGATCGGAATCTGCGTTCCCAAAATGGTTCGTATGGCTTCTATCGCGTAGGTGCACGGTTCAGGGTCGCCAGGCCCGTTAGATAAAAAGACGCCGTCGGGATCGAGCGCGATGACGTCCTTCGCCGGCGTTGTAGCAGGAACGACGTGTACTTTACACCCTCGGCTCGTGAGCATTCGCAAGATGTTCTTCTTGGTGCCAAAATCGTAAGCCACAACCGTGTAGGGGCGGTGGTTGAGGTCCTCACCGCTGAGATATCCGCGCCCAAGACCCCACTCAGACTCGTCGAAATCGTAGGCGTGCGCGGTAGTGACCTGCCGTGCAAGGTCTTTGCCGGCCATGGTGCCGAACTGGCGGGCAAGCTCCAGGCCACGTTCTACGCTGGGATTATCGCCGGTTACAATAGCGCCTGCTTGTGCACCTGACGAGCGGATAATACGCGTGAGACGGCGAGTATCGATATCTGCGATGCCTACGGCGTGGTTTCGTATAAGATACTCGCTCAACGACTGCGAAGATCGGAAACTCGAGTATTCAACAGGTAAATCACGGATGATGAGCCCTGCGGCGGCGACGCTTGCGCTTTCCCAGTCTTCATCATTGGTGCCTGTATTGCCGATATGCGGATAGGTGAGCGTCACGAGCTGACCGGAGTACGAAGGATCAGTGATGATCTCCTGGTACCCCGTCATTGCCGTATTGAAAACAACTTCGCCAACAGTTTCTCCATCAACGCCGATGGATGTGCCCGCGAAGACGGAGCCATCAGCGAGTACCAGAATCGCTTTCGTCGTCATACCTTTAATCGTAGGCGTTGAATCTGGGGTTTCGTGTGTGCGTCCACGATCTAGGCGCCGTGATGCCTGCCATAGAGTGTGCAGTTGTGGCTTGCTTTCAACACTCGATCACGTTCACAGCGAGGCCCCCAAGAGAGGTCTCTTTGTATTTCGTTTGCATATCGAGGCCAGTATCACGCATCGTTTTGATGACCGTGTCGAGAGAGACGACGTGTGAGCCGTCTCCCCGAATTGCCGTACGAGCCGCGGCAATAGCTTTGATGGATGCGATAGCATTGCGCTCAATACACGGTACTTGAACGTAGCCACCTACAGGATCGCAGGTGAGGCCAAGATTGTGCTCCATGCCAATCTCGGCAGCGTTCTCGACTTGCGCCGGAGTGCCCCCGAGCACCGCAGCCATTCCTGCTGCAGCCATAGAGCATGCAGAGCCTACCTCTCCTTGGCAGCCGACTTCTGCGCCCGATATGGATGCATTGTTCTTATAGATCAGCCCAATGGCTCCGGCAGTGAGAAGGAAACGCACAATACCGGCGTCATCGGCTCCATGCACGAAATCTCGGTAGTAGTGGAGCACCGCCGGAATGATTCCCGCTGCGCCGTTCGTAGGAGCGGTGACGACGCGCCCACCAGCTGCGTTTTCTTCATTGACGGCGAGAGCGTAGAACGTGACCCAATCCATTCCGCGCAGGGGATCAGTCGCATCGCCGTCTACTTGCAAGCGTTGATGGAGTAATGGCGCGCGGCGCAACACGTGTAAGGAGCCGGGCAGCATCCCTTCCGTGGTAGAGCCGTTCATGACGCACTCTTGCATCACCTCCCAGATCTGGAGGAGTTGGGCATGAATCTCGGCTTCAGTACGCCACACTTTTTCGTTTTCCAGCGCCACTTTGGCAATAGAGTAACCCGTATTGGCGCAGATGGTGAGGAGATCCGATGCGGTGGTATAGGGAAAGGGGAGTTGCGTATCGTCTGAATCCACAGGTGCATCGGCACCCACATCGCCACATACTACGAATCCGCCACCAATCGAATAGTAGATACTATCGGCAAGCACCCCGCCACGGTCGTTCCACGCCAAAAAACGCATGCCGTTTGGATGGGCTGGAAGCTCGGTAGCGCCGTCAAATACAAAATCTTCTAAAGGATTAAATGCGATGACGTTCGCCCCTCGCAGTGACAATTCGTGTGAGTGGTATATCTCGTTGACGACGGGTGTGACACGGCGAGGGTCTACTGTTTCGGGTAGCTCGCCCATAAGGCCGAGCATAATTGCCTTGTCAGTGCCGTGGCCCATTCCTGTGAAGCCCAAAGAGCCATACAAAATGCACTGCAGGCGCGAGACGGCGTTGATCGTGCCCCCAAGCGTATCGAGAAACATAGCCGCTGCTCGCATAGGCCCAACTGTATGGGAAGATGACGGCCCGATGCCGATTGAGAACAAATCAAAAACGCTCAATGCCATGCATATAGCCTACTGTGATTTCGATCGGCTATGCATTCTAGATACACTAAAAAGGCAATACAACCACGAGGGTGCCCTTGTACCGCACCCGGTGATGCCAGGAGGCACTGTGAAACTGATTATTAACGGCTCCAGCGTAGAGCTACACGAAGCGATGAATGGGATCGAGTATTTCAAAACTGATCGCCAGATCGTGGCTCTCAAGGTCAACGGAGAACTCAAAGATCTCGCCACTGAGCTGACGAGTTTGCCCGAGGGTGCTGAAGTAGAAGCCGTTACGATTTCCTCACCAGATGGTCTCAATATCTTGCGTCACTCAACCACCCATGTGCTTGCACAAGCAGTGCAAAACAAGTTCCCTGATGTGAATCTCGGTATTGGGCCGTTCATCACCGATGGTTTCTACTACGATTTCGGCAATATCGATGCGGTGACGCCTGAGATGCTTCGCGAACTTGAAAAAGATATGAAGCGTATCGTGAAAGAAGGCCAGCGTTTTGTGCGCCGCCCAATCAGTGACGACGATGCGCGCGATGAACTTAAGGATCAGCCCTACAAACTCGAACTTATTGGGCTTAAAGGGGGTTCAGACAGTGAGGCCGAGCAGGCCGCAGACGGCGCTTCGATCGAAGTAGGTGGTGCCGAACTCACCATGTACGACAACGTGAATAGGCATGGAGATGTGGTCTGGACTGATCTATGCCGAGGCCCGCATCTGCCCACTACGAAGCTTATCGGAAATGGTTTCGCACTCACGCGCTCAAGTGCGGCGTATTGGCGTGGGGATCAAGCCAACGATTCTTTGCAGCGCATTTACGGTACGGCATGGCCGAGTAAAGATGAACTTCAGGCATACCAGAAACGAATCGAGGAAGCTGAAAAACGCGATCACCGCAAGCTGGGCGCCGAGCTTGACCTTTTCTCCTTCCCAGACGAAATCGGCTCCGGACTCGCCGTCTTTCATCCTAAGGGTGGTATCGTACGGATGGAGATGGAGAACTATTCTCGCCAACAGCACATCGCTGGGGGATATTCATTCGTAAACACGCCTCATATTACGAAGTCGAATCTGTACGAGATTTCCGGGCACCTCGATTTTTATGCCGATGGCATGTACCCGCCCATGCACATGGACGAAGAACGTGATGCAGAAGGCAATATCACCAAGCAGGGCTCAGATTATTATCTCAAGCCTATGAACTGCCCGATGCATAATCTGATATACAAGTCGCGCGGGCGATCCTACCGCGAGTTGCCGCTCCGCTTATTTGAATTTGGCACGGTATACCGCAACGAGAAATCCGGCGTGATTCACGGCCTCACGCGCGCTCGCGGATTCACGCAAGACGACGCCCATATCTATTGCACTCGTGACCAGATGAAAAGCGAGTTGTCTGAGCTGCTGACCTTTGTGCTCAATTTGCTCAAAGATTATGGTCTCGATGATTTCTATCTTGAGCTTTCGACGAAGAATCCGAACAAATTCGTGGGAGACGACGAGATCTGGGAAGAGGCAACGCGCACACTCGCCGAGGTAGCTGAGGATTCCGGGCTCGATCTCGTGCCAGACCCTGAAGGCGCAGCATTCTACGGCCCAAAGATTTCTGTGCAAGCAAAGGATGCGCTAGGGCGCACATGGCAGATGAGCACGATTCAGCTTGACTTCAACCTACCTGAACGCTTCGATCTTGAATATACCGCTCAAGATGGTTCACGCCAGCGTCCGGTGATGATCCACCGGGCCCTATTTGGCTCCATTGAGCGTTTCTTCGGCGTGCTCACTGAACACTACGCGGGCGCTTTCCCAGCGTGGCTCGCTCCGGTGCAGGTGCGTCTCGTGCCGGTAGCCGATGCTTTTAACGAGTACGTTGATAGTGTTGCCCACAAGCTGCGCGAGCGCGGTGTGCGAGTGGAAGTGGACAAGAGCGATGATCGTTTTGGCAAGAAGATCCGCAATGCTGCAAAAGAGAAGATTCCTTTCACTCTTATCGCTGGCGGCGATGACGTAGCAGCACATGCAGTGAGCTTCCGTATGCGCGATGGCAGCCAACATAATGGGGTGCCGGTAGAAGAAGCTGTGGAGCATATCATAACTGACATTTCACAGCACGTGAACCAGTGAGCCAGTGATGGTAGCGAGGCATCTTCGCGGCCGGGTCTCCCATGAGTTGCCTGAGCCCTCCGCCTATGGCGTGCCCACAGCGCAGGGGCAAGTGATCGACGCGATTGAGCTTCCAGCGCGATATCCGTGGCGGTTTTATGGGCTTGCTTGGCTCGCAATTATTGTGGGCGTGATCGCATTTCTCGACGTCATGCCTGCATTGCTACGCCCGCAGGGTCTCACCGGATTCATGGTGGCACTCGCGTATGCTTTGGTGCCCGTGACGATTATTGCGGTGTTCGTTTGGTTTGTTGATAGGTGGGAGCCCGAGCCAGCGTGGCTCTATGCGAGCTCATTTCTGTGGGGGTGCGGGGTATCTGCATTGCTTGCATCGATACTCAACTCGGCGCTGGCCGTCCGTATTTCGCAGGCAAGCGAAACGATACCCATAGAACTCGCATCATCCGCGTACGTGGCACCTTTTGTAGAGGAGATCATCAAGGGAAGCGGCGTTGTGTTGCTCTACATCTTCTTTCGCCGATACTTTGATGGTGAGGTAGATGGAATCGTGTACGGCGCACTTATCGGAGCGGGGTTTTCGTTCACCGAGAATATCGTCTACTTCGTCCGCAATTACGACGAGATTGAGCTTATCTTCCGCTACCGTTTCTTAGACGGCCCGCTCAATCATGAGGCGTGGACGGCAGTATTTGGATTCATTATCGGATTGTCTGTGTATTCGCGCAGAAAAGCCGCTGCGTGGATCGCTATTGCGCCGGCATGGCTCTTTGCTGCCTTGGGCCACTGGGTAAACAATGTATCACTCACATGGCCAGGGATGACGTACCAACGATATGTGCTATTGAATAATGTGCCTATCGCTATCGTACTGACGGTGCTCATAATCTATTCGCGCGATGCCCAACAAAAGGCGGTAGCTCGTGGTTTATCAGACTATGAGCGAGCGGGGTGGTTAGCGCCGAGTGAAATCCGTATGATCATGAATTTGCGCTTACGTAAGCGAGCGCGCAGCTGGGCTGAAACTAGGGCACGCGAAGCCGGCGCACAAGGAGGAAGTGGCGCCAATGCCATGCGAGAGTTCCAGCGTGCCCTGCTTCAACTGGGGCTTGCACGCACCAAAGCATTGCGTACAGGAACCGTGAATGATCCGGGTAACCGTGAACTGGAAGCAGACCTGCTCCACACAATAACGGATATTCGGCGGGTGTTTACGGGGTTGCGATCATGAACGCGCTGAACAATGGCTTCACCCCGCCCCAACACCAGCGGCCTCTTACGGCAGATGAGCGAGCCAGATTTGAAAGCGAGTGGCACCCCGATGCCGATGGTATTCCTCACCGCGCTGCGGCAAGGGTGGTGATCTTTGATTCGCAAGGCCGTCTTTATCTGCTTGAAGGCCACGATTTTGATGATGCAACGCATCGCTGGTGGTTCACCATCGGAGGGGGAGTCGGCGCTAATGAAGACCTCCGCGAGGGAGCCGCACGTGAGCTGCGTGAGGAAACTGGCCTTGAGGCTGAACCTGAACGGTTTGTTGGGCCGGTGCTCTATCGCGAAGCAACCTTCCATTTTAACAGCCATGATCGGCGTCAAGATGAGCATTTCTTCGTCCTACACATCACAGACGAAGAGCGTGAGCTTATCGACTCTGGAGAGAATCGGCGCCTTACTGTAGCTGAACAGCAAGTCCTTGATGCGGCCCGCTGGTTTTCGCTCGGTGAACTGGACGCTTTTCAAAAGGCTGGCCAGACGGTGTATCCGCAGGGTCTGGTAGCGCTGGCTCGTTCATGGTGGGATGGCTGGGATGGGCAACTCGTCCATAGTATTGAGCCGTGAATTATTGAGCCGTGAGTGCCGATACGTCCTACCGATTATTCGCTGTGTGCGTGTATGTCTTTTTTCCTCCGTGCGTGCATATCACTCGCCTTGGGTAACGAAATCGATTAGCTCCTCCATGCGCCCTAAAAGCCCAGGCTCAAGATCTGAATAGTGATGAACACGGGCAAGCATACGCGCCCATGCGTAGCCGATATCTGCGGGTGTATCGTGTGCAATACCGAGGCGTGCGAGTGTACCACGTTTGATGTCTTCTCCCCGAGGTACTTCTGGCCACGCAGAAATACCGAGCGTTGAGGGTTTGATTGCTTGCCAAACGTCAATATACGGATGCCCGAGCACAAGCACGCCATCCATCTGCTGGGCTTGCTGGGCGATTTTCCATTCTTTAGTTCCCGGTAGCATATGATCGAGTAACACGCCTGCTCGATGGCGGTCACTCGGCTCGAAAGCCTCCAACACCTCAAGGAGGTGATCGGCGCCGAATAGTTCTTCAAGCATGATCCCTTCGTATGCGAGATCTTCGCCCCAGATTTTAGAGATCAGTTCGGCATCATGTTTGCCCTCCACCCATATTCGTGAGGGGCGTGCGACTCGAGGTGCATGATCGACGTGGAGTGAGCCTGACGCCGTTACCTTTTTCCCTGCAACAGTCTTCACGGCGCCTTTAGGATCGCTGGTGGGTGAGAAGCCGTCTCGTGCCTGAGGTGCAGGCGGCGTAAAGTTCACTGGCTCGCCTTCAAGCCAGTAGCCCACGCCGAGTGGAAAAGAGCGGCGTTTACGGTCGGCGTCTTCAAGAACCATTTGCCATTGGCCGCCAACGCGCCGCACTTCCATCACTTCGCCGACATAGCCGGAGGAGACGTCTTCAACGATCATCCCGACTTCCACAGCAAGCGTACGTGGCTCGCGAGGATCGTGAGAAAGCACGTCTGATCCGTAAGCGTCGAAGTATGCCATAGGAATCACCATACATATACGCTCAAGGCGTGATGAAACGGACGCGCTGTGTATTTATATATACGCGCAATCAGCGTAGAATTGGCACTCGAAAGGGATGAGTGCAAATTACGGAAAGGAGCACGATGCAGTCTGCAGAAGATCGGCGCAAGATCGTGCTCAACGCAATCATTGAGGATTATGTGGCCACCCGTGAGCCGGTTGGATCGAAAGCAATCGTTGAGCGTCACGATCTTGGGGTATCCTCAGCCACAATCCGCAACGATATGGCATTGCTCGAGGGCGCAGGGCTTATCGTGCAGCCTCATACTTCTGCAGGGCGTATTCCGACCGACGCCGGATATCGTGCATTCGTAGACTCGCTTGCGCAGATCAAACCGTTATCCCGTGCAGAACGCACGGCCATCCATAAGATCCTTGTTGGGGCAGTCGATCTCGATGACGTGCTCCAGCGCACGGTTCGCTTACTGGCTCAGCTCACGCACCAAGTGGCAGTGGTTCAATACCCTTCACTCCGTAAGACGGCGCTGCGTCATGTCGAACTTGTGCCGTTAAGCGAACGTTTGGTATTGCTCGTCATCATCACTGACGCTGGCCGTGTAGAGCAACGCACGATCGGCACTGAGCGCAACCTCAGTGCCGACGATCTCGATGCTGTACGCAAGGCAGTGAATTCTGTGTTCGCAGGTCTCCAGCTGAAAGATTTCGATGATGCGGAAGAAAACGTCACGTCTGATGTGGATCCGCAGCTAAGAGACGACGTCAATACGGTAGTTCGCCACGTGGCCAATGTTTTGCAAAACGAAGTAGAAGAACGCGTTGTGGTAGCTGGTGCGGCCAACCTATCGCGCTCAAATGTAGACTTTGCACAGACGATCGCTCCAGTACTCGATGCGCTCGAGGAACAAGTAGTGCTCCTTCGTATTTTGCAGCATGAAGACGACGGAATGAGAGTGAGTATTGGGCACGAAAATGCCGATGAATCCCTGGCAGAGACGTCGATTGTGAGCGCTGGATATGCCGGGCCAGACAATACCACCGTGGCTCGCCTCGGAATCATCGGGCCTACTCGGATGGATTACTCTGGAGCGATGAGCTCGGTGTATGCCATTGCGAAATACCTTTCCGATATTCTGGCAGGGCGGTAAGGCTAAACATTACAGCGGGGCTATAGCTTGGTACGTATACGATACATGCTCGTGATGCGTGTAGATAACACTGGAAAAGAAAAGGAAAAACGTGGCTGATTACTACGAGGTGCTTGGAGTTGCTCGCAATGCCTCAGGTGAAGAAATCAAAAAGGCATACCGTAAACTCGCCCGCAAACTTCACCCTGACGTGGCAGGGCCAGACGGTGCCGAACAATTCAAAGCCGTCACTGAAGCCTACGATGTGCTTTCCAATCCTGAGAAACGCCAGATGTATGATTTGGGCGGTGAAGATGCCCTCCATGGTGGCGCAGCCCCAGGGGGAGGTTTTGCCGAAGATCTGGGCGATATATTCAGCTCCTTCTTCGGCGGAGGAGCCCGGAAAGGCCCGATTTCTCGTGCGCGGCGCGGCGCGGACATGCTTGTGGCGATGGATCTGAGCCTTGAAGACGTCGTCTTTGGCACTACGAAATCCGTTACCCACGAATCGCTTGTGGAATGCCCAACATGCCACGGATACATGGCAGCTCCAGGTACTGAGCCTGTGACGTGTTCGGTGTGTGGCGGCTCAGGGCAAGTGCAGCGGGTTACGAATTCGCTATTTGGGCAGATGATGACGACTACCACATGTAATGCGTGTGGGGGATATGGCACACAGATCGTTACCCCGTGCCCTGACTGCGCGGGCGATGGGCGCGTCAGAGCCTCACGCTCCATCGACGTCAAGGTGCCGGCAGGAATGCCGCAAGGTGCGAAAATGCGCGTGAGTGGCGAAGGAGAGGCCGGCGTTGCAGGCGGCGGGTCAGGCGATCTCTATGTGGAGGCAAATGTCATGCCTGATCCGATCTTTAGCCGCGATGGTGACGATCTTCTTGCGACCGTGCAACTTCCGATGACGGCGGCTGCCCTCGGTACCACCGTTGCTATTGACACCTTCGACGGTGAACGCGAGCTCCGCATCGATCCTGGTACGCAGGCAGGTACGGAACTCAGACTCGACAATCTGGGTGTAGGCCACTTACATCGGCGCGGGCGCGGGGATCTCCTTGTGACGATCCAGGTGAACACCCCCACCAAGCTCACCGATGAGCAAAAAGAACTCCTTGAGCACCTTGCGCAGTTGAGAAACGAGGCGAGCCCGAGGGCGAAGATGGTCAAAGACGGCGGTTCAGTGTTTTCACGCCTCCGCGATAAACTCTCGGGGAAGGCCTAACGATGACTTTGCCAGTCTACTATGATCCTTATGTGACCGATGCTGAGGTAGGAAGTACTCACATCCTCACTGGCGCCGAGGCACATCACGCCGCTACGGTGCGCCGCACAAGCGTCGGAGACCTCATCGATATTGTTGACGGTGAAGGCGTACGAGCAACCATCGAAGTAACGCGTGTAGATAAGGATGCAGTGTCTGGCTCGGTACGTTCGCGCCAGAAGGAGGCGCCACCTTCGCCGCATATTACTCTCGTGCAGGCTCTGGCTAAAGGCGGACGCGACGAACAAGCAATCGAGACAGCAACCGAATATGGTGTAGACGCCGTCATCCCGTGGGCAGCTGATCGTGCAGTGGTCAAATGGAACGATCGCGCGAAAATAGCACGCAATAGCGAACGGTGGCAGGCAACGTGTATCGCTGCCGCGAAACAATCGCGGCGCTCGTGGATCCCAGAAGTACGTGAATTATGTGATACCCGTGAACTCGTACAACGAGTGGAGGAAGTCTGTGCACACGGCGGGCAGGTGCTGATCTGCCACGAAAATGCCACGCAGCGGCTCGTAGATATTCCACTCGACTCGCCCGAGATGTACCTCATTGTGGGGCCGGAAGGGGGAATCACAGATACTGAGATCGACTAGTTGAGCCGTGCCGGTGGCCAGCCTGTACTACTTTCTAGCACGGTGCTCAGGAGCGCAACTGCCGGCCCGTGGGCGATTGCTGTGATGAGGTCTCAGCGCTCTAGAGGGAAACAAGGCTAAACTGGGGCATAAGAACCGCGAAAGATACGAGGTGAGCCGTATTACTGAGACGACAGCAACTGTGAATGTGCCGATGCGCGTGCCGATGATCAATATCTTGGGATACCACGATCATGTATTGCGGGCTCTTGAGGAGGGTCTTGCGCCGGCCAGCCTGCACGTGCTCGATCATCGCATCACGATCCATGGTGAGGCTCACGATGTGGAGTTTGCTGCATCGCTGATCAGCGAACTAGTGAACGTGGCGCAAGGCGGAGAGCATCTTACGGTAGATGCTGTTGAGCGGGCGATTAAAATTGCTCGTTCTGGGCTCGCCGATCCGGTGGATCTCCTCACCACAGATATCTTAACGACGCGAGGCAAAACGATTCGCCCAAAGACCCTTGGCCAGAAAGCCTATGTAGATGCGATTGATACCAATACAGTCATTTTTGGTATCGGCCCAGCAGGTACGGGGAAAACGTACCTCGCGATGGCGAAAGCAATAGTGGCTTTAGAGCGTAAGGAAGTCTCGCGCATTATCCTCACGCGCCCTGCTGTAGAAGCGGGTGAATCTCTGGGCTTTCTTCCGGGCACTCTGAACGAAAAGATAGATCCGTATGTGCGCCCGCTATATGATGCACTCTACGACATGGTTGATCCGGATGCGATTGTGAAACTCATGGCCGCAGGCACGATCGAGGTGGCGCCCCTTGCATATATGCGTGGACGCACCCTCAATGATGCCTTTATTATCTTGGATGAAGCACAAAACACCTCACCTGAACAGATGAAGATGTTTCTTACCAGGCTCGGATTCAACTCGAA
>JALFZJ010000035.1 GCA_022783665.1 Arcanobacterium sp.
AATCGGGATCGTCATCGGGTGCTACAGGGCCGGTGGGTTCTTGCTTGCGGCGGAACGGATTATCGGGCGCAGCGGGGAACGATGCTAGCGCACCCGACGTCAATACATCTTGATATTTGAAGAACAGCCACAGCAGCGGGCCGATCACGATTCCTACCACGATCAATATCAACCATGCCGCTTTTGGAAGGCGCCCGGGCATTTTGTCTTTCGGTGTGCGGGCGCAGTCGATAAACGTATAGACCGCTAGGGCTACGACTAAGAGAACGGCGATGATTCTTGGCATGCTTCTAGCTTAGATGAATTGCTGAGAGGATGTAACTCCAGGCTTTTACTTAGCCTCGCCTCGGCGTCTCATCGAAACGAACATCAGCACTGAGGCAATCACTAAGCCGGCGAGCACAATGCTCCAACCGATTACTCGCCAATAGACGCCTGGCCACACGGTGGTAGCAACCATGCCAGCACAGATCGCTACCGCGTAGCACAGCTCGAAGATTCCCGTGTTGCGCAATGTGGGCAACAGCTCATTGCCTTGCGCTCCGCGCAACACCGGCCGGGCAAGAAACACCACGGGGATAAGGAATACTAGCATCGCATTAAGGATGCCAAAACCGAACACTGATAATGCTGCAGAGAGGGCTACCGCGATAGCAAGGAGCCAGTAGTAACTCCAGCGGGCGCGTCTTTCGCCTAGACGCACGGCAAGAGTAAGTTTGTTTGCTTCAAGGTCTGTGGGGATGTCTCGGATATTGTTGACCATCAGCAGGGCGCAGGCGACGAGCCCGACGCCCGTTGCCGCAATCCAGGCAATAAGAGGTGCGATGCCCGCTTGAGTGTAGAGAGTGCCGATCGTGGCCATGTATCCGAAAAACGCGAGCACAAACAGTTCGCCTAAACCCATGTAACCATAAGGATGCTTGCCTCCCGTATAGAACCATGCAGCAAGCACAGCTGCGACGCCGGCGAGCAAAAGCCACCATTTACCACTGAGAGCCACAAGAATAAGGCCAAATACGCAGGCGAGGCCGAAGAAGCTCCATGCGAGTAGTTTCACCGTCTGCGGTTTCACTTTGCCACCTGCCGTGAGGCGGGGAGGGCCAACGCGGTATTCGTCGGTGCCGCGCACTCCATCGGAATAGTCATTCGAAAAGTTAGAACCGATCTGGAAGCACAGAGCCACGAGGGCTGCGAGAAGGGTCATCACCCAGGAGAAACTATTAAGCGCAAACGCCATGCCAGCACCGATAATCACAGGCGCTAATGATGCTGGAAGAGTGCGTACTCGGGCTCCTTCGAGCCAATCCTTCATCGTGGCCACGGCGTCTCCTCACTCAATAACGGCTCTCACATTCCTCACAATTATAGCGAGCCGCCACCAGATGGAGCGCTATTATGATGAGCCGCCGCCCCCCCGGGCAGACACTTACCCTTGCTCCTCCCGCAAGAATCTCGATGGCCGCTACACGGCATATCGCAACGGCTCGCGCTGCTGCGCGCCGTATCACATTGGCCCGCGGTACTGCACCCGCATTACAATCGGCCGGTAGCGCGTGGCTGAGCATCCTGCAATCTAGGCGGCAAACGCGCGGACGGCGCGCTGGAGTGCACGGCGATCAATCTTGCCAGACGCCGTTATCGGCCAGCCGTCTGCATTGCGTTGTGCGGCGCCCAGATCGAGTTGGGAAAGCGTTAATGCTTGGCGCGGTGCCCAGCCTTTTTCAAAACGTGCGCCAATGTAGTCTCGCACTGCGCCAAGATCGAGCGGCGTGGGCGCGACTATCACTGCCCGCTCACCCCATAGAGCATCTGGCACACCCACCACGATAGAATCCACAGCGAAACCTCGGGCTACGGCGTCTTCTATCAAAGCAGGCATAATTGTAAGGCCGCCCGTGGTAATCGCATCATCAATCCGTCCAAGTACGCTAAGACGCGGCGGCTTTCCAGTGAGCGCACCTGCATCTTGGGTATGGTGAGTACGAAGGGTGCGCCCATCGATTGTGGTTGTGGAGAATGCGTCAGCCCCCACGTCGCCGAGATAGCCGAAAGCTGTGGCGCTGCCGGTGAGTGAAATTCTGCCCGCAGTATCGATAGTGATCGTGGTATCTCCGATCGGGAAGCCGTCGTAGACGCAGCCCCCGCAGGTTTCCGTCATGCCATAGCTTGTACGGATGGGGATACCAGCAGAGCGTGCCGCGTCGAGCAAGGCGGAGGTGAGTGCTGCGCCGCCTACTACGTCTGCGGCTATATGCGTGGCAATGAATTCACATAGCTGAGGATCGGTAAGTGAGCGGGAAAGCTGTGTGGGCACCTGCGAAAGATAAACCGCTGGCGCGGCGCTACCCTTCACCATGGTGCGCATTACGGCGGTGCGCAGGGATTCATCTGGCGCTGAACTGGCTGCAGAAACACGGGCTGACGCCTCGCCGTTCATATCAGGGGCAATGGGCGAATATCCGGCAATCACCGAGCGCGTCACGGTCTGAAACCCCGCAATATGATGAATCGGCAGCACCGTAATCCACGCACCTGGGCCAGCCAAGGCAGCATGCGTAGCTGTGGCTGAAGCGATAACCGCTTCCCACGGCATCGCGACGATCTTTCCGGTGCCGGTGGTTGAGCCAGACGTTCGCATCAGTACGCCGGTGCCTTCGGGATAGCCAAGGTGGGCTACCTCAGCAGCCGCCGCGGACGCGCTCGTACCCGGCGGCACAACGAAAAGAGGCGTTACGGGGCGGGCTGCGCTGTAGGCGTCAAGTGCTTCGCCAATAGCACGTTCAAGGGCGAAGACGGCGCTTGCTTGCGTGCCACCTTCGATCACGAGCGGTTCGCCGTGCACGGTATGCGATAAGGGCGCCGTGGTAGCTGCCGCGAGTGAGTCTGGCTCAATACTCACAGTGCCCTCGCTGTGTGAAGGGCACTCGCTATGCGTGGTGTACTGGCCGTGCAATGGATGCCGATCATGCATAGTGCGGGAACTCGCTCCAATCCGGAGCACGACGCTCAAGGAAGGCATCTCGGCCTTCTTGGGCTTCGGCCGTCATATAAGCAAGCCTTGTGGCTTCGCCCGCGAAAACCTGCTGGCCGGCGAGGCCATCGTCGGCCAAATTGAATGCAAACTTGAGCATTCGGATTGCCTGCGGCGATTTCGTAGCAATAATGCGGGCATATTCGAGCGCCTTCTCTTCGAGCTCGGCATGTGGCACTGATTCATTCACCACGCCCCATTGCGCGGCAGTATCGGCGTCGTATTCGCGGGCAAGGAAGAAAATCTCCCGTGCCCGCTTATCGCCGATCTGCCGCGCAAGAAGCGCACTGCCATAACCAGCATCGAATGATCCCACATTGGCATCCACCTGCATAAAGCGCGCACGCTCGCGTGACGCAATAGAAAGATCGCACACCACATTGAGTGAGTGGCCTCCGCCAGTTGCCCACCCGCTGATAGCACCTACAAACACCATCGATGATGTGCGCATCAGGCGTTGCACTTCGAGAATATGGAGACGGCCTGCACGGGCAGGATCACGGCTTTCGCGGGTTTGCTGATTGAGCGCGGCATCGTCACCGCCGCCGTCATATCTGTAACCATCGCGGCCACGGATGCGCTGATCGCCGCCAGAGCAAAAAGCCCAGCCGTCGTCTTTCGGGCTCGGCCCGTTGCCGGTGAGGATCACGGTACCTATTTCGCCAGTGAGGCGGGCATGATCGATTGCGCGGTAGAGCTGGTCTACGGTTTCTGGGCGAAAAGCGTTGCGCACTTCTGGGCGATTGAATGCGATACGTACTACGGGAAGATCCACGGAGCTGAGGATTGCGCCGTCTGGAGAAAACTCCCGGCGCACCCCTCGGTGATAGGTGATATCTGAGTCTGGGAATCCCTCCACTGAGCGCCATTTGTGTGGATCGAAAATCTCAGAGACTTGCGCTGGCAGTTCGTACGCGTATGGATTCACTGCGTATGGATTCACTACCTCGTGTGCTGCGGAATCGCCATCGGGATATGGCTGGTCTGTATGGTCTGCCGCATGATCTGCCGCCGCGGCCGAATGTGGCTGCCCATGGATGCCCTGCGTTTCATTCATGGCTCTATTGTGCCATTGAATCGCTGCCGGACGCTGCGCAGCCAGGTATCACTTCGACTCGCGAACCCTTCGGGGTCGTCTCGATTCTCGGTGTGCGTGTATGGCTCACGGGCTTTGTATTCGAGCTAGTTGCGGATGCCCAGAAGACGGCCTTCCGAGCAGACCCAGCAAACAAGGGCAGGTTCATCCACAGCGGATTGTGGGCAATTTCGCGCCATCCGAATTACTTTGGCGAAATCCTTATGTGAATTGGTGTACTGGTGATCGCGGCTCCGGTATTCGATGGCTGGCAGTGAATTGGTGTTGTTTCGCCAGTGTTCGTGGCGTTCTTGCTGATTAAGGTGAGCGGTATACCGCTGCTGGAGGCCAAAGCTGATAAACGCTGGGGCGGCGAACGCGCATCCGAAGAGTACAAAGCAAACACGGCAGTACTGATTCCCGGCCTATGGTAGGCGTTATCTGATAGCTGAGCCAGTAGCGTATGCTTGGGGGGATGAACACCAACCACATGCATACACGCGCTCACGTTCTTGCCGATGGCTCATACGCCCGTGGCGCACATTCCACTGATGCTCATAGCGATGGCCACCTGGAACGCAAGCTCACAAGCGCCCAAGTCTCGATGATCGGCTTGGCCGGAGCGCTGGGCACAGGGCTATTCCTTGGTTCTGGTTCCACGATCGCATGGGGCGGGCCGGCAACAATTATTTCCTATGTGCTTGCCGGTTTCGTGGCGCTTATCGTCGTGTTCGAGATGGCAGAGATGGTGAGTGTGCATCCCGTGCCAGGCGGGTTCGGGGCCGTGGCGGGCGCGTATCTTGGGCCTTTGGGTGGTTATCTCGTGCGGTGGAATATTGTGATTACCCTCGTGATCGCTATCGGAGCCGAAGTGACGGCGAGTGCCACTTATCTTCAGCACTGGTTCCCTTCTCTTCCGCTCGGCATCGGTACGCTGGGGTGTGCCGCGCTTATTTTGGCCATGAACTTCCTCACCGTGAAACTCTACGGCACAAGTGAGTATTGGTTTTCGATGATCAAAGTCGTAGCAATAGTGGTGTTCATTTTGCTCGGCCTTTCCTTGATTCTGTTTGGTTGGCCATCGCCTAATGATCCGATCGGGTTTAGCCATCTTACGGCTGATGGCGGTTTCGCCCCGAACGGCATCACGGGCATTCTTATTGCCGCATGTATTTCTGTGTTTAGCTTTGGAGGCTTGGAGAATGTGGCCGTAAGCGCTGCTGAAGCGGAGCATCCTGAGCGCGACCTTCCGCGTGCTGCGCGCAATATGATTTTTCGTCTGTTCCTGTTTTATGTGCTCGCTATCGCAGTTGTGGTTACACTCCAACCGTGGAGCGAGACGGCGGCTTCAGGCTCTCAGCTTGATGCCTCACCTTTTGTGAAGGTGATGGATGCTGCAGGAATATCGGCTGCAGGGCATATTATGAACGCGGTGCTTATCGTGGCTGCTCTTTCGGCTGCGAACGGTTGCCTCTATGGTGCATCGCGCATGATTCACTCTTTAGCGCTTGATGGTTTAGCTCCGAGTTTTAGCGCTCATACGGCAGCGAATGGCACACCACGGCGGGCGATCATTATGGTGATGTGTGGGGTGGCGGCGTCTGCAATCCTTGCGATCGTTGCCCCTGATACGGCGTTCTTTTATCTGGCCGGATGCGCTACCGTGGGTACGCTTGTGAGCTGGGTGCTGATCTCGGCTACGCATCTGGCTTTTCGCCGCAAGCGCCAAGCGATGCGCGATGCGGGCGTGAACGTACGGCCTGCGCCCACGCACCTGTGGGGTGCTCCTGCGACGCCGATTGTTGTGATTGTGGCCTCGGTGGCGATTGGTATTGCATTGCTCGTACCGATGCCTGAAGTATGGATTGCTGGCCTGCCTTATCTTGTTTTGCTGTTTGTTAGCTATGCGCTCATTAAACGCCTCCATGGCACACGTGCGCAGCAGACGCTAGTGCTTGGGGAATGATGATGGTTTCAACTTCTGCGTCGCATTCGCGAGTGGTTGCGGATCGAGGCTCGGCGAAGCATGCCGCAGCTCGTAGCTCTAACCGCGCCGGCTCAACGCCAACACGTGGAGGTTCAGCGAACCTCTCATCAATCCTGCTCACTGGCCTGGCCCTGTTCGCGATGTTTTTCGGCGCAGGCAATTTGATTTTGCCGGTAATGATCGGCATTGAAGGTGGCAGCTCTGCGAGTATCGTCACCGCTGGATTCGTGATTACCGGCGTGGCATTGCCGGTGCTTGCGATGGTAGCCGCAGCCACCTCTGAGGAAGGTATTGAAGGAATCGCGAGCCGCATCGGGCGGATCCCTGGGCTCGTGTTCTGCTGGATGGCCATGCTCACCACGGGTGTGCTCTATGCTGTACCGCGCGTGGCAACCGTGAGTTTCCAGATGAGCGCCGGCGCTATCGGTGATCTCTCGGGTACCCCGGGAAGCCCAGGGCTGCTCATCTATACGCTTATCTTCATGCTGGTTACGGCTGTGCTCGTGCTCAACCCAGATAACCTCATGGTGAAGATCGGCGGATGGCTCACCCCTGCTTTGCTCGTTTTAATGATCGCATTGATCGTGGCGGCACTGCTGCGCCTCACACCGGTGCTTGACGAGCCAGCAGAAGCATACCGCTCCACACCGTTTATTTCAGGCCTTCTCACTGGCTATAACACCCTCGATGCTTTAGCGTCTCTCATATTTGGCACGGTGATTATCACCTCGCTTCGCTCACGCGGCGTGAGCCCTGGCAAACCGCTCTTTAGAGCAACTGCTAGCTCAGGGATTGTTGCCGGGCTGCTTCTTGCCGGGATATATCTCGGCCTATCGCAAGTGGGCGTGCGTATCGGCAATGCGGATGTGCCAGACGGTGCAGCGGGCATATCGTATGCGGCGTCATTGCTTTTCGGCGCACCAGGGCAGTGGCTGCTTGCAGTGATTGCTATTTTGGCGTGTTTAACTACTGCAGTAGGTTTGATCGGCGCGAGCACGCAGTTTTTTCAGGGGCAGTTCCCACGTATCCCACGCATCGCGCTGCTCGTGATCCATGTGGTTGTCGCGCTTGCGGTAGCTAACCTTGGCCTTGCGACTCTTATGAATATCGTGGTGCCGATGATGTACTTCTGCTATCCGGTGACGATCGCTGTGGTGGTGGCATCGATTATCGATATTGTGGTGCCAGGGCACTTGTATCACGCATATCGTATTCCTGTGTGGACGGCCGCTCTCTTCGGTTTGCTTGACGCCGTGGCGCAGAGCTTTAAGCTGTTTGGGGCTGAGTTTCCTGGCTGGTTGGATTGGCTGATAGGCGCTGTGCCTCTGGCTGATATCTCGCTTGGCTGGGTTGTGCCCGCAGGCGTAATGCTTGTGCTGGGTTTGGTACTCGATGCGGCAACGGGTCGCTTTGCACGGCAGACGGCGCTCTAGCGGCTGATCGAAGCCAACCTCTTGCATCTGTGCCCTCACGGCGCTCTTTCACTATTCGCTATTTGCCCTGTGGGCTGTACAGCGCGCTATGCGATCGCTCCTCAGTTAAGGACTTTCGTTCGGTATTCGCGCAGTTGTGTGCACGGATGTGCAGATTTCTCACTTGTAAGGTATGGCCGTTTCCGTATAAGTCGTTCTAAGTATTGTACACAAGTACACAAGCGTGCCGGGCTCGCTAGCTCATGCTCTAACGAACCCGGCACGCTTCATTAACTCACCTACCCGTCAGTCCTTCTCAACCCAATCGAATGTGCGCGTCACAGCTTTCTTCCACTGGCTCAAGTTATGCTCGCGTTCAGCTTCTTCCATCTTCGGCTCCCAACGCTTATGCTCTTGCCAGTTATTCACCACATCATCCGTGCCAGCCCAAAAGCCCACAGCGATACCTGCAGCATAAGCTGCGCCAAGCGCCGTCGTCTCTGCCACTACAGGGAGCACCACGGGTACGCCCACCATGTCAGACTGGAACTGCATCAGAATATCGCTCGCCGTCATGCCGCCATCGACGCGGAGCTCCTCAAGCTTCACACCCGAATCCGCTTCCATCGCATCGAGTACCTCGCGAGTCTGGAAAGCGGTAGCCTCCAATGCTGCACGCGCAATGTGCGCCTTTGTGTTATAGCGCGTCATACCCACAATCGCACCGCGAGCATCACCACGCCAATACGGCGCAAACAAGCCAGAGAACGCAGGCACAAAGTACACACCGCCATTATCTTCAACCGATTCGGCAAGCCGATCGGCTTCAGGAGCAGAATCAATAATCTTGAGATTATCGCGCAGCCACTGTACCAAGGAACCCGTCACAGCGATTGAGCCTTCAAGTGCATACACAGTAGGCTCGTCACCGATCTTGTATGCCACAGTAGTGATCATGCCGTTCTCACTCGGCTGCGGCTCGGTGCCCGTATTCATCAGCATAAAGCAACCTGTACCGTAGGTATTCTTTGCCATGCCGGGCTCGAAACACGCCTGGCCGAATGTTGCAGCCTGTTGATCGCCCAAATCGCCTGCCACAGGCACACCCGCAAGAAGGCCATCTTGGCGGCACTGCCCATACACTTCAGACGACGACTTAATCTCCGGCAGCATCGACATCGGAATGCCAGCCTCTTGGCAGATATCTTCACGCCACTGCAGAGTCTTCAAATCCATCAGCATGGTGCGCGAAGCGTTCGTTACGTCCGTGATATGTAGGCCGCCGTTCACGCCGCCCGTCATATTCCAGATCACCCATGTATCGGGGTTGCCGAACAAGAGATCTCCGGCTTCGGCACGCTCACGCACGCCCTTCACGTTTTCCAAAATCCACATGATCTTAGTGATCGAGGCATAGGTGGAGAGCGTCTCGCCCACGATGGAGCGCCAGCGATCAGGCCCGCCATTTTCTGCAAGGCGATCCACAATATCTTGGGAACGCGTATCTTGCCACACGATTGCGTTATACACGGGCATGCCAGTGTTCTTATCCCAAATGATCGTGGTCTCACGCTGATTGGTGATGCCGAGGGCTGCAATATCGTGGTGGTTAACCTCCTTGCCCTCATGCTTCGTGGCTGAAGCAAGGGCAGTACCCACTACTTCACGCACATTGTTCCAGATCTCCATGGCGTCATGCTCTACCCACCCGGCGTGAGGGAAGATCTGCTCATGCTCCATCTGCCCAACCGATACAATCTGGCCGGAGTGATCGAATACAATGGCTCGCGATGAGGTGGTGCCCTGATCGATGGCCATCACAAATTTCTTATCAGACATCGTCGTCCTTTCCTGATCTGTGTTAATTCTCTCGCATCTGCTGTGTGTTCACTACTTACATCCCCGCAGAGAGCACTGGGCCTACGCCACCGAACAGTACGCCTGCGATCACGGCGCCAACAAGCGGGCCGAGCACTGGCACCCACGCGTAACCCCAGTTGGAATCGCCCTTGTTCGGGATCGGAAGAATAGCGTGCAAGACGCGCGGAGCAAGGTCACGCGCAGGGTTAATAGCATATCCAGTTGCACCACCGAGCGAAGCACCGATAGCTACGATCACAAGCGCTACGGCGAGCGGGCCAACCGTCACGTTTTGCGTGTATCCAGAAACGAGCACCCACGATACCAGCGTGAAAGTAGCAATTGTTTCAGTAACGAAGTTCCAGCCATAAGACTTGATCGCAGGCCCTGTAGAGAACGTGCCGAGGATCTCTGCGGCGTTTTCGTGGGCGTCGTAATGCTTCTTGTACGCCAGCCAGGCCAACAGCGAGCCCACAAATGCGCCAAGCATCTGAGCCACAATATACACAGCGATAGACGCGCCAGTAATCGGAATACCAGGCATGAACTCATCCTTGCCTGCTGCTACCATGCCGAGCGTCACAGCAGGGTTGAGGTGGCCGCCAGTGCGGAATGCCACGTAGACGCCAATAAACACAGCGAAGCCCCAGCCGAAGTTGATCAGGAGCCACCCATCACCTTTACCATTGGAGCGGGTGAGCGTGTTTGTGGCGCAAACGCCTGTACCGAACATCATAAGAAACATCGTTCCGAGAAACTCGGAAAGAAATACAGTTCCCATAGGAACCTGCGCTGTAGAGACAGCTTCGAGCACAAAGTTCATCTGTGTGCCTTTCGTGATATGAGATTTACTTCAGTGATGGCATCTTTGCCAGCACAGCGCCGCAAAACGGTACGCTAAATAGCCCTAGAGCATCCGTTCCCTACGGTTATATGTGAATCGGTGATCTAGTGGGCTCGCTACTCAAGCTTGAGTGCTCGATGTATGAGCTCCACGGGGTGAATCACCGTAGCGTCGGTAGCTTTGCGGATTTGCCAGCGGCACGTTTCAGTGTCGCAAGCGGCAAGTTTCGGATTAACTTCTTTGACCTTGTCAAACAGTGGTTTGCCCACTGCTTGCGCAACCTCGTACTTTTCTTTCTTGAGCCCGTACGTGCCTGCGATTCCACAGCAAGCCGCACCAGACTCGATCACTTCCACCCCCGGTATCGCCTCCATCACGCGGACGGCTGGCTTGCCGATGCCTTGCGATTTCACTTGGCACGGCTGATGGTAGGTGAGAGTAAGGTTCATGGGATGTAATTCCTCAAGTGGGAAATCACCGTTATCGATGAGCTTGGCGAAAAACTCCGAGGTTTCTACCGTGTGCGCCCCCACCTCGCGGAGCAGCTCGGTATCAATGCCCATAATCTCGTGTGCTTCGTGGCGAAGCATCCCGGCACATGAGCCAGACGACGACACGATCGTAAGATTCTTCCCTGCGGCTTGCAGGGCTTTCGCCAAGTTGAGCACCAATTTCGTGGCGCGATCAAACAAGCCATTCGACTGCGAGGCGAGCCCGCAGCAACCCTGCTTCGGCACGATCACGCGGAATCCGAGATGCTCAAGAACTTCAACCGTGGCGATCGACGTCTTCACCTCAAAGTATGCGCCTGCGCACCCGTGGAAAAAGACGATCGGCCCGCGAGGATAGCGCGGGTCCACCTTTACCAGCTCGCGCACCTCATCTTCGATCTCCGCAGATTCATGAGTGACGCCGTCTACCCCGGTAAGGGGGGTGAGGCTACCAGCTTCGTAGGTGCCTCCGTAGTGTGCCTTCTCGTGCTTCTTCCACCACGAGGGGAAAGAGAACTTCTGTGCCTTCGGCACCGGAGCCTCGGCATGTACGCCAACGGTGGCCTGCACAATCTTGCGAATCGGCTTATTCTTTAACGCGGCATTCGCGATGGGGGCGAACGGCGTGAGCAGCTTACCTTCAAGCTCCGTTTGCGTGATGAGTTTATCGCGCAGCGGCATGTGATCAGCTTTCATCACCGCACGTGCTTGAGCATTGATCTCTGCAATCTTCACGCCTTGCGGGCAGACGGTGGTGCAGATTGAACAGCCCGAGCAGTAGTCCAGCGAGTAATCTACCGACTCGCCGTGGCGGAAACGCTCAGCTTGAGGGCCAATATACTTTGGCCCAGAAAACTTAGGCGTAACACGCAACACGGGGCACTGCGTCTCACAGATCGTGCATTTGACGCATTGATCGAGCGAGAGATGAGCGAGGGAATCTTTGGCGTACTTCAGCGCATCATGGTGGCTCATCGTGCTACTCCTTCTGTAGATTCCGAGGCATTTCCGAGGGCATTTACTGCCGCGTATACGCTCCCAAGCGCCACGCCTTCACCCGAAAGCTCACGCCACGGAGCTGCTCCTGCGAGCAGATCACCCACGCAGTGAAGATTGGCGTATACGGGTGTGCCGTCCTCACGAATGGCGCGCATATCCCGATCTACTCGAACGCCCGTCATCAATACCTGCTCAATGTACTGGCGGTTTTCAAGATCAATCTCGTGAAGCGCCGATAGCGTGCCCGGATCGGTGGTGAAAAGTGGAAGATCGAAAATGGCTTCTTTTGTGGAGAGGTAGGAGTCTCGTTGGAGGTTGCCTGATGCAAAACTTCCGGCAGCGTCAATCACTGCATCGCTCGAGACGATATCGACGCCGCCTGCCCGCGCCACCTCGAGGCCAAGAACCGTGCTGCCTTCGGTTCGTGCGCCTTTAACGGTCGCGTTCAAACGAATATCTATACGCCGCTTCTTGCACAGGCCCACAAGCATTCGCCGAATCCGCTCACCGAGGATCGAGGGAGGAACGGTTGGTATCTCAGCGATTGGGTTAATCACTTGCTCTGCAAACTCCGTGAAGGTTTCTACGCTCACGCCCATAAGCGCTGGAATCAGCACCGTTTCGCCCTCGCGCACATGCTCATTGATGAGCGTGGCGAGTTGGGAGCGCAGGGCGCGGGCGTCTTCAGCATCAAGATCGGCAATATCGAGTGCGCGAGCATAATCAGTACCATTCACGTCTGCCTCGCCAGGGCGCACTGAAAAATCGAGAGTGACGGCGCGAGCCGAAAGATTGAAACGCTCCGCTCGGCTCAGATTTGCCGCAATGAGCTGCGCCGGAAAATCTTTGAACTGTTTGAAGCCAATCACAAGATAGCGCTTGCCATCAGCCGCAACTGCATTCTCGCAGCTTTGGGGTATCAGGTAGGTTGGGCGAAGGCCTCCAAGGGGAGTGGGAAGCCACGAATTGTGCGAGGCAAAACCGCCACCCTGCGGAGCAGCACCAGCATTGCGTGACGCGGAATCAGCGCGCTGTGAGCCGGTGCCTGCAGGCAACGAGCCCGCTGCGAAATAGCTCGAAAGTGTATCGCGCAACCACTGTATACCACTGCGGGCATTCGTTTCACCAATCGCGTGGTAGGGATGATCACCAGGCAGCCCGCCGATAGCATCGAAAGGATCACCGTCGATGATGTTACCGTCAAGATCGTAACCGAGCACATCGCCGGTACCGTTTGAAAGATCGATCCCGCCCATTCCTTTAGTGACGATTGATACCTGGTGACCCTTCTCGTTAGCCATCAGAGCGGCGCTCAACCCTGCAATTCCGGCGCCAATCACTGTGACCTTCATTTGTTTACTCCTTGTGCCACTGCCGATTCTGGGGCATCGCGATCAATGGGGTGGTTAAGTGCCATATCGCCTGTGGCTCGCTTCGCATTATCGGATGTGTGTGGCAGATGCCCTAACCCGAGGGTGCTGCCCACCCAATTCTTCAATGCCACCTCGCTTAAAAGCTGACCATACAGAATAGGTTTCACCCCGCCCATGCGGTTGCTCATAAACAGCTCAAGCATCGTAGAGGCCACATCTGCACTGTCAGAGGCGATCTGCGCAGAGCTGGCCTCCTCGCGGGTTTTAGCTTCACTCGATACGCGTTTCGCACGGAATTCGTGAATGATTCCTGCCACCCGGCTTCCACAAAATGTACCCTGGCATGGCCCCATGCCTATGCGCAGACGCCGGCGAAGATCATCAATGTTCGCGCTCGGATTCTCTGCGAGCATATCGAGCACCATCTTGCGATTCACGAGTTCACATTCGCATACGATCGGCTCCTCATGGCGATCAGCTTCGCGAGCTGCGAGACGATCAGAAAGCTGATGGTAGCGCTGCTGTGATGCACCCGGCACTGCCTCCTTATCGGTGAGACACGGGCACTCTACCCCCAGCTGAGCACACATATCATCCACCACGCCTTTAGCCATCAGGCGATACGTGGTGAACTTGCCGCCAGCAATCGTTAGGAAACCGCGGATGCCATCGCGTTCAAGATGGTCGATCACGGCCATCCCGCGAGACATGTGCCTCGTATCTGTGGCAGCCACGCGCGAATCCTTCAGCAGCGGCCGCGCACCAGACCACACGTGGATCGCGCGAGCCTCACGCAACGCAGGAACCATATCCGCACCCTTATCGAGCATCGCTTGCACTTCGGCGTCTTTAATCTCAAGATAATCAGGCTTAACAGCAGCCTGATCGGTGGTGCCGATAATACAGATGGGATGGCCAGGCACGAGAAGATCGCCATCGCCGGGGTAGACGCAGCGGTTAATCACGTGATGTACAAGGCGCTGATTGAAGCCCACCATGATGCCACGCCCTGGCACCACGTCTACGCCATGAGCACCGCCGAGAGCCGCTACCTGGCCTGCCCACGGCCCAGCCGCATTGATGACGAACGTGCAATCGATACGTACGTCCTCGCCCGTCTTTTCATCCACGGCATTCACGCCCTGAATAGCGCCGTCACGCACAACGATTTTGGTAGCGCGATGATAGGGCAAGATTTGAGCGCCGTATTCTTGCGCAGATGTGGCAGCACCCCACACGATCTTCCACCCATCCATCGCGCCGTCTTCCACGCGGAAGGCACGCTTGATACCAGGATTGAGTAGGGGTTCTTCCTTTAAGGCTTGAGCTACGGTGATTTCTTCCGCAGGTACACCCGTTTCGTTAGCGGCTGCGAGGAACTTCTCGGCGTAGTCGTCACTATCCATAGGCACCTGCACGAA
>JALFZJ010000068.1 GCA_022783665.1 Arcanobacterium sp.
CGAGGCACATCAGAGGCCAACCAGAGCCCAAGGCAAAGCAGTGCGCCCACTGGTACACCCTCCGCTTCACAGATGGAACGCTCCGACGATTCGAATCCTGATATGCCAAACTGGGAAGGCATGGTGAAGAAGGGACTCATATAATGAGCGTTCGTCGGAGTATCGGGCTTGAGACCGAATTTGGCATTGTGGATGCGATGCGGCAAGAAAACAATGCTATTGTGCTTTCCTCACATGCTGTGACGCATTACGCGAATGGAGGAAGTGCGGCAGGAAGGGTAGGAGGCATCCCCTGGGATTATCACGGTGAGGATCCTCTTAACGACGCACGCGGTTTCCGCATGACGCGTGCCAGCGCCCATCCCTCACAGCTTACTGATGATCCGGCAGCATTGGCGCCCTCAGGCGAAGATGCGGGCGCCTTGCACAGCGTGCATCGGCCAAGCGAAGCCGAACGCAAGCTGCCGCATCCGGCGAGCATTGTGCTGACCAATGGCGCACGGTTCTACGTAGACCATGCACACCCAGAGTACTCTGCCCCAGAAGTGATCAATCCGCGCGAGACGGTGTTGTGGGATAGGGCAGGGGAGCTCATTGCTCAAGAGACGATGGATCTCCTCGCGCAAGCGGGCAAGAACTACGTCTTTTATAAGAACAATGTTGATGGCAAAGGTGCAGCCTACGGCACGCACGAAAACTATCAGGTGAAACGAGATGTGCCGTTCACGGATATTATTCGCTACCTGACGCCGTTTTTCGTGACCCGCCCGATCATTTGCGGAGCAGGGCGGGTAGGCCTCGGGCAGCGCTCGGAAAAGCCAGGATTCCAGATTTCTCAACGTGCCGACTACGTGGAAAACGATGTGGGCATTGAGACGACCTTCAACCGCCCAATCATCAACACACGCGACGAACCCCATGGGGATGCGCACCAATTTCGGCGTTTCCACGTGATCGGAGGCGACGCAAATCAATTCGATGTGTCGAACCTGCTAAAGGTCGGTACAACGTCGCTCGTCTTGTGGCTTGTGGAACAAGGAGACGTGCCACTCGCACTCGATTCGCTTATGCTGTATGACCCTGTGCGGGCGGCGTGGGAAGTCTCGCATGATCCCACACTGCGCACGGCCATTGATATGCATGATGGATCATCACAGACGGCGATCGCAATCCAACAGATCTACCTCGATACTGTGCGTGAGGCGCTCCACGCGGCAGCGAACATCGATTACGATACCGCTGAAATACTCCACGTCTGGCAAGAAGTGCTCGATGCCCTTCGCACGGATATGTTCAGTGCCAGCGACCGAGTGGAATGGATCGCCAAGTACTCGATGCTCGAAGGGATCCGCAGGCGCGGCAACCTGAGCTGGGATAACGACAAACTCCGTGCATTCGACCTTCAATGGCACGATCTTCGCCCCGAACGATCGATTGTGCATCGCCTCGATAGCGCTGGCGGCGTAAAACGCATCTTTACTAGCGAACAAGTGGCCTGGGCGAAACGCAATGCGCCGGAATCCACGCGCGCATACCTGCGCGGGGGCGTCATCAAAGCTTTTCCACACAATGTGGCAATGGCAGGATGGGACGGCATCACGTTCGATATACCAGGGCGTGCAGATTTGCTCCGGATGCCCCTCAATTACCCCACGCGAGCCACGCGAAGCTTGGTAGGCGAGGCCTTGACGCAATCGGCGTCTATCGAAGAATTTCTTGCAGCTCTTGCCACGCAATGAGCTATGCGGCACGTTTGCTGAGCAGAGTGCGCCGCTATTGGAAAGCTAGTGAGAGATACGTGAAAAATAGCGGCAATAGTAGCAGCAAGAGATATCTGGGTGTGTGATGCCATTTGGCAAACGAACGCAGGTGGCTATTGCCGCACACGCTTCGAATTTGGTGGCCCGTGATACGTAGAATGAGATCAGGTGAACTGCACGAGACGATAGCGCAGTTCGTTGAATGATAATAAGTGACGCAGGAGGAGAGATGTCAGAACAAGAGTTCCGCCAGCCACGGCGCACCGAAGAAACAGAAATCCAAGAGATCCCTCAGGTGCACGAATCGTCGACGAATGTAGACGTTGAATCCCTGCTCGACGATATCGACTCGATCCTCGAAGCTAATGCGAGCTCTTTCGTGCAGGGCTTCGTACAAAAGGGTGGACAGTGACGCGCAGAATCCTCGGCATCGAGACCGAATATGGCATTATGTGCTCTGCTCGAGACGGTGGTGGGCCACCAATCAGCGCAGAGGACGCAGCGCAGCGTCTATTCGCGCCAGTGCTTCAAGCGCAGCGCACGACGAATGCCTATTTGGCTAACGGTGCGCGCCTTTACCTCGATGTAGGTGCTCATCCGGAGTATGCCACTGCAGAATGTGACGGCGTGCGTGATCTGATCATTAACGATCGCGCAGGCGACGCTATTCTTGCACGCATGGCTGATGAGGCGAATGACGCTCTACGTAAAGAAGGAATAGATGGCACGATCCGCCTATTCAAGAACAATCTCGATAGTGAAGGCAACTCTTTTGGTTGCCATGAAAACTATCTTGTGCGCCGGCGCCGCGATTTTCGGGCGCGAATTGATTCGCTTATTCCCTTCTTTGTATCGCGCCAGATCATTGTGGGTTCAGGATACATCAACACCCACGGTGGGCATGCACGCTACAACCTCTCCCAACGCTCATACCAAATGGTAGACGCCGTCTCTGCAGCATCGACGCGTTCACGGCCAATGATCAATACCAGAGATGAGCCTCATGGTAATCCAGAGCTCTACCGACGCATGCACGTGATTGTGGGCGATTCCAATATCATCGATGCGACGTGTGCTTTGAAAACTGGCGCCACCGCAGCAGTGCTTGATGCTATGGAAGCAGGCGTACGCTTCACCGACGTAGAGCTTGCCGATCCTATCGCCGCTATCCGCACAATCTGTGAAGATCCCACTG
>JALFZJ010000004.1 GCA_022783665.1 Arcanobacterium sp.
GCGTACATGCATCGATCAATTTCATCACCGCACATGATGGTTTTACGCTCCGAGACCTAACCAGCTACAACACCAAGCATAATGAGGCGAATCTCGAGCACAACCGCGATGGCTCAAACTCAAACCACTCCTGGAATCACGGCATAGAAGGTGAGAGCCAAGCGAGTGAAGAAGTAAACGCACGCAGGCGCCAATCGGCACGAAACCTCATGGCGAGTCTGCTGTTCTCGGCGGGCACCCCGATGATCACGTCCGGCGATGAAATGCTCAAAACTCAAGACGGCAACAATAACGCCTACTGCCAAAACTCCGATATTTCTTATATCGATTGGTCTGGTGACGAGCATGCGCTTAATATGCTCGCTACTACCCAGTACCTTCTCAAGCTACGCAGCACATACAAGGCGCTCCGCCCAACGTCTTTCTATACGGGTACGCGAATCGGAGCAGATACGTTGCTCGATCTCGAATGGTTCGATAACTCCGGCCATCGCATGCCCGATTATAAGTGGTTCGATTCGAGCGTTCGAGTACTTCAGATGCTTCGTTCAGGCATGATGGAAGACGCCGACGTGCTTGTGGCGTTCAACGGCACCTTGAGCTCTACTCCCCTCACGCTTCCGCAGGGGCGCGGTAAAAACTTCACTCTTGTATGGGATTCGGCGTGGGAAAAGCCGCGCGAGAGCTTCGAGAGCTTTGAGCCGCAATCGGTTGCGCAGATGCCAGGTTTGACGACGCGGATCTACGTGACGCCCGCGCAGTAAATTATCGGTAGTTCGCTCCCGCGGGTCAGAAACTGTGCTCCACACAGATTGGCACAGTAGTGAATGCAGGTGCATGAACACAGCATCGGATATGTGCACTACCCGCAATCGGCGATATCATAGCAACGGCGAGTTGTAAGAGAGGATACTGAGGACGCAATGAGCACCGGAACGAGCACTGAGACGAGCACTGCACGCAACATGCACACGAACGCGCCGCATACTTCTGCCACTGCTGAACCAGCTGGTTCCACACAGGCGAAAGATCATAACGAATCGCGCGATCACAGTGAGCCGTACAATAACAATGCCCCTGCTACAGCTACGGATGTTGATGCTACATTGGCTCACTCGCGTATTGTGAGTGAGAAGATACAAGCAGCAATCGATGTTGATGCTTCCCAGTTCCGCGTGCTCACGGGCGCACGCCCCACCGGCAATCTACACATCGGCCATTATTTTGGCGCATTGCGCAACTGGGTCGATTTGCAAAAGCGTGGTGTAGATACCTGGCTCCTCATTGCGGACTATCAGGTGATCACCGATCGTGACTCAGTAGGCCCGATGCGCGAGCGCGTATACTCCTTGCTTACGGATTATTTGGCTGTAGGCATGGATCCAGAAGCTACAACGATCTTCGCTCACTCGCAGGTACCTGAACTCAACGAGCTCATGTTGCCATTCCTCTCCTTAGTATCGGATGCTGAGTTGCGCCGTAACCCCACCGTGAAAGCCGAACTCGAGGCTACGCGAGGCCGGCCAATGTCTGGCTTACTACTCACCTACCCTGTGCATCAGTCCGCAGATATTCTGTTCTGCAAGGCAAATGTGGTGCCCGTTGGCAAAGATCAATTGCCCCATTTGGAACAAGCACGCGTGATTGCGGACCGCTTCGAAAAACGTTACGGACATCCCAAGGGAGCCGGGCGAGTATTCCCACGCCCACAAGCCCTTCTGTCTGAAGCGGAAAATGTGCTCGGGCTCGACGGGCAAAAGATGAGCAAGTCTCGTGGCAATACCATTGAACTTGGGATGAGCGCGGATGAAACGGCCAAGCGGGTAAAGAAGGCGGTTACCGATTCTGAACGATTCATCACATGGGATCCAGTAGGCCGCCCCGAGGTGGCGAATCTACTCCTCATCGCGGCTCTTGCATCAGGGCGCTCACCTGAATCGATCGCTGATGAAATCGGCAGCGGTGGTGGCGGCGCACTCAAAGCAGTTGTTACAGAGGCCATCAATGAGCATCTCGCCCCAATCCGCGAGCGCCGAACCGAACTCGTGGCAGATCCTTCCTTCCTAGAATCAGTGCTTGCCCGAGGAATTGAGCGCGCACGCGAACAAGCTGGGCAAACTTTGAGTGAAGTACATGCCGCTCTTGGCATGAGTTACTAGCGTCGATAAGCTCTTTAGCACAGCGCCTCCCGGGCTCCTCACCTTACCGGGCAGGCTTCGTCATCATGAGAACTCATGAAAGCAAGGTGATCACAAGGTGAATTGGTTAAGGGAACACATCCCCACATTCGTTGCCGTCGCGATCATACTCGTGACATGGGAAGTGTGGATTCGGCTTAGTGCGGTGTCGGCCCAACTCGTGCCTGCGCCGTCTTCCGTGGCTCGCGCAATGATAGCGGCATTGCCTACGCTTGCACCAGCATCACTGGTGACGACTCTTGAAGGAATTGTCGGTTTTGCTATTGCAATCGTTTTGGGCATTCTCACGGGCGTGGCCCTGTATTGTTCACATACCGCAAATCGGGCACTTTTCCCTTTGCTGTATGCAGCTCAAACGATGCCATTAATCACGATTGCGCCTCTCTTTCTCATTTGGTTTGGTTTTGAGATGAGAGGCAAGATCGTGATTGTTGCACTTTTCGCTATGTTCCCCATTGCTGTGCAAACCATACGTGGGTTGACGGCGATTCCGGGCTTCTATGCGGATGTAGCGCTCACTTCCGGGGCAACACCGACATGGACGCTGTGGCATGTAAAACTTCGCGTCGCAGCGCGGCAAATCTTTGGCGGAATCAAAGTATCAGCCGCCTACGTATTCGCCACGGCCGCAACGGCCGAGTACCTTGGCGCTCGCGATGGCCTAGGCGTGTGGCTCCAGCAAGCGTACAATTCGTTTCAAACCTCATTGATTTTCGCTGCTACGGCAGTGATTATCATCTTGACGGCTGTGCTCATGGCAGGTGTGAATCTGGCGGAACGGGCTCTACTTGGGCCAGCGGACGATGAAGATCTCGATCAATAGCTGTCATCGCGGGCGTTAGCGATGGATGAATTCATCTGTGGCGATTGATACAACGTCTGGCGCAGCGTCCATTGGCTCGCCGTTCGGACCTTCGATCGCTCCTGCACGCGTCAAGAAATCTAGATAGCTCTGCACGCCGCCGGTATCAGTGCTTCCGAGGGTGAAGCTCCCCTGCTCGATAGCCTCGCGATCACCCCAGTATTCACCATCCACGATATAAGCCATGGATTCACGCACAAATTGCGGATCGAGATTAGCCTGAGCTGCCTCCTCCACAAGGATCTGCGCAGCCTCATCGGGATGAGCATATGCATACTCGTATCCGCGTTGCGCTGCGCTGACAAAAGCTTTCACAGTGTGTGGATCACGTTCGATCATATTCTCGTTGGTAATGATACTGATTGAGTCTGCATTCCCCGGTACCCCATATTCGGGCTCTGAAAAGCAAGTGAGTTCAGGGTCGTTCAACCGCGATTGCACTCCCTCCCACGTATCATAGAATCCTCCAAAATCGGCTCGCCCCGAGGTTAAGGCGTTGAAGGTAGACGTCCCCACCGTCACCGTATCGAATATGCCACGCCCGCCGTCTGTACGGATCATCTGCCGTATGACGGCGTCTGACTCGCTCGAGCCGAACGTTGCGAAGGTTTTACCGTCGAAGTCTTTGGGAGACGCGATCGCCTTATTGGATTCAAGAGCACACCATATTGCGCTAGGCTTTTGCTGGACTTGGAGTACCCCTTTGAGGGAAGCGCCCTTAGCGTTATAGAGTCCGACGTTTGTTAACGTCGAGAGCGCAAAATCCGTAAGCCCCGAATTTACCGCCTGTTCAGCTCCGGCTTGTGCCAAACCGAGTATCTCAACATTGAGACCTTCCTGCTCAAACCAGCCCTTGTTCTTCGCTACATACACGCCGATATGGTTGGTGTCTGGAGCCCAGTAGAGCATGAATGATACGTCTTTTAACTGGGCTTGCGACGATGAAGCGCCCTCACTTGCGCCGCCTTGCGATCCTGCACCCCCGCTCGGCGCCCCATTCACAGAGCAGGCAGCAAGGCTCAGCGCGGCAACAAACGCCGCCGCAATACTACGCATATTGCGTTTCACAAGGGGACTCCTTTAGTAGTTGATTACCGCGCCCCGATTCTAACAAGTGGCAACTCTTAACGCACCTGTATATCCCACAATGGGCGCCCAGAGTCTTCCCGCATATTCCATTTCCATCCACACATTGCCAATAGCACGAGCCGCAAGGCTCACGTCCATCATCCGCGAGTGTGCAAAGGTTCGTACGAGTTGCCATGATTGGCGGATTCGAGGCGTGGGTGCGTATGTAGTAGAATCTCAGATGCAATGGCGCATGGCAGCAGAAGTTTTGCGGTGGCGCATGCCCTCCGCAATGCATAATCGGAGGAATTCATGACGCACCAACAAGCCATCTTGGATCTGGGGAAGTCGGTTCGCGCCGTCTCTGGGCGTAATCCAGATACGGCCACGCCTATGGAGTATTGGACGGCTCTCTCCCAAGACGTCGTCGCCCGCCTTGCCGACGACTGGCAGACAACCGAGGCAACCTATAGCGCCACACGCATGGAGCATTACCTCTCAGCCGAGTTCTTAATGGGGCGCGCTCTGCTGAATAACCTCAACAATCTCGGCATTTTGGACGAAGCGAAGGAAGCCGTATCGGCGTATGGCCAAGATCTCACCGACGTGCTTGAGGCGGAACATGATGCTGCACTGGGTAACGGTGGCCTTGGCCGCCTCGCGGCGTGTTTCCTCGATTCATGTGCAACGCTCGATCTTCCCGTACGTGGGTACGGGTTGCTCTACCGCTATGGCTTGTTCAAGCAGCTTTTTGACGACGGTTTTCAAAAAGAAACTCCAGATTCATGGATGGAAGAGGGCTATCCCTTTGTAATCCGGCGTGAAGAAGAACAGCGCCTTGTGCATTACAACGACCTCACAGTACGTGCCATCCCCTACGACATGCCTATTACTGGGTACGGCACGAAGAACGTGAACACTCTACGGCTGTGGAAAGCCGAACCGATGGAGGAGTTCGATTACAACGCCTTCAACTCTCAACGCTTCACTGACGCTATCGTAGAGCGTGAACGCGTTGCCGATATTTGCCGCGTGCTCTATCCAAACGATACAACTTTCGAGGGCAAAGTCTTACGCGTACGCCAGCAGTATTTCTTCTGCTCAGCATCCTTGCAGATGATGGTGGATAACGAAATCGCACAGCGAGGCGACGTGGCAAAGTTCGCTGAGTTCAACGCAATCCAGCTCAATGACACCCACCCTGTGCTCGCTATCCCTGAGCTTATGCGTATCTTGCTCGATGAGCAGGGGTTGAGCTGGGACGACGCTTGGAACATCGTCTCCCATACGTTCGCCTACACGAACCATACGGTGCTCGCCGAGGCGCTTGAAACGTGGGAAATCACGATTTTCGAGCGCTTGTTCCCGCGCATTTTGGAGATCATTCGAGAAATTGATCGCCGCTTCCGCGAGGAACTTGGCAAGCAAGGCTACCATCCGGGCAAAATTGCCTATATGGCACCGATCGATGGCAACCGTGTGCGAATGGCATGGATCGCCTGCTACGCTGCATACTCGATCAACGGCGTCGCTGCACTACACACCGAGATCATCAAGAAAGAAACTCTGCACGACTGGTATGAGATCTGGCCGGAGAAATTCAACAACAAAACGAACGGCGTCACCCCTCGGCGTTGGTTGAACCAATGTAACCCGCGTCTTTCCGCCCTCCTCACCGAACTGCTCGGCTCAGATTCATGGGTACGCAATCTCGACGAGCTCAAGACGCTTACCAGGCATGCCAACGATACATCCGTGCTGGAACGCCTCAATGAGATCAAGCACAACAACAAGGTAGATTTCGCAGCATGGGTGAAAGCCCGCGACGGAATCGAGATCAATCCAGATGCGATCTTCGATGTGCAGATTAAGCGATTGCACGAATACAAGCGCCAGTTGCTTAACGCAATGTATATCCTCGATCTGTATTTCCGGATTAAAGACGGCGAAGCAGGCGTCGCCCCGCGAGTCTTCATTTTCGGAGCGAAGGCTGCGCCCGGGTATGTGCGGGCAAAGGCAATCATTAAACTCATCAACGAGATTGCGAAGCTCGTCAATAACGATCCTGACGTGAACGATATTCTTCAGGTTGTGTTTGTAGAGAACTACAACGTGACGCCAGCGGAGCACATTATTCCTGCGGCCGACGTCTCCGAACAGATCTCTACCGCAGGTAAAGAGGCATCGGGCACATCGAATATGAAGTTCATGATGAACGGCGCACTCACATTGGGCACGATGGACGGCGCGAATGTAGAGATTGTAGACGCCGTGGGCGATGAGAATGCTTATATTTTTGGCGCCCTCGAAGATGAGCTCCCTGAGCTTCGCCAGAACTACAATCCACGTGCGGTAATGAACGACGTGCCTGGTCTTAAGCGCGTTATTGATGCCATGACGGACGGCACACTGGATGATGCGGGCACCGGCATGTTCCACGATCTGGTAAATTCGCTGCTGGATTCGAACGGCTGGGAGATGGCAGACGTATATTATGTGCTCGGTGATTTCGCCTCATACCGTGAAACACGTGATCGCATGGCGAACGATTACTTCGCCGATCGCCTCGACTGGGCAAAGAAGTGCTTCATCAACATTATCGAATCTGGACGCTTCTCCTCAGATCGCACGATTAATGATTATGCTAATGAAGTGTGGAAGATCGATCCGGTACGAATCTAATACGACACTGGCCCCTACTGGGTAACGCACCGATCTGATCGCCTGCCGTTCATACACCTCCTGCACGGAGGCAATCACTCATACATGTGAAATCTGGTGTTGAGCTAATGCGCGATGATGTGAATCCGCGTACTACCCTTACGCGGGCCGAACGCCTCGAGCGTTTACCGTTTACGAAGAAACTTGGAAAACTGCTCGGAGCCTCAGGTGTTGGCTGGGCGCTTGACGCGATGGATGTCGGCCTGATTTCCTTCGTCATTGCAGCTCTTGCGCAGCAGTGGAACCTTACTGCTACGCAGACCTCGTGGATTATCTCTCTTGGCTTCATCGGTATGGCAATTGGCGCTACGGTAGGCGGCTTGCTCGCTGATAAGATTGGGCGCCGCTCAGTATTTGCCATCACGCTGCTCGTGTATGGGCTCGCTACAGGTGCCTCCGCACTTGCGGTGAGCGTAGGGACGCTTTTGGTATTCCGCTTTTTTGTAGGGCTCGGCCTGGGCTCAGAGCTGCCCGTGGCATCAACGCTCGTCAGCGAGTACTCTCCTAAAGCAATCCGTGGGCGAATCATCGTATGGCTTGAAGCCTTCTGGGCAGTTGGTTGGCTTGCAGCTGCTTTAATCGGTTACTTCGTTGTGGCGACGAGTGATAACGGGTGGCGATGGGGGCTTGCCATCGGTGCTATACCGGCGCTGTATGCCATCATTATTCGCTTCCACACGCACGAATCCGTGCGATACCTCGAAACGAAGAATCGCCATGACGAGGCTGAGAGTATCGTGCTCGAGTATGAAGCATCTGCCGGCGAGAAATACGTCGGCGGAAAACCACTTGCGGATGACGCCCTCGCGGCGAATCAACACACGAGCGCTAATGCCGCTACCGATGATCAAGATAACCGAGCAACGGTTGGCCATTTGACGATATGGTCACCATCGATGCGGGTTCGCACGATCGCACTGTGGACGATCTGGTTCACTATCAATTTCGCTTACTACGGCGCATTCACATGGATCCCTTCCCTGCTCACCGCACAAGGATTCGATCTTGTGAAGTCATTCGAATTCACATTGATTATTACCTTGGCTCAGTTGCCTGGGTATGCCGCTGCCGCATGGCTGATTGAGATTTTGGGTAGACGGCGCACGCTCGCACTTTTCTTAGCCGGCTCGGCAGTTTCGGCCATCTTGTTTGGAATGTCTGGCAGCCCTGCTACGATTATCGCCTCCGGTATGGCGTTGAGCTTCTTCAACCTCGGGGCCTGGGGCGCGCTTTACGCGATTGGCCCTGAGTTATATCCGACGCAGGTGCGTGGTACGGGCACGGGCGCAGCTGCAGGTTTTGGGCGTATCGCTTCTATCATTACCCCGCTCCTTGTGCCTGTGTTTATGAATCTAGGCGGAATGATACTTACGTTCTCGGTGTTCTCGATTGCGTTTGCGATTGCTGCATTGAGCGCTTTTGCACTTCCCGAACAAAAGGGCAAGGCGATCTACTAAGCCGTATGTAGAGCCAGGAGATCCACGTAACGTGACGATAGGGCACGATTAGGGAGGGTCTTCGCCATGGCAAGAGTGAGATCTATACCATAGCATTGCCCTATGACTAAATTGCGCAGAACTACGCAATTGCCTCGCAACGTCGCGAAGCCTAAGCCATTAGGCACTAAAGAACTTATTGGTTTAATCCTTGGCACAGTAGTGTTCATCGCCACGCTCATTATTGACGTGCCAAACCTCGCCGAGCCTGGCGAACGGATGCTAGCCATATTCCTCATCGCCATCATTTTCTGGATCACTGAGCCAATACCTCTCACCGCCACAGCTGTGCTTGTGATTGCGCTTGAGGTCTTGCTGGTGAGTACTGCTGCCCCAATAGATCCAACGGGCGGAGATAGCACCCTCGAGCGATACATCCTCCCGTATGCATATGCGGCATGACGGACACTTTTGACGTGTCACAACCGACGCTGCCACACCATCTGAAGAAGCTGGTTGAAGCGTACTGGGTTTTGCGTACTGGGTTTTGTTCGCTTCTTATGTTGTCGCTACTGGCTCTGGTGTGCTGGTAGCTCGTTTAGCATAATAGATTTGCTCTATTTCTGCTGGTGTGTGGTGGTCAGTTGTAGGGTTTATGAAACTGGGGCACCATAGTTCCCGCAGCTAATAGCAGCGCGACGTCACAAAGCAGCACAGCATCACTCATGCTCGCTCGCGGGTACCGCGTATAGCTTTGGCTTGTTCATCAAAGAGCTCAATAGCTCGCTCGCGCCCGATCTTGAGCGCCCTCATGGCTCGCGCATATTGCGCTGCATGAGAGCGCGCGATGCGATCTCCTGTGCGTGCTATCAATGCCTCATCCTCCGTCACAAATCGCCCTGAGGTGCTGCGTGCTACGAGCAAACTGCGTTCATCGAGAAGGGCGAGTGCTTTTTGCACAGTATTTGGATTGACGCCGAACTGCACAGCGAGCGCGCGGACGCTGGGCACTCGTTCGCCAGGCTTCCACTCCCCCACAGCGATGAGCCGTTCACACTCAGCCACAAGCTGTTCACCTATCGGCCGATCGGGGTTCAACTTGAAATTCGGTGGAGCCATATCACACCTCCCTCATCTGTATTACTAGAGTAATACTCTTTGTACTACTCGTCCAATACAGTAAAGTCAGTAGTGCGGATCCGTTGAGTATCACTTGCTTATATGGATCATTCACCAGGGATTAACAATGCACACGCAACCGAGCGAGGGTGCCTCAGCCCAACGAGGGCGCTGGCAAAACACTTGTTCCTCGCACAGTAACCCCAGGGGCTTTGTATGGGCACATCGTCTACTATCGGATTACCCGGTTTACTCGTTCATAAGATCGCGGATCCATTTGAGATCGTTCACTACAGGTCGGCCAGCCACAAGCTGACCGTCGCGCACGAACCCTTCTTCGCGCCCCTCAAGGTAAGACACGAGACGTGCACGCCATAGCGCAACTGTGTCGCTCCAGGCGGGATCATCCACGAGATTATAAAGCTCTTCGGGATCGTTCGTGAGGTCAAAAAACTGCTCGATTCCCGAACCGGAGAACCAAATGAACTTTTGTGCCCCGTCCGTGACCCACTGCATCGATTCCTCGCCGAACGCCTCATAGAAATGCTCGCCGTGGATTTCTGTGCGCCACTGTGGATGAGGTGTTTCACGCATGAGCGGCAGTACACTTCGCCCATCTACAGAATCTGGAATCGGCACGCCAGCGATGTCGAGCACTGTGGGCATAACGTCGCGTAGCTCCACGACGGCATCCGATGTTGTGACCGTGTGCTCGCGCGGCAGTTTCACAATGAATGGCACGTGTGCACTACCCTCGTATCCTACGGATTTTCGATAGAAGTTGTGATCGCCCAGCATATCTCCATGGTCTGAGACGAATACGAACGCAGTGTTGCTCAGGAGATCGAAGTCGTTTAAGGCTTCCATGAGTCGGTTGATTTGCGTGTCGATATGAGTAATAAGCCCGTAATATGCGCGAATCGCGCGGGTACGCACCTCGGCACGTTGCACTCCGTACTTCGCTTCTGCATCACCATCACGCCGGTATGCGTCCCATACATGCGTCCACTCACCGACCGGGGGATCAGGGATTTGCGCATCGCGGTATTGATCGTATGCCCACTGGGGCGGGTCATATGGAGCATGGGGTCGATGCCAGGAAAGAAAAAGAAAGAACGGATCGGTGGTATCGCGCCGATGAAGCCAGTCGATCGCTTCACTCATCACCCAATTCGTGGGGTGATAGGCTTCGGGTTTATCCCACGGGCGCGCTACAATCGAGTTACATCCAACCCCGTGGTCTGTTTCGGCGGCTGCCGCCATGCCCGGTTGGCGTTGTAACCACGGGAGGTAATCGTCAATAAGTGCGAGATTACGCCCGTGTTCACGGCGGGCGTAATGCAAAAAACCATCATGAAGGCGAACGTCATCAAATCCTGCACGCTCACGCTCTGGATAAACATGCATTTTGCCGATCGCTTGCGTCTGGTATCCAGCTTTGCGGAGTTCTCCTTGCATGGTAACGGGGTATGCCTCACCAAAGGGCACACCCTCAGTGTAACCAACCCTGCCGTGGTGTTCTTGGCTTTGCCCAGTGAAGAGGGCTACGCGCGCAGGTACACAGGTGGGAGTAGCAGAATAGGCGCGGCTAAAACGAGTACCCGAGGCGGCGAGCATGTCGAGATAGGGCGTCTCGACGATCTCATTTCCAGCGCACGACATAGCATCGCCGCGCATCTGATCTACGCAGAGCAGAATAATGTTCATACGCGGAGTCTGGCGACCAGTGCCGCCGTTCAAGGGATCACCGTCTCCAGCTTTTTCACCGTGTGCGTCATGATCAGCCATTTACGCCACCTTCTCGCTCAATGTTAGTCGCAGCTACTACCTTGTGGTCAGCGTGTTACGATCCGTTCATCTGTGACGACGATTGTATAGGTAGAGCATCACCAAAATACCGACCAGCCCCACCAACATGATCCCCAGACCTTTCCATCCGGGAATAGTGTTGCCGTAGACGGCAAGCCCTATACATACGAGGTAGGCAATAGCACCGATAACGATGCGCGCGATTGTTGCGGATTTTTCACTCACTTGATGCCACCTCCCGTGGAGACTTGCAGGAGTTTCTTTTGAACGACGATGTAGAAGATAATCACCGGGATTGCCACGATCACCATGCCCGCATACAAACGGCCATAGTTCGTTGCTGAATGGGCGGTACTCATGAGGTTCAACATGCCGACCTGCACCGTTTCACGATCCCCAGTCAAGAGAGTCATCGAGATGACATAGTCGTTCCAGTAAGAAAGGAAATTGAAGAGCATCGCCATCGAGATTGCCGGCTTGGCGAGCGGGAAGAAGATCTGAACCATCGTGCGCCCCAACCCGGCGCCGTCAATCATTGCGGCTTCTTCATATTCTTTCGGAATCGCGGCGAAGAAGTCTTGCAGAAGATAAATTGTGAACGGTAAAGACGTGGCGCCATAGACTAAAGACAATATGAAGATGTTGTCGATGAAGAAACCATCTGGCAGGATTGCGCGCACGTATCTATCTGCACCGATCAGCAAGAGGAAGATCGGAACCACAATGTAGTTTACGTTAACGAAGAGCAGACCTTGAACGGCGAGTTGCAAGATCTTCTTGCCGGGAAAATCATAGCGTGCGAGTGCGTATGAACACGGCAGTGCCACACTCATCGAAATGATCATTGCAGTGGCCGTGACGATCACGGAGGTCAGGAAGGACTGCCCGATGCCCGAGTCAATAAAAGCATCCACGTAGTTCTGGAAGAAGAATCCTTCCGGCCACGTCCACGGACTGCCGTAAAACTCGGATTGCTCCTTGAACGATGCGATGAGCACCCAGATCGAGGGAACAATAATCGTGAGCGAGACGATAAACAAGACGATGTGACTCAGGATACGACCAATCGTCCACTTATCCTCCGCCGTACGCTTGTTCTTTGGCTCAGGTGTACCCGATGCGTTTGGCGACGCAGACGTTAGCGGCTCAGGCTGGGCTTGTGTTAATTCTTGAACTTCAGACATGTTTTTCACCTCAGCCATACTGAATAACTTCACGCTTAGTTACGCGACTCACTATCAGTGATAACGCGAAGGAGAATGTAAATGTAACCACGCCTATGGCCATGCCATAGCCGAACTGGGAGTTGTCGTATGCCTGGCTGTAAAGATAACCCAAGAGCACCTGCGACGCGCCATCAGGACCGCCGCCCGTCATCGCTCGTACGATAACGAACGAAAGGTTGATGGACGAGATAATGAAGAATGTGAGCGTGGTGCGGATGTTGCTCCAGATCAGCGGAATGGTGATAACGAATAGCTGGCGTACTTTCGATGCGCCGTCAATGCGCGCTGCTTCATAGATAGACGAATCAATGCCAGCCATTGCCGACATATACATCACCATGTAGTAACCACATGACTGCCACAGCATCGCGAAAGCGACCGAATAAATGACGAGACTCTGATCACCGAGCCACGATTGGGTGTATGCGCCAAGACCGATAGCTTGCAGCACAGAGTTAAGAAGACCGTCGTTTTCTGCATAGATCGCAGCGAACATAGCGGCGATGATAACCATCGAAAGAATCGAGGGCAAGTACAAGATGAAACGGATGAAGCCGCTTCCAAAAACCTTCAGTTGAACGAGGATCGCTGCGAAAACCAGTGCCGTTGGAAGCGTCACCGACGTGACGACAACGAGCAGGAGTACCGTGTTCTGGAAGGATTCAATGAACTTCAAATCCTCAAACAGAATCTTGAAGTTGTTCAACCCCACAAATTCTTTATCCGGTGAGTAGCCTCCCCATTTGAATACCGACATCTGGAATACCTGGATCGTCGGCAACACGATGAAGATGAACATTAAGATCGCCGCAGGAAGTGAACACAAAACAGCAAAACGTTTGGTGCGCGCCGTTTTCTGCGAAACCGCTGATCCGATCTTTAATTTACCTTGATTCTTGGGCGAGCCCTCGGGTTTTTCAACCGCGAGCGCCCCTTGAGATTCTGTCATGAAATCCTCCACAACTGGGGGTGAGCCTGCACTCACCCCCAGTCAGTTATCAGAAGTGATCAAACGCCGCTGAGCTTACTTAGCTTCGCGAAGTTTGTCGGTAGTCGCCTTGATGTCTGCGCTCCAGTCATCGAGGGACTTCTCGCCCGAAGCGACGGAGTCAATTGCGCTGTAGACCGAATCCTTGAAGGAAGCACCCTCAACAGTCTTAGCAAGCGGACCACCAGCAACTGCCGATACGCCCTCAGCATTCATCATATCGAAGAATGCCTGAACGCCCGGATCGGATGCAGCTGCAATAGCCTTGTCGGCTGCGCCTTCAACTGGCTGAGCAGCGCCAGCGGAAGCAAAGATGTCGACAGCCTTATCGGAGTACAAGAAGGCGATGAAGTCCTTCGCAGCATCAGCATTCTTTGCCTGAGCAGGAATCCAAATGTTCTCCACGAAGGAGAACGCATAACGCTCGCCGCCTTCTTCAAATGCAGGCGCTGGAATAACGCCCCACTCGAAGCCGTCAGTACGAGGAGCGTCCTTCATCTCGTTGACGATCCAGTTGCCGTTTGGCATGAAGATGGCGGTGCCATCGAGGATCGCCTGCTGGTTCTTGATGAAGTTCTCCTTATTGGCGTTACCAACAGTGGAGTTCAAGAGATAATCGCTGGAAACGAGCTTGGAAACAGTCTCGAGTGCCTTCTTAGCACCGTCAGTGTCCCAAGCGCCTTCCTTGTAGTTAGCAACATCGTTCCAGAGATCAGCGCCACCAGCGTTAGCAATGATGGACGGCAAAGCTGAGTCGAAGTAACCAGACACAGGATAGGTGAACAGGGCAATACCCTTTTCACGGGCAGCGTCGCCCAAAGCGAACATTTCATCCCACGTCGTTGGAACTTCCCAGCCATTGTCAGCAAGAAGCTTCTTGTTGTACACCAAACCATTTGGTGCGTAGAACAGCGGCGCGAGGTAGGTATCCTCGCCACCAAGTGGGTTCGTTGCGGTACCGCCGAGCAGACCTGGAAGGAGCTTGTCCTTCACAGTGACGTCCTCTCCAGGTACTTTCATGTCGAAGACATCGTTAATCTTCATAACGGCACCCTCGGAGAGGAGAGTCTCAGTGAAGCCTGACTTCTGACCAGCCGAATAGTAGACGACGTCCGGATAGTCGCCAGCTTTCATACCAGGAGCAATCTCTTCGTTGATCGTCTTCGAGATCGTCATATCGACGTCAACGTCAGGATTCTGCTCTTCGTATGCGGCAACCACCTTGTCCCACACCTCGGTGCCATAGCCACCTTCAAAGGCAGCGAATTCAAGGGTGGTCTTGCCGCCCTCGTCGCTATCCTTTGCCTTGCCGCTATCAGTGGAGGAGCAAGCGGAAAGCGCGAGCGCCATCGAGACGCCAACAGCCGCAAGAGCTTTCAATCGAGTTTTCATACAATACCTTTCTATTGAATGTGAGCAGACGCCTCGTTGGATCTACCCGACAGTGCGAGGGCTGATGCCTAGCGTGTAATGTTACACACCGACGCTCGCGACCTTCGCGCTAGCACGTTCCGGCAAAACACTGAGTGTGTGCAAGCTTGCACATATCGGCGTTTCAGGGACGACAATGTGGCAATGCTTCGAACCTTATGAACAGCTGCATTAAATACCGAGCATTTAGACCCTTGTGTTCAAGCATGTGTTCATTCGGCGTCTCAGCAACTCACCGTGTATGCGTTACGTGTATTAGCGTTTGCACGCTATTTTGATTTGTTTTCAGGCCCAGAACACCGAAGTGCTCCAATCCACAAATCAATTGTACAGCTCTGTACCCAGAACCAAGAATATATGTTTATGCGATCACGATGTAGGAGTAACGGGCATTGTGTACCCTGCTTTAATCATGTGGTTCTCTCAAGCGTCGCTCGCGGATCGAAGCCCGAGCGCTTCGAAGCGTCGCCGACGAAGGACGTCGATTTCCACCTCGCTTCCAACACTGGCAAGCTCCGATAGTTCTACGCCCATCGCTCGCGCAAGAGATCAACGGATCGTCACAGTTGACCACCACAACAGCTTGCAGGTAGGCTTCCACCGTCTCACGTATTCGCCGTTCCACTTTCGCTATCTCTCCTACCCGATCAAGCTGATCACGAGAGAGATTGAGCAGCACAAACGCCGCAGGATTGACGTGACGTGCCACCTTCTGCAGATGCATTTTGTAAACTTTTAGCGTAGCAAATCGTGCTCGCGGTGCCCATTTCCTGCAAGGACTCCCCCGTCACTTGGTACAATCAGCACCATGACACGTGAACTCACTCCTGACGAGCGGGCACTAGTGACGGCGATGATCCGCCAGGCGCCAGCCAACGCTGACGCCGTCGTCACGAGCGAGGATCGAGCACGGTGGATGCAGCAAGTACCATACCTGTTGGTTACCGGCGGCTGCGACTGCGGATGCCCCACGATTTACTTCACTGACAATGACACTCCCGATAATCGGGTGTGGCTCAGCGCATGGGACGACGCTCAACAAGCCATGCTCATTTTGTTTCTCGATGACGGCAAAGTGAGTCAACTTGAAATCGCGCCCACAGATGATCGACACATTGATTTGCCCGCCTTAGCGAACGTGGATTATTCCTAGTTGAGGCGCTCGTCGGCTCGGAGTTCAGGCGCCTGTTTATAGAGTCTGTAGGCACTAGTCTACAGACTGCCAGCGCTCGCCCGTCATGGCCACCAGTTACACGCCGCCCCTCGCATACAGCGACCAAGCCTGGAACACCCTCGTCGACCACGCCACCGTCACCGCTGACGGCGCTATGGAGATTCACTTCAAAGCCTGAAACTCAGCGATCTATGCCGTGGATCCACGTCACTTAGTCTCGGTGGAGCCATAGCCGCTTCCGTTCGAGCAAGAGGTAAGCACACCTAGGCATCAGGGGAAATCAGCACACACTCAAGCGAGTGTCCCCATGCACCCACCGGCCGACACTTCTATTGAATATATCGGCTGCCGATCGCTATATGAGGCTGGTGTCCCTCAGATTCATGAGTTGTATCGACTCCTCCACCCCCACCGGGAAAGAAACACATAAGCGTCGCAATTACATGGCTTTCTCATCGTTGGGATGCAGGAAGGTCGGGTGTACCCCCACTACCCGAGGGAAGCAGGGGCACAGTCCTTTCAGCCAGCGACTACTTCACACGAAGCCGGGTCGCCACAAGCGCCGCACCCATCAGGAGCATCGCACCTGCAAAGACCGCGAGGTTGCGCGAATCGGCGCCTGTCGCCGCAAGCTTGCCGGAGGAAGCGGGCGGCTGGGTCGCCGACTGAGGTTCCGGTTGCGGCGATGGAACCCCACTATGATTGTCTGCCGGAGCACCCGGGGCGGGCGTTTGCTTTGCCTCGACCGTCACCGTCGCCGTCTCAGCCACCTTCGCACCCTGCGAATCAGCAACCTCAAACCTCACCACATACTTACCCGGCCTCGACAGATCCAACCCACCATCATCAACAAGCTCAACCCGATCAGTAATCACACCATCTTCA
>JALFZJ010000048.1 GCA_022783665.1 Arcanobacterium sp.
AAAACATCTAGCGGCACACAACTGGGCTAGTGCACGAAACACGGCGTGCCAAGGGAACCGTGTGAAGGGGATTGCCTGAAAAGGGTCGAGGGAGAGGCTTGCGTATCCTATGGCAGTATCTCGATAGGGCGTTCGCCTGAGCTATAAAACTCTGATCGAGATGATACGTCTCGACGGCTCGGCGCATAAGACCCATTGTGAGCTACCGTCAGCGCCGCGGCAGTTGCAGCGTAGGATCCCAAGCTCGTCAACATTGCAGGGGAGAGCTCCCCAATAGCTGGAGCCTCCTCGCGCCCGATTACCGAGAGCCGAGCCAAACCGTCAATAAGAGCGGCCATAAGCGAGTCTCCAGCGCCCACAGTATCTACAACATGAGCGCGCACGGCCGGTATTTCGATCGTGTGGTGGCGCGTATACATTGTGAGGCCGAGCGGGCCGCGCGTGATGACGACGAGTTGCACTCCTTCATCGAGGAGACGATGAGCAAAACTCTTGGGATCGAAATCCTGGTACACAGGTTCGAGATCCTCAATGCTAGCTTTGAATACGTCGATGCTTGGAATATAGCTTTCAATTTCCGCGGCTACTTTTTCCCGGCTTCCCATCGCGGTGAGGCGGATATTGGGGTCGTAAGAAATGGAAGCATTGCCATGGTATTGGCTCAGCCATTTGCGCATCTCCTCAGCACCGGGTGCTGCGTGGGCGGCCAATGAACCAAAATGCACATGCTTAATCTGCGCACGTTCAGGATCGAGGTCTGGGGTATTGCCCATATCCACCGTAGGGAAATGATCATTGAGTGAAAACTCGTATCGTGGATTGCCTTGTTCATTGACGTACACATGAGCTGTGGAAGTGATCGAATCGGTTTTGCTCACGGATGCGAGATGTACGCCTGCTTCGCGAAGACGATCTTCAATAAGACGCCCAAGAGAATCGGTCCCAATATGCGTCAGGAGAGTTACCTCGTGTGCGAGCTGTGCGAGGCCTATTGCGACATTAAACGGTGATCCGCCAGGAAAATGCTTCGTAGGATCGTTGTTTGCGCCGTGAAGTATATCGATTAGTGATTCGCCGATGACGAGTGTGCTCACAGTATCCTACTTCGCATCCGAGGAAGACGGCTCCGGAGCGTGCACGGCGTCTTGTGCCGAAACGCGCTGTTGTGCAAGGCGGAGCCGCTCGCGAGCCCCATCGAGCCATGCTTCACAGCGACGTGCAAGTGCTTCACCGCGCTCCCATAGATCTAAGGATTCTTCAAGTGGAATATTGCCTTGTTCAAGACGTGACACAATATCGACCAATTGGCCGCGGGCTTCTTCGTAACTTAACGAAGAAAACTCCGCATCTAGCTCCTCTGCAGAAGGAGAATGGGTAGGTGCATCTGAGTTCTGCGGAGCCATACTCACCGTCCCTTCACTTGCAGATCGATATCGCCGTCATACACTCTGGCTACAACGTCTGCACCAGCCGTTGCATCGTGGATGCTACGGATCAGTGAGCCGTCGTCGCCTCTTAAGATACTATAGCCGCGGCGCAGCGTAGAACGTGGGGATAAAGTCCGTAGTGTAGCGATGTCAGCCTGAACCTCTCCACGCTTCTTCTCAAGGAGTGAGGAGAAATTGAGCTGAGCCCAATTGCGCAAATATGCTACGTCTGCTGCGCGGGCGTCTATCATCTCAGAGGGCTGTGAAAGCGCCGGGCGTTGGCGCAGTTGGCTGAGCATATAACGCTGCTCGGTGATGAGCGAATCGAGAGTGCGGCGCCCGCGAGCCAGGAGTTGCGATACGCTTTCCCGTTCAACGGCAACGTTCGGTACGACGTTCTTTGCGGCTTCAGTGGGGGTGGAGGCTCGGAAATCGGCCACAAGCTCAAGGAGTGGGTTGTGGGTCTCATGCCCTATAGCAGACACGACGGGAGTATGTGCTGCTCCAACAGCGCGGATGAGGCGTTCGTCTGAGAATGGCAATAGATCCTCTATGGATCCACCTCCGCGGGCAATGATGATTACCTCGACTTCCCTGATCGAATCAAGTTCGGCGAGCGCGCCCATCACGGCCTCTACTGCTCCTTGGCCTTGCACTCGCACCTCACGGATCTCAAACTGCGCTGCTGGCCACTGCTGGGTAGCATTCTTGATGACGTCGTGCATGGCATCGGTGTTGCGCCCGCAAATCAAGCCGATTCTCTTCGGCAGGAATGGTAGTGGCTTTTTGCGTTCTGGAGCGAAGAGTCCCTCGGCAGCTAGCGTGGCCTTCAGAGCCTCCAAACGTGCGAGTATCTCACCGATACCGACGGGGCGGAGCTCGTCTACATGTAGCGAAAACGAGCCACCGCCCTTCCAAAACTCAGGTTTGACGAGCGCTACAACGCGCGCGCCTTTATCGATTCCGCTGGGCAGCGCATGTGACCACATCTTGCAGGTGAACTTCACGTCGTCTTTAAGATCGCTCAGTGTAAAGAATTGCACTTTCGAACCAGGACGCCTCTGTAAGGACGTGATCTCCCCTTCAATCCACATCCTTGACATGCGTGCCACATATTCCACAACCTTTGCGGAGAGCAGACGCACGGGCCACGGCTGCTCGGGCGTCGTTTGCGCTGCCGTCTGTGGAAGTTCCGGCGGGATAGGTACTGCAGTTGCCATACTCCTATTCTGGCATGGGGGTGGAAGCATTTCTTTACGACGTTTGTACCTTGCCTCATTGGTGTTTGCGTGGTTCGCGGTGATGAATCTGCGGTTTCGCATACGCGCCTGATTGCGTACGCTAGAAAGCGGTATAGCCATGGCTAGGAGAGGATTAGCGTGAGTACGAAACCTGCGGTGTCGTTAGCGGGGGCTTCTGCTTTCCCGACGCATATTGAGTCAACGCCGTCTCCCGAAGGAAAGAAGATCCTCCTTGCGACTCCTCGCGGGTACTGCGCAGGGGTGGATCGGGCAGTAGACGCCGTTGAGAAAGCCCTCGAGCTGTACGGAGCTCCTGTGTATGTACGCAAAGAAATCGTGCATAACAAGTTCGTGGTAGAGACTCTCACGCAGCGAGGTGCCATTTTTGTGCACGACACGGACGAAGTGCCTGAGGGTGCACGGGTGGTGTTTTCCGCGCACGGCGTATCGCCCCAGGTGCATCAGCAGGCTGAGCAGCGCCACTTGCTCACCATCGATGCAACGTGCCCGCTTGTGACGAAGGTGCATAAACAAGCCGTGCGTTTTGCGGGTGATGACTACGATATTCTACTTATCGGGCACGAAGGCCATGAGGAAGTGGAAGGCACCCAGGGTGAGGCGCCGGAGCACATCCAGGTGGTCAATGACGTTGAGGATGCCCGCACAGTACAGGTACATGACCCCGATCGGGTCGTCTGGATCTCGCAGACCACTCTTTCAGTTGATGAAACCCAAGTGATTGTACGAGCCTTGCGGCAGCGTTTCCCGAACCTTATTGATCCGCCTTCGGACGATATTTGCTATGCAACGCAAAACCGCCAGGGCGCGGTGAAAGCGATGGCACCGATGTCTGATGTGGTGATCGTTGTGGGTTCGGCAAATTCATCAAACTCTGTGCGTTTGCTCGAGGTCGCTCTCGAATCTGGAGCTGGTAACGCATACCGTGTGGATAAAGCGACTGAGGTGGATCCGGATTGGTTCACTGATGCTCAAACGATCGGAGTGACGTCTGGCGCGAGCGTGCCTGAGATCCTCGTCCGTGACGTTGTGAACCTTCTTAAGACCTATGGTTTCACCGAAGTTGAAAACGTTGAGACTGCGCAAGAAGATGTACGTTTTTCGCTTCCCAAGAATCTTCGTGCCGACTTGAAGGCGACGGGTGTGGAAGTAGACCGGCCACACCAGGTACGTAGAAAAGATGAGCGTGTGTCGAATGCGCGAGCCACGCATACTGGTAGTTAGGGCGGCGTGGCGTAGTTAGTGCGGAGTGGCCGCCGCAAAGCTGCCCTGCCCTGCCCTGTAAGAGGGTCAGATTCTAGGCTCAGTGCTATTTTGTCCGAGCTCTGCAGAGACGAACTCATTCGTTTGGGCGTGGTCGCTCGGGATCTCGTAGGGCGGCTGGGCGAGATCAAGGGCGTCGGTTGGGATTGAATTGAAGCTGCGAGCTGTAACGAGTAGCCGTGATTCAATGGAAGCAACCGCTTTGTTGTATGCGGCTACGGAATTGCCGAGGGATTTTCCTAGCGTATTGAGGTGTTTGACAACGATATTGATGCGTTGAACAAGTGTTGTGCCCAGTTCCACAATGCCTTGGGCTTCTTCAGATGCTGCGGAGTTGCTCCACACCACGGCGATGGATCGAAGCAAGCCAAACAAGGTACTGGGCGTTGCCGGAATGACGTTCTGCCTGAAGGAGTCTTCAAGCAAGTTGGGATCGACTGAGAGAGCCTCGGCTAGAAGAGAATCGGCTGGCAAGAAAAGCACAGTAATTTGAGGGGAGTGCGCAAAGTCTTTCGGATAATTGCGTTTGACGAGTGCTGCTACATGCCCGCGTAATGACTTTGCGTGTTCGCCAAGGAGTGCCCGTTTCGCTTCTTGATTGCGATAGTCATCGCCTGGTTCGCTACTGGTATGGAGGCTTGATTCACTACTGGCACCGAGGCTTGGTTGGCTGGCGGTGGCGCCGTGCTCTAGGTGGCTGCCGGCGCTAAGAGTTTGTGCGCCGCCGAAGTCAGACCCTGGGCTGGCGTCTATGCGAGTATCTCCCTCGGCGCCCAGGTGATCGTCGGATGAATAGGTGCGCGATTCTATCTCTTGTGCGCGAAGATAGGCATCCATCGGTACTTTCGCATCGATCGCGATATGAGCGCCACCCGGGAGATGAATGACGGCATCTGGGCGCGATCGGTTTGCAGTGGAATCGGATCGCGGGGAAATACTTGCCATAGTCTTCTGCACGTCGAAATCCACGTGTTCTACCATGCCTGCCGCCTCGATGATGCGTCGCAATTGCACTTCGCCCCACGTGCCGCGTGCTGACGTTGAGCGCAGCGCTGCATTCAAAGATGCAGTGGTGCGCGAGAGTTCGGCTTGAACACGTGCATCATTGCTCAGTTGGGTGAGCACCTTGGTAGTGCCTGCAAGCGTCTGCTGCTCAAGGGTTTGTACATGACTCGTCATCTTATCGAGTTGGTTGAGAATCGGCGAAAGCGCTTGTAACACCGTGCCATCGCTTTGAAATTGGGTGAGAAGATCATCGTGAGCTTGTTCGAGTTGCTCAACCCGCCCCGTGGAGATCAGAAGTTTCTCGCGGGCATCAGCGAGATCGCGGTTAAGCATGGCCTCGGTGCTATGCGCGCGCGACTGCGCGTAAATGTATCCTCCAAGCCAGCCAACGAGCAGTATGAGGAGCGTCAAGATCGCAAGGATGGGCACGGTAATCGTCATGCTTCAACTGTACAGAACTGCTTGCGTAGAGGTTTATGGACGTTTATCGGGCTAGCGGACAAAAGTTATTGATTTTGGGTTAGTAGTCGTTGCGGTAGGGTGTGTGGGTGTGGAGCTCGTTCCAATCGAGGCCGTTGCCCCAGCGGCGGGTGTTACGGTTGGCTCGATGTTTGGCTGCGGCTTGCTGG
>JALFZJ010000041.1 GCA_022783665.1 Arcanobacterium sp.
GTGGTCAAAAACTACGCAAGAGTTTTTGAAACCACCGTGAGGAGCAGCAGCTCCAGCAATACTTGTTAATGGGAAACATCGTTTCACATCAGCGAGAGCGACGCAACGGTTTACACATCACCTACCTCATTGCGCGAACACACCCGTGAATTACCAATATCGCCACTTACTCGGGTCTGAACATTTCAACTGCATGGCATCTCGGGTAGTCTTGAAATATGGAGATATGGCCAGGTAAACCCTACCCGCTCGGAGCCACTTTCGATGGCGGCGGTACGAATTTTGCGATTTTTTCATCTAACGCTACGAAGATCGAACTGTGTTTGATCGACGATGATGATCACGAGACTCGCATTGATTTGACGGAAAAAGACGCTTTTGTGTGGCACTGTTTTATTCCGGGGATTCGCCCTGGCCAGCGGTACGGGTACCGCGTATCTGGCGATTTTGATCCTTCGCGTGGGCTTCGTTTTGATCCTTCGAAGATTCTTCTTGATCCGTATGCGAAGGCTATCGATGGTCACGTTGAGGGTGGTCAAGAGAACTTTTCTTATGATTTCAATAATCCTCAGGAGCCTTCCACTCTCGATTCGCTTGGGCACACAATGCTTTCCGTGGTGATCAATCCGTTCTTTGATTGGGGCCATGATCGCCCGCCACAGCATGAGTACCACGAGACAGTTGTTTATGAGGCGCACGTGAAAGGCATGACGGCGCTCCATCCGAATATCCCTGAGTCTATGCAGGGTACGTATCTCGGTATGAGCCATCCAGCGATGATTGATTATTTGAAAGAGCTTGGTATTACGGCTATCGAGTTGATGCCTGTGCATCAGTACGTCAATGATTCCACGCTCATCAATAAAGGCCTTTCAAATTATTGGGGCTATAACACGATTGGGTTTTTTGCCCCGCACAATGAGTACAGTTCTACGGGTACGCGCGGTGAGCAGGTGGAAGAGTTTAAATCGATGGTGAAATCCTTCCACGAGGCCGATATCGAGGTGATCCTTGACGTCGTCTATAATCATACGGCTGAGGGTAACCACATGGGGCCGACGCTCTCGCTGCGAGGGATCGATAATCCGGCCTATTATCGGCTTGTGCCTAAAGATCCGGCACATTATTTCGACACTACTGGTACGGGCAATTCGTTGAATATGCGTGCGCCTCATACATTGCAACTCATCACTGACTCACTGCGGTATTGGATTACTGAAATGCATGTGGATGGATTCCGGTTCGATCTTGCCTCGACGCTTGCGCGTGAGCTGTATGCGGTGGATAAGCTCTCCACGTTCTTCGATATCATCCAGCAAGATCCCGTAATCTCGCAGGCGAAGCTCATCGCTGAGCCTTGGGATGTGGGCGAGGGCGGATATAACGTGGGCGAGTTCCCGTCGTTGTGGACGGAGTGGAATGGCAAATACCGCGATACAATTCGGGATTTTTGGCGTGGCGAGCCTTCTACTCTCGATGAGTTCGCTTCGCGTATCTCTGGTTCTTCTGATTTGTATGAGCATTCGGGGCGCCGCCCGATGGCGTCGATTAATTTCGTCACGGCGCACGATGGTTTCACGATGCGTGATCTCGTTTCATATAACGAGAAACACAATGAGGCTAACGGCGAAGGCAACGCGGACGGCGAATCTAATAATCGCTCCTGGAATTGTGGCGTCGAGGGTGATACGGATGATGCGGGCGTCAATGCTCTGCGTCTGCGCCAGATCAAGAACTTTATGGCCACCCTGCTTACCTCTCAAGGCGTCCCGATGATCTCTCATGGCGACGAAATTGGCCGCACGCAGCACGGCAACAATAATGTATATTGCCAGGACAACGAAATGTCGTGGATGCACTGGGATTTGAGCGAGCGCCAGCAAGAGATATTCCATTTTACGAAGCAGATGATTCAGCTCCGCAAAGATCACCCCGTGTTCAGGCGCCGCCGCTTTTTCCAAGGCGCTTCGGATCGTGGCGGCAGCTCAGATGTGGGTGATATTGCTTGGCTGCGCAATGATGGTTCCTTTATGGAAGACGGCGACTGGGGCACCTGGTTTGCACGCTCGGTTATGGTGTTTTTCAACGGCGGTAAGATCTCTGAATCGGATCTTCGCGGCCAGCAGATTCTCGACGATGACTTCATTCTTGCTATTAACGCCTCGAGTGAGGATATTGCTTTTACGGTTCCCGATATTGGTGAGGGCGCTGATTGGGCGCTGGAGTTATCAACTGCTGGTTCGGATCAGACGTTTGGAGAGCTTAGCGCCGGCGACACATTCACTGTGGTTGCCCACTCGTTTGTGATTCTTTCTCGTGATCAAGTATCAAGTAGCGCGGTGACGACGCTTGTGTCCGATGCCGCCAAATCACACGCGGCAAATGAAACAGGTGAGACCGATTAGTCCTCACGGTACCTCTGCTGAGCGGATAACTCCCGATACGGGCGCTGGGTTTTCTGGGCGCACACATTCGCACCTGCCTAAACCGGGAAAGCATGTGCCCACATCCACCTATCGCCTACAGATGGGGCCACAGTTCACCTTCGAGGATGCCGAGCGTATTGTGCCCTATCTGAAGGATTTGGGCGTGACGGACGTCTACCTTTCTCCGATTTTGCAGGCCACACCTGAATCCACTCATGGTTACGATGTGGTAGATCATCATCATATTTCAACGCAAATGGGTGGGCGTGAAGGTTTCGAACGGTTGTCGTCGGCAATTCATCGCGACGGTATGCATGTGATAGTCGACGTCGTGCCCAATCATATGGCGGTGCCTACACCGCTGTATCTTAACCGCGCATTGTGGCAGGTTTTGCGCGACGGTTCTTCTTCACCCTATGCTCAATGGTTTGATTTGCAGTTGCACGAGTCGGGTGAGGGCGTGCTGATGCCTGTGCTCGGTGATCGCATTGGCAATGTGATTGCCCGCGGGGAGCTCGTCGTCGAGAAAATGATTGTGCCGGGATTCGATGATGAGGGCGAAGTATCGGTGTTACGCTATTTCGATCATGTGTTCCCCTTGCGTCAAGGTACCGAATCTCTACCGATCACTGAGCTTCTCAACATGCAGTTTTATCGCCTCGCGTATTGGCGAATGGCGAATGAGGAACTCAATTATCGTCGCTTCTTCGATGTGGATACGCTTGTAGCAATTCGGGTTGAGGACGACGCCGTCTTCGATGAATCTCACGCCTTGCTTCTTGAGCTATACAAGCTGGGTTTTATCGATGGCTTCCGTATCGATCATCCTGACGGGCTCGCTAATCCTCAAGCCTATTTGAAGCGGCTATATGAGGTAACGGATGGCGCGTGGATCGTCGCGGAGAAGATCCTCGAGGGTACTGAGTCTCTGCCGTCTCAATGGACGTGCTCTGGCACCACTGGCTATGATGCTCTTCGGCGTATTCAGGGCGTGTTTGTTAATCCGAATGGCATTGCTCAACTGATTGCCACCTACTACGAGTACACGGGTCAGACGAGCGGTGTTCACGCCACGGAGCTCAAAGCTAAAAAGCAAATTACGAATACCTCTTTGTTTGCCGAAGTTGAGCGTTTAGCACATCTGGTGTACCGCATTTGCCAGGGCGACGTCCGTCTGCGTGATTATTCTTTGCGGTCAATCCGTATTGCGATCGCATCACTGGCATCGAATATGACGCGCTATCGGGCTTACGTCACACCTGGAGAGACGCCGTCTGGGGAGAATGTGCAGGTTCTTCGAGATGCTCAGGAGCAGGCTCGGCGCAGTCTCGAGCCGGATAACCACGATGCGCTCGACCTTGTTACCGATCTTTTCCTCGGCAATGAGATCGGCTCAGCGGGGTTGACGGATGACGCCGCTCGCCATGAGGTGGTTGTACGCTTCCAGCAGTTGTGTGGCCCGGTGATGGCCAAGAGCATAGAGGATACGGCGTTTTACCGGTATAACGCTCTTGCCTTTGCGAATGAGGTGGGTGCCGGCCCGCAATACGCGAGCTGTTCACCCGATGAATTCCACGAGTTTGTACGTTTCATGCACAATGCGTGGCCAGCATCAAGCGTCACTCTTACCACGCATGATACCAAGCGCGGTGAAGACGTGCGTGCCAAGATTGCCGCCCTCACTTCATTTCCCGTTCAATGGCAAGAGCTTGTGGAATCTATCCGTGAGCTCACTGGGGATGCACGCCCCACCGATCTGGATCCGAGTATCGAGTATCTGATGGTGCAAACCCTTGTTGGCACGTATATGCACGGGTCTTTTATTGAAACTGAACGCCTGGACGCCTATCTTCTGAAAGCTGCCCGTGAGCAGAAAACGTGGACGACGTGGACTGAGCAAAACGAAGCCGCCGAAACTGCACTTTTGGATTACGCACATGTGATTATCTCAGCTCCGCGCATACGTGAGCTCTTTGACGACTTCAATAAACGAATTGCAGACGTCACACGCACAATGATACTTGGGCAAAAGGCGCTCGCATTGACGGCTTACGGCGTCGCAGATCTGTATCAGGGTGAAGAGATTGTACGCAATTGGCTTGTGGATCCAGATAACCGGCAGGTGGTTGATTACAGCGAACTTGAGCGCCTTTTAAGCGATCTTGACAAACACGGTCTGCCAGGTAATCCTACGCTGAGTATGGAGAAGATGTGGATCACCTCTCGCCTACTTCGTTTGCGCCGCTCTATTCCGCAACTCATTACCCGCCCGTTAACATACGAGGCGCTGCCAGTCACGTCCGGCACTACCCTCGCTTTTGCCCGCCGCGATGGCGATACGCCGGTACTGATCACAGTTGTAGCGTTAAGCGACAACGCACGCCACAATGATTCTGGTGTGTCCGTCGTCTTACCTCAAGGGCGGTGGGAAAACGTTCTTACCGGCGATCTTTGCGATGGTGGCACACAGACGATTTCTACCGTCACAGGCCGTTTCCCTGTGGCCGTACTGACGCCTGCAAACAAGGAAAACTACTGAGTTAAACGAAGACTATTAAGTTAAAGGAGCTCACGCATTATGCCACGCCTTCAGGTATGGGCACCACGAGCACAACGCGTAGATGTTGAGTTGTATCCCAGTGGTGAACGTTTCGCGTTGGATCGCGCAGACGACGCCGTCTTTACCTCCGATCGCGATCTCGATGCGGGTACGCAGTATTATCTGGTGGTAGACGACGGCCACCCACGGCCTGATCCTCGTTCTCGGCGTCAACCGCTCGGGGTGCACGGGCCAAGTGAGATCGTTGATCCCTCAGAGTTTCACTGGACGGACGCCCAGTGGAAGAGCGACGATGCACGAGGGAAAGTCTTCTATGAGCTCCATATTGGCACGTTCTGCGCTGAGGGAACGTTCCGTGGCGCGATTGAGCACCTCGACTACCTCGCCGATCTTGGCATTGAGGTGGTAGAGATCATGCCGATTAATCCTATCCCGGGCGAAAGAGGCTGGGGATACGATGGCGTATCTACGATGGCCACTTTTGAGCAATATGGCAGCCCCGAAGATTTCGCTGCACTGGTAGATGCGCTACATGCACGCGGGCTCTACGCGTGCCTGGACGTCGTCTATAATCATTTTGGCCCTGAAGGCAACTATACGGGAGTATTTGGCCCCTACACTTCGGGTAAGCACCATACCCCTTGGGGTGACGGAATGAACCTCGATGATGCAGATTCGGCGCATGTGCGCAGGTTCTTTATCGACAACATCGTGCAATGGGCTCGCGATTATCACATTGATGTGTTCCGCTTAGACGCAGTAGATTTCCTCCGCGATGACTCCCCCACGCATATTATCGCCGAGATGACGCAAGCCATTGAGCAGGTAGCTGATGAGATGGGCAAGTTCATCACGGTGACTGTGGAATCGGCTGCAAATGATGTGGCAATGACGCAGCCTGTCGCACAAGGAGGTAAGGGCGCTCACGCCCAATGGGTAGACGACGTTCACCACGCTTTGCACGTGTGGCTGACGGGAGAAACCAATGCCTATTATGGGGATTACACTGCGGAGGGAACGCTCGAAAAGGCGCTGCTTCAAGGATTTGTGCATGACGGCACGTGGAGCGATTTTGGCAAGACCATCAGAGGCACACGTGTGCCAGAAAGTCTCAACGGCAATCGCTTTATCGTCTTCGACGAAAACCACGATCAAGTGGGAAACCGCCTTGTCGGAGATCGCCCGAGCACACATCTTTCACTTGGCGAACTTTTAATAGCGCGCACACTTGTTTTGCTCTCACATTTCACCCCGATGTTGTTTATGGGTGAAGAGTGGGCGACGACCTCACCCTTCCCTTTCTTCTCCGATCTCGGCCCAGATATCGGCCCGTTCATTCAAGAAGGACGCAAAACAGAGTTCGCTACCTGGGATCTTGGAGCGATCTATGGCGATGTAGCACCTGATATGCCTGATCCCCAATCCCCTGCCACTTTTTTACAAGCAAAGCTTCGTTGGGATGAGCTGAGCGATCCTAGGCACTATGAGTTTTTCTCTTTCGTGAAGGAGCTCATCGCGTTACGCCATAGCGATGTGGTGTTTACATCTGGGGATCGTTCAGTGACGGACGTTCACATCACCGATAAGTCTGGATGGATGAGCCGAGGTGAGTGGCTTATTGTGTTCGCGAAATCTCAAGGATATGTGGAGGTGCCCACGAATGGCTACCGCCTTGCGCTATCATGGGCGGATCCAACTATTGACGCTGGCGGCGTGCGTTTTAACGAGCCGGGCGTCGCCATCTTTTGCCCAGTCGGCGCGCCTTAACGCGATGTGAGGGCACATCTAATAGAGTCGAAACGTGATCGATCAAGCACATCCGCCTGCCGAATTTATCACTGCCCTTGGCTCGCTCAAAGGGCAAAGTTTTCGACCCGAATTTCACGTGTCACAGATTCCGCCGCCCCAGCGCATTGCGCCTTGGAGCGTTGCCTTGCAGGCAGAGGTGAATGATACAGAGGATCTCGATCCAGACTCCTACCGTGGCGACATGAAGTTCGTAGTGCTCCACGATCCTGACGGGCAGCTCGCATGGGACGGCACTTTCCGCATCATCGTGCATGCTCGCGCGCCCATGGACGGAGAAATGGGTGACGACCCGCTATTGGGGGAAGTTGCATGGTCATGGTTGGCTGATGCTTTGGAGTCAGCCGGAGCGGGATATCACGACCTGAGCGGCACCGTAACGCGAGTATTCAACGAGACCTTCGGCGGACTGTATCTCGATTCGTCGAAAGTAGATTTGGAACTACGCGCGTCGTGGACTCCCCAAACGCCTTATCTTACAGAGCATCTGCTTGCCTGGGCAGACTTTAGCGCCACATTTGCAGGACTTGCACCATATTCCCCCGGGCTCGCCGTCTTGCCCCGTAAGGTGGCAAAGATTTGACGACCTTGCTCACCATGCCACGCGACGGCTTGCCAGGCGTTACGCATGACGATATTTCGAGCGCTATCACTGCTCTGAGCGGCGGGAGCGGAGCCTTCGCCGTGGATACTGAACGTGCAATGGGCATACGCTATTCTGCACGAGCATATCTTATCCAAATTCGCCGCCCCGGTGCTGGCACATTCTTGATCGATCCGGTGGGTATAGAAGATCAGCTTGAGCCGCTAGCACATGTGATGCATGCACAATGGATTTTGCATGACGCCGCTCAAGACCTTCCAGCCATGCGCGAGCTTGGGCTTGAGCCAACATCATTGTTTGATACGGAAATTGCCGGGTTGCTGCTAGGGTTTGAACACATCTCCTTGCAGGCAATGGTGGCAGAGCTTCTGGGATACGAACTCGCAAAAGAACACTCCGCTGCAGATTGGTCTATGCGCCCGATTCCCGAATCCATGCGCGCCTACGCAGCGCTCGATGTGGAACTCCTCCACGAGTTAAAACACGAACTCACCTTAAGGCTCGGCAAAGCACAGCGCTTGGAGTGGTTCGAACAAGAGTGCGAATATATCCGCACCCAGCCATCTCCTGCCCCCAAGCCTGAACCTTGGCGAAGGATCGCCGGGCGTCTGCGAATTGAGGATGTGCGGGCATTGGGGATGCTCCGCGAGCTGTGGGCGGCGCGTGATTCGATTGCGCAATCAGAAGATATTGCCCCCTCGAAGGTGTTTCCGTCGTCAATTCTAGGAGAACTTGCCAGACGTAAACCGCGCTCACGCGCGGATGTAGTGAACTCTCCTTTGATGCGTTCGCAGGCCCGAAAACCTTTCGTTGATACTTTTTGGACCTCGATTAATCGCGTATGGAAAATGCCGAGTTCACGGCTTCCTTCGCGAACTGGATCGGGCAATAAAGAGCCATTTCCACCTATCAAGCAGTGGGGAAAATCGCATCCTGACGCCGCTCAGCGCCTCGACCTGATGCGCGCTCGAGTATTCGAATGTGCCGACACGCTCGGAATCCGCCAAGAAGTGTTACTCAAACCGATGATTCAAAAGCAACTCGCGTGGAAAGGCTGGGCGGATAGAAGCTCCGCCGAGGCCACTATGCGTGAACTTGGTGCACGGCCATGGCAAATTGAGAACGTCAGCAGTGCCCTCTTTTGCGCTGACACGTCTCACAATCCTCGCGATTAAACAGCACCATCAATCCTCTCGGTTCCTAGAGGTCATTCGTCGCAGGTGCTTGGCTCGGCGCCGCAAGCAAGTGGTACCACAATACAGATGCATCACCGTGGCGGGGCATCGCTATGCAGATGCGCCACCACCATACATGGGCACCTCGCGTGGCAATGGCGATGGACTTGCCTGCCCCATGTGGCTTCACATATCACATGCTCGGCCGAGCGGAATATGCGCTTCAACAGCGCGCACAACCTCATCAGCATCCATGCCGAGCTCGTGGAGAATATCCACGCGCTTGCCCTGCTGGATAAACTCTTTGGCAATACCCATCGCAATCACCGGCACATGTGAACCGTGGTTCGTTACCTCACGGCTGAGCTCGGTACCTATGCCTCCAGCGGCAAGCCCATCTTCTAGCACAACGCAGCCAGCGTTATTGCCGACAAGATGTACAAGATCCTCATTGATGGGCAACACCCAGCGCGGATCAACGACAATCACTGACCTCCCTGCGCTGCGAATGACGCGCGCCGCGTCGATCATAGTCTGAGTCATTGCGCCAATCCCCACCAAGATAACCGCTGGGATATGAGGAACAATATGCTCATAGAGCACATCGATGGAGCCTATCCTACGTACGACGTTGAAGTCGTCGGGCACAGATCCTTTGGGATAACGCAAAAGCGTGGGGCCATCAGTGATTGCCAGAGCCTCATTGAGTTCTGAGCGAAGCGTCGCAGCATCACGCGGCACAGCGACTTTCAGCCCGGGCACCATCGCTGCCAGCGAGAGATCCCACATGCCATTATGTGATGCGCCGTCATCCCCTGTGATTCCTGAACGATCCAAACAGACCGTTACACTCTCATGATGAAGTGCAATATCCATCAGGAGTTGGTCAAAGCCACGATTCATAAACGTGGAGTACAGCGCGACGACTGGATGCATACCACCGCGTGCAAGGCCGGCGCTCATCGTCATTGCGTGCGCTTCAGCAATCCCGACGTCGAAGACTCGCTCAGGAAACTGCGCTTTCATTGCCCCCAAACCAACCGGCAGCATCATTGCGGCCGTCACGCCTACGATCGATTCGTCTTGACGAGCCGCTTTGACGATCTCTTCTGCAAACACAGAAGTCCACCCGAAACGCGATTCCTCCAACGGTAAACCCGTTTCAGGATGGATTTTGCCGATGGCGTGGAAATGGTCATCAGAATTGTCTTCAGCCGGCTTATATCCTCGCCCTTTTTCGGTAATCACATGCACTACCACCGGCCCACCGAAGTGCTTAGCCATTGCGAATGCCTCTTCAAGCTCGGCGATATCGTGCCCATTAATTGGGCCTAAATACTTCAGCCCCAGAGAATCAAAGATGCCTGCGTCAATGAGGATTTCCTTCATACCACGCTTGATGCTCCGCAGTGCACCATAGGCAACCTGCCCGGGAGCACCCGCACCTTTGAGAGTGCGTTTCCCCCATTGAAGAAACTGCTCATAGTTCTTATTGACCCGCACAGCGTCAAGTTTTCGTACAGGATCAAGGTGCCTGATGATGCCACCCACTGTTGGTTGGTATGAGCGCCCGTTGTCGTTAAGTACAATCACGAGGGGGCGCATCCCCTGCTCATCGTGTTGGCCTTCAGAGATATTGTTCAACGCCTCCCAGGCCATGCCGCCCGTCATAGCACCATCGCCGATCACTGCTACAGCAGTGCCCTGCGTGCCTGTGAGAGCCTTAGCTCGCGCGATACCATCTGCCCACGACAACGCCGTAGACGCATGAGAATTCTCCACGATATCGTGTTCAGACTCTTCACGCGAGGGATACCCGGAAATACCACCGCGCTGACGCAAATGCGAAAAATCAGTGCGACCTGTAAGGATTTTGTGCACGTAAGATTGGTGCCCGGTATCGAATACAATGGCATCCGTCGGCGAATCGAATACGCGATGAAGAGCGATCGTCAATTCCACCACACCAAGATTCGGCCCGAGATGCCCGCCAGTTTTCGATACATTGGATACTAGGAACCGGCGAATCTCGCGTGCGAGCTCTTCAAGCTGAGGGATACTTTTTCCTTGAAGATCATGTGGGCCTTGAATGTTCAACACAGATGCGATCCCCCACTTGTTGCCAACAGAAACTAACCCCTGATTCTACCACGTGTGCTCACACACACCGCACCCGCACAGAAAATGCAGAGTGGGCGGAAATACAATCGGAAATTTCCGCCCACCCTGCTCTGTGCCTGTTCAAGCGACGCATCTGCGACGCCGTGCGCGACGGCAGTCAGCGTCCGGCATCTACCACAGCACCATTACCCTACGCAGCGAGCTGACGCAGAACGTATTGCAAAATACCCCCATTACGGAAATAATCTGCTTCACCTGGTGTGTCGATGCGTACAACCGCGTCAAATTCGATCACAGAACCATCGTCTTTGCGTGCGCTCACATGTACGCTCTTCGGAGTTACGCCGTCGTTGAGTGCTTCAATACCCTCGATATCGAAGGTTTCCGTGCCATCCAAGCCCAGCGAATCAGCATTTTCACCAAGCGGGAACTGCAACGGAAGCACACCCATGCCGATCAGATTAGAACGGTGAATACGCTCAAAACTCTCCGTGATGACGGCTTTCACGCCGAGAAGGGCGGTTCCTTTAGCAGCCCAGTCACGCGAGGAGCCTGAACCGTATTCTTTGCCCCCGAGTACAACCAACGGGATGCCAGCTTCCTGGTATGCCTGCGAGGCATCAAAGATCGTATCTTGCTCGCCCGTCAGGAAGTTCTTCGTGAAACCACCCTCAACGCCGTCGAGAAGTTGGTTACGCAAACGAATATTGGCAAACGTTCCACGGATCATAACCTCGTGGTTGCCACGGCGCGAACCGTAGGAGTTGAAATCCGCGCGTTCCACCCCATGCTCGCTCAGGTACTTCCCTGCTGGTGAATCTGGTTTGATCGCGCCCGCCGGGGAAATGTGATCGGTGGTCACCGAATCACCGAGTTTGGCAAGCACACGTGCGCCCTTAATATCAGCTACGGGTTCAGGCTTCTTGCCCATTCCATCAAAGAACGGCGCCTTGCGCACGTACGTTGAAGCATCGTCCCATGAGAACGTCTCGCCTTCAGGGGTGTTCAAGCCCTTCCAGCGCTCATCTCCTTCAAAGACGGAGGCATAGTTGCTTCGATACATCTCCGAGTCGATCGCTGAGTCAATCGTCGCCTGTACATCTGCCGGATCTGGCCAGATATCTTTAAGGTAGATGTCGTTTCCATCGTGATCCTGGCCGAGCGGCTGGGTGTCGAAGTCGAAATCCATTGTACCGGCAAGCGCATAAGCGATTACGAGGGGCGGCGATGCAAGATAGTTCATCTTTACATCTGGGCTGATCCGGCCTTCGAAGTTGCGGTTACCAGAGAGTACTGCCGTCACGGTCAAATCGCCGTCAACAACAGCGTTGTGGATCGGATCTGGCAACGGGCCAGAGTTACCAATACACGTGGTGCAACCGTAGCCCACAAGGTGATATCCGAGCTCTTGTAAAGATGGCCACAGATTCGCTTTCTCATAATAGTCTGTTACAACCTTTGAGCCTGGCGCCATCGACGTCTTAACCCAAGGCTTCGATTTCAACCCTTTCTCCGCGGCGTTCTTTGCAAGCAAACCTGCCGCAATCATCACCGCAGGGTTCGACGTATTCGTACACGACGTAATTGCAGCGATGACGACGTCACCATTGGTCAATCTCGTCTTCTCGCCGTTATCCAATTCCACCGCAACTGGTTCCGTAGCAGCGTCTTCGGCGCGATAGTCTGGGAGCGCCTTTTCAAAGGCGTCTTTCGCCTGGGCTAGTTCAATGCGGTCTTGAGGGCGTTTGGGGCCAGCAATCGACGGCACAACCGTGCCGAGATCCAGCTCGAGGTATTCAGAATACTGCGGCTCGCGGCTCGGATCGTGCCACATGCCTTGCTCTTTAGCGTATGCCTCAACGAGGGCGAGACGCTCTTCGTCGCGACCCGTCAGACGCAGATAATCGATGGTGACGTCGTCAATCGGGAAAATCGCCGCAGTGGAGCCGAATTCTGGGCTCATATTGCCAATGGTTGCACGGTTTGCGAGAGGCACTTGCGCCACGCCGTCACCGTAAAACTCTACGAATTTGCCCACTACCCCGTGCTTGCGAAGCATCTCGGTAATCGTCAATACAACGTCCGTTGCGGTAGCTCCTGACGGAATTTGCCCCGTTAGCTTGAAGCCCACAACGCGCGGAATCAGCATCGACACTGGCTGACCCAACATTGCTGCCTCCGCTTCGATACCGCCGACGCCCCAGCCGAGTACACCCAGACCGTTGACCATCGTGGTATGGGAATCAGTACCTACGCAGGTATCCGGATAGGCCTGGGTGACGCCATCCACATCTTTCGTCATCGTGACGCGTGCAAGGTATTCGATATTGACTTGGTGCACAATGCCCGTGCCTGGCGGTACAACCTTAAAGTTTTGGAAGGCTCCCTGCCCCCAACGGAGGAATTGGTAGCGCTCCCCATTGCGCTGATATTCGATTTCCATATTGCGTTCGAAGGCGTTGCCGTTGCCGAACACATCCACTTGAACAGAGTGGTCGATCACCATTTCTGCAGGATTGAGTGGATTGATCTGCTCAGGATCACCACCAAGGCCAGCTACCGCCTCACGCATCGTGGCAAGGTCAACCACACACGGCACGCCAGTAAAGTCTTGCATGACGACGCGTGCTGGCGTGAACTGAATTTCCTTATCTGGCTCCGCATCGGGATTCCAATTCGCGAGGGCATTGATGTGATCAGCCGTTACGTTCGCGCCATCTTCGGTGCGAAGAAGGTTTTCGGCTAGGACTTTGAGGCTGTAGGGAAGTTTCTCGAGCCCTGGTACCGCATCGAGGCGGAAGATCTCATAGTGTTTATCGCCCACTGCGAGGGTGGACTTGGCCTTAAAGCTATCAATGCTCATGGGCACTCCTTTGTGTTGTGTTCATGTGATCACATTACGCGATATCCTGCTCTTAGCCACCATCATATCTCGACATCAAGATATTCACAATTGCCTACAGGTTCGCGTTCAGTGTCGATCATGTCTCATTCTAATAGATCTGCCCCAGTGCCACGCTTAAATGTGTCTGCAACGCTCGACCCTTCAGCCGCGCTCCCGCACCGCTCCTAGGTATACAGTCACGTCTGCGTGTACCACGCCTCAGGGCTCGCAAAACCTCAGCGCGCCATAGATACGACTGTTTCGATATGGTGAGTATTGGGGAAGAAATCCAAAGCAACCGCATTCTCCACCCTCCAGCCGTGACGCACGAATACCGATATATCGCGCGCCATTGCGGCTGGATCGCAGCTTACAAGCACCATACGATGAGCCTTGCTTGAGGCAATCACCTTCGCCGCGTCAACGCCGAGGCCAGCCCGGGGCGGATCTGCAATCACAATGCTGGGCTGCACATCACGAAGCGCCTCAGCCGTACTCTGTGCGTCAATCCATCCTTGGCGCGCCTGCGCCCAAGGATACGTGCCAAGATTGAACGCGCCATTATGCACCGCCGTCTGTGATCCCTCCACGCTCAACAAGCGCCCCCGTGAGCCCACGGCCTGCGCAAGAGGTAGGGAGAGCAAGCCTGCGCCTGAAAAGAGCTCGAGCACGCGGTCAGCGCGATCAACCTGTGCATACTTCATCACGCAGCGAACGAGAGCTGCTGGAGCTGCGAAATGTACCTGCCAAAATCCGCCCGATGCAAGCCGGTATTCGAAATCGCATTCGCCAAAACTAACCCGCTCAGTAATCCAGGCATTTTCCTTAGCGCGATCCACGCTCTCGTACTGCTCGCCATCTCGTAACGGCATGACGCCTGAGGCTCCTACCGCAACGGCTCCACCAACGCTTGGAGCTACGATATGCACACGCTCGCCTTTATCGAAGAAACCATCAAGTGCGCCGGCAAAGTGAGCGCCGCGCGCGATGGTTTCCACGGCAAGAGGCATTGATGAGATTGCAACAATGCGGTGCGAATGCTCCTCGTACATTCCGAGCCCGCCAGGCAGCACCACCGCATCATATCGCGTGCGCGTGTACCACCCATCGCGCGTCGAGTCAGGCAAGCTACGCGGCGCGAGATTGAAAGGAGCAAGTGCATCAACCACTTCCTCCCCACCGATACGGGCGAGCTGGTTATTCACAACTCTTGCCTTTAGCTCGTGTTGATAGTCAAGGCGCACATGCCCTAAATCAGCCGCACCCGTGCTACCAATACGCCCTTCAGGCCAAGGATGATCGATCCGATACGCTGATGCACCCAGCACATCCACACAGCGAGCTTTGACGAAGCGTTTTTTGCTTTGATACACGCGAGCACGCACCGTTTCACCGGGCAAGGCGCCGCGCACAAACGCCGTCTTTCCCTCGCTTGTGCGCCCTACCGCGAAGCCGCCATGAGCAAAATCGGTAACTGTGAGTGTGATGACCGAATTCTCAGGCATTATTCACCACGCTATTGCCCGTGCTATTGCCTGAAGCGGTAAGGGAATCTCCCAACGCCTGCATCGTTGTATCAAAGGATACGTCGTCATACTCGAGCGAACCCTCAGGCTCAGGGTCGGCATCGAGCCGGAATGGCACCTCCGTGACCATCACTCCATCGAGTAGACGCAGCTCAGTAATAATCGCGGGAGTGGTGTGGCGGACGAAGAAGCGCTGCCATGAGCTCGTCGAGATGACTTTCGTGACGAAGATACATACGACGTCGTTAGGGTGCAGCTTGTGGAACTGCCGAACGAACTCGATTACAGGCCCGCGTGCCGCCCCCTTGGGCGTACCGAGAATAGTAAGCGGTACGGGAAGGCGAGCTTTCTCCCATTCCTTGCGAAGCGCACGAGTACGCGTCGGATCAAAATCTACACACAGCCCTTGAAGCGAATCGAGGCGCATGGATCTTGCCCAGCTCACTGCACGCAACGTTGCCGCATCGATATGGTCAATCAAGACGAAACCGTGTGCTCGAGTCGGGATCGTGTGATGTTCGATCGTCGATCCAAGGTCGAGATACTCGGTGATTTTCCCTAGGCCACGCCTATACACAAGCAGATACGCCGTAGGCACCACAAGACTCAACGCCGTAGCTAGCGTCCAACTCGAATGAACTAGTGTGATCACCACAATCAGGCCGCCCCACACGAGACCGCCACTGCGGAAAAACCACTTGGAACGCACAGCAGCTGCGCGTTCGTCACCATCGGTGGAATCGTGAAGTACAGACTTCGATCTTGACACCATCGCGACCGCTGTCGCTAAAGCAATAAGGAAAGCAACACTTACAAACACCATCGCCAGTGCCCGCGTAGAATCCAAAAACAACAAAACGATAGCCGAAAGAGATGCAATCAGCAGCACAGCCCAGCGCCGCGACGATTGCGCATCTTGAGCGGCAAGACGACGAGGCAACAGACCGTCGATCGAAAGCTCCCGAAGTAATCGAGGCAACTGGCGATAAGAAGCATAGGCTGCCGCAAGGCCGGAGGCAGCAAAAATCGTAGCAATGACTGTGCGTCCGATATCACCCCACATTGCCACAGCGATCGAAAGAGCAGGAATGCCGAGTCGCAACCCTGGTAACTCAAGCTTGCCCACGAAATACATGGTGACGGCGATAACCACCATGAGCGGAACACCTACGGTGTAGGCATGGGATACCGGGGTACGCCGAAGCTGTGGAGCCACCATCACCCGCTCACTCGTTACCACATACACTGCGGCCGGTAGCAATGCCCCAAGCACGCCAGCAAATCCGGAAGCGAGAGTATCTTGGCTAGCCTCGGCGCGATAGGCTTCATGGCGTGCAGCAATGATTTGTTCAAAATTGATAGCTCCTACTGCTTCTGCCACAAGGGCATAGCCGAGTAATACTGCCAATGTGAGTGCACCGAGGATAGCAAGTGTGCGAATGATCGGCATACGCCCCGCATAGGTTCGGATGAAAATCGGGATTGGCACGATGAAAGTGAGGGCCGCAGCGAGGTAATGATCCATCCCTTCGAGCGGGATAATTGCACTGAGCGACGACACAACAAGTTCAATTCCAAGCATCACGAGAACCGCCAACGCGAGGATCCGCGCAGCGCCTACCACTATCCCAACCCATGTGCCCGCATAGCGCGATGCGAGTTGGTGCGAAGATCGCCGTGGAGCGATTGCCGTCACGCGCGAATTCATGGCAACCACAAGCGCGAACGCTATGATTCCCGCAAGAAGCGCCCACAGCACTTGTGTGAACGTATAGAATGTCGGCAGTGCGCGCAAAATAACCTGCGGAGTAATAATTGCCGCAAGAACCACAACTATCACTTCGCTAGTATTATTGATAGCGAGCGCTTCGGTACTCGTTTTCTTCCACATCAGAATCAAGATTACGCCCTCGGGCGTTGTAAGGTAGCGTCAGTTCCGTGCATTTCGTCATTATGGGTTGTGGGCGAGTTGGCTCCACACTAGCCGTCAATCTCTCTCGCCGAGGGCACTCTGTTGCAATTATTGATCAAGACTCGGATGCGTTCCGGCGTCTACCTGATGACTTTGATGGCCAGCAAGTGACGGGCGTGGGCTTTGATCGAGACGCTTTAATCCAAGCAGGAATTGAGGATGCACAGGGTTTTGCAGCGGTATCAAATGGCGATAACTCTAATATTATTGCGGCCAGGGTGGTGCGAGACACCTTCAACGTGAAGAACGTTGTGGCTCGCATCTACGATTCCTCACGTGCGGATATCTATGAGCGTTTAGGCATTAGCACAGTTCCTACCGTGAAGTGGACGGCTGACCGAATGATGCGCAGGCTCATCCAGCTCGGGCCAAATACTGAATATGTGGATTCCATGTATCAGATGGCTCTTTTCCACGTGGATCTTCACGAGTCGTGGTATGGAGTGCACTGCGAGGATATAGAACGCAATACGAAAGCAAAAGTGGCATACGTCGGGCGTGGCACAAAAGCGCGCCTGGCTCGCCCTGATCACGTCATCCAAGACGGCGACGTACTCTATATGATTGCCCCTTCGGAGCGTACGACTGCGATTCAACGTATTTTGAATCATGCCGTGCAGGAGGATCACCTGTGAAAGTGATGATTGCCGGCGCAGGTTCAGTCGGCCGTTCCATTGCCCGCGAGCTGACGAATCGCAAGCACAAGGTCACAATTATCGATGCTGATCCGAAGGCAATGCGGGTAGCAAAAGTACCTCTGGCCGATTGGATCCTTGCCGATGCCTGTGAATTATCGGTGCTTCACGATATTGAGCTCACTACTTTCGATGTGGTGGTAGCAGCTACCGGCGACGATAAAGCTAACCTCGTCCTCTCTCTTTTATCGAAGACGGAGTTCGGTGTGCCTCGCGTCGTAGCGCGCGTCAACAACCCTGCAAACGAATGGCTGTTTACTCAATCATGGGGAGTAGATTTCCCTGTATCGACGCCACGGATCATGACGATGTTGATTGAAGACGCCGTCGCATCGGGCGAGCTTGTGCGTCGCGTAGATTTTCGCCGCTCTGCTGCGGGGCTTTACCAGGTCACATTACCTTCAGATGCCCCTATCGTAGGATCTACAGTACAAGAGTTGTGGCTTCCAGCAGACGTCATACTCTCGGCTGTTCTTCGCGACGGCGTCCCCATGGCGGCTACACTCGATCTTGTGATTCGTGGAGGAGACCAGCTGCTGTTTTTGGTCAGCGATGATCGCCCTGATGGCTTGGCGAGCTTAAGTGAGCTCGTGTCGAGCCCAGAAGATGAGGCAGCGCCCCTAGATCGTGGGCGCCCTACACTCAATCCTGCAGATGCACACGAGGTCATCGACGTCGCTGATGACCTTGGCACCGACACGCCCAGCTGAGGAGAAGGCCGCCTTTACCGCTCTGTATCCGAACTGCCGCCGCTACGATCATTTCGTAACACCAGCCACGAAATCCATGCCGTCAATAAGAAGAGCGGCAACCCCAGCGCGAGCTTTGCTACACCCAGAGCCTGCGTGGCACCAGCATAGTACAGGGGAAGCTGAACCATAAGACGCAGTGCGAACATTGCAGCCCACAGCCACGTCACCATCACATAGCGGCTACGTTGCCGTGCCTTTGCCGGATCACGCACCCATGCAAGCCCCTCACCCTGAATACCGGCTATAAGCACACCAATCAGGGGCTGGCGTATCAGTATTGAGACAAGAAGAATCGTGCAATACAACGCATTGACGATAATTCCCCAAAGGAATACATCTTGAGAATTCCCGCTACGCCACGCGAGGAACGCTGATAGCCCCATAGCGAGCGCTCCACCAACTGCGGGTGCCACTGCGCTTTTCTGCACGAGTCGGATGATTATTGCCAATACCGCAACACCTGTGGCGATGAGGGCAGAGAATACGGCACGATCACTCACGATGAAAGCGAGAAGAAATACAAGCGTGGGCGCTACTGCTTCAAAGATGCCACGCACTCCCCCGATCGCCGCAAGGGCATCGAAATCAGAGTCCACGATTGCCGCAATGGCGCCAGAAGGCAGCTGGGCATTTTTCTTATCTTTAGCGGTACTCATCGTCTATACCTACGATCTCGTATTCGGGATTGTACAGCAGCGGTACGCCGCCATTGGCCACCACGTTGCCTCGCACGCGTATTCGCTGGCCGATTTCAATAGCAGAAATATCACGCCGTGATTGAAAAACGAGAGTCAGCGACGCCCTACCTACCTGCAAGATCACGCGTACTACAGGATCATCGCCGTACCCGGGATATGTTACAGCCGTCACCACGCCCTCGACGTTTACCCAGCGCGTCATACAACTCGTTAATTCCTCGGCGTAGCTGCATGTTTGCCGGCGGCCTGCTGAGGTAAGTGTTGCGAAGCACCATCTTCTTCTGCTGCCTGGGGAACTTTGATTGTGAGCAACTCACTCGGCGGATGAGGCTCCGACCCGCGGTGTACCACGATGTGCCGTGCATAGTCGTAGAGGCTAGCGGCGATGGAGTCATCATTAACCGCTGCACCATATATGGCCAACTGGAGCATCCAGCGCGGCCCATTCACCCCCACGAACCTATGCGGTACCGCTACTACCTTGCCGTCTGGCTGCTGTTGGGGCACGAAAGCGCGCAGCTCTTGACCCAGCGGACCGTCAACAAGCTTTGCCCTACCACCGTGCTGAGCGATCGTGGCGTGCATCTGGCTGAGGATTTCTCCCCACAAGTCGCTTGATTTTGGTGCGGCAAACGGTTGGATCTGAAGCACTGAATCCTTCACCATATAGAGGATTCCAAGCACCTTGCCGCTTCGAGGATCTACAGAGAAGCGCACCTCGCCCTCGCTTGGCGTTGGAAGAAGCACAGAGCCTGCATCAATATAAGAGGTGAGATCGTCAACTTCGCTGGAATCGTACGGCCCATTGGAGCGATCAAAAATCACATCCGAATCGGCTGTTACACCCTGATCCGCCTCACCACTGAACGCCTCGGATTGCGACTCACTATCGCGTGATAGCGCGCCATCTTCCTGCACGACAGAATCGGCATCAGTTGGGCTGACGCCGCCTTCCGTTAGCTCTGCCTGCTTTTTCTTCCCCCAGCGCGAAAAAAGCCCCATGATTCCTCCGTATCCTCTGCGCTCAGCATACCAAGGTGAAGGTCACGCGGCGCAATCGGTGCACACCGGTAGTCCATTCTCCTCATAGGCAAGCTGTGAACGATGGTGTACAAGGAAGCATTGTGAACACGTGAACTCGTCGGCCTGAGCCGGAATCACATCCACCGCAAATTCCACGTTCGACAAATCGGCGCCGGGCAGTTCGAAACCTTCCGCTGCTTCGGCTTCATCTTCGTCTACTGAATGCGATTGCGAATCCGAACGGCGGTTCTTTAATTCGTCGAGCGAATCGGCTTCGAGTTCTTCGTCTTGCTTGCGTGGTGCATCATAATCTTGGCTCATGCTTATCCCTACTCGTTCGCATGTTATATCGGCGCAAACACGTTGCGATTGTGTTGCACACTAGCACATATCAATCGCAGCGATTAATTGTTCCCAGTCTTTGTACCAGAGCCGCGAGCCAAAATCAAGAGCGTCACGATGGCGAGAATCAGCCATAAGAAAACTGAACACGCCGATTGGGCACACACCACCGCACATCTTTTACTGGCAGTCTTGGTAGATGGGGAGGACTACTATGATTGCGCTTGAGTTATTGGGGTTAGACGCACAAGGCGCCAACCTTCAATTAACAGATGCTGAAGGAAACCGTTACAGCATCGCTATTACAAATGAATTGCGTGCCGCTTTGCGCCGCGATGTACATGAGCGCAATCATGAGGAACCTAAACCTATTACCACCCGCGAAATCCAGGCCTATTTCCGCGCAGGAAAGACTATTGACGACGTCTCTGAGCTAACGAACCTTCCCCCGTCGCGTCTCGATGCTCTCGCCTACCCTATTATCGAAGAGCGAAAATACACTGCGGGCGTGGCGCAAAACTTCCTGATCTCGCGTGATTCTGGCGCGTTGACGCTCGCCGAAGTTGTGATCAGCCGGCTTGTGGATCGCGGCATTAGCCCAGAGTCTGTATCCTGGGATGCCTATCGCGAGCCCGGTATGCCTTGGGTGCTCAGCGCCACTTATATCATTGCCGATTCTCAATTCAATGCATTGTGGCAGGTTGATACAAAGAACCGCACGTTGAACGCGATTAACGATGAGGCCACGTGGCTTACCGAAACACAGATCCCTACGCCTCGTTCTCCATGGCGTCCGCTCAACACGCGCACACCTGATACGAGCGCCTCTGAGGCAGCTGATCAACCAGATACCTCGCCTACGCCGGTGAAAGCAGCCTCATCATCTTCGGGGGAATCCACGCCTGCGCAAACCAGCGACGATGTGGACATCGAGTCCGTACTCGCGGATCTCGATGGGAAACGCGGCGTTCAGCGCCCAATGCCCTCGATTGATGACGACGTCTCCCCAAGTAGTGAGCCGCACATCGAAAGCGACGACACGCCAGAACGTGTGATTGCCACCGAAACCATGCCCGTGAGCGACGTCGTCTCCCTGGACGGCTTTCGCACGAGTGCACGCAAGACCCGAACCCAAGACGGCAGTGAAAAAACCTTTAAAGAAACCGTAGAGGAAGAATCAACCCAGGGATCTTTACCTGGCCTTGATGCACAGCCCACTGCCACGAGCGACTTAGAAGAGTCAGCGGCGCAAGACGCGCAGAAGAAGAGCAAAACGAGTCGGCGTGCAAAGCGCAGATCAGGGCGCCCCACAATGCCCTCATGGGATGAAATCGTATTTGGCACATCACGTGATGGCGACAAACACTGAAGCTACTCGGTTGCGCTGGCTAGCTAGCATGACGCACTGCTGCGCGGCGCGAAGGGATCCGCACAGCCATCTGCCAGCATTGCCAGCTGCTATCAATTCCAATGGGACTATGCGATCCCTACCAGGAAGGGGATACGCATTTCCGCTGTGGTGAGTGAGCCGTGCACACCGATCAAGTCCATCGCACCTTGGGAGTCGTATGCGGAGTGCACAATGCCACGGTCCGTCCGTGCAAACACAACGATATCGCCCATGACCATACGGGTCTGTGCGCTGAGGTGGCCAAAGATTCCACTCGATTCAATATCTGATTGAGTTGCTATCCAAAACTCATCGCCGAATTCGTTTCTCCACCGCTCAGCTACAGATTCTGGCTCACGAGTATAGAGATGGACGGCACGCTCCTCACCCGCGAAGAAATCGATATCCTTCATCATCTCATTGCGTTCAGCCAGATCGATCTTCGCCGAGGCGTCTACCATGCCATGATCGGCGGTCAATACAACGAGTGTTCCTGTGGGCACACGCCGAAGTAGATCACCAAAACCAGCATCAAACTCTTCGAGCTCACCCACCCAGTTGTCCGACTGCCAGCCGTGATGATGCCCAGTTTTATCAAGATCTCCCCAGTACAAATAGCACAGGCGTGCTCCCCGGCGTAGGTAATCTACCGTGACATCCACGCGTTCGCAAAGGGATTGCGCAGCGACGCTCGGCGCGCCCCGCAGCGCGGCAAGGGTAAGCCCTGAGCCGATGAATTTCTTCGGTTGAATAAGCACGCATCCGTGCTTATTCTCGGCCCATTCCCTATTCTCATGGGCGAGTTGTTCAAAGACCGTTGGAACTCTCTGCCAGGCTTGTGGTTCAATATCGCCTCCTCGCCAGTCGATCAGGTTAAATCGTTTGCCGTTTTGGGTAGAGCGTAAGGAATAGCCTGGCATCGCCGTCTGCCCAGGAAAGACGCCCGTCCCAAACGATGCGATTGCCGCCGCAGTCGTCGAAGGGCTCACCGTGGTAATCCACTGATCGATACCATAAGCGCGCAAGTTAGGCACATGGCCACGGCGTGCTTGCAACTGCTCATAGCCCAGGCCATCAACAATGATGACCACCGCACTCGATGCTTGCGGAATCTCCAGGATTTCATTGCTTTCATGGGTCGAGACGATGCCATTGTCTATTGTCATGCCAAGGGCACCTAGCGTTGCAGGAAGCACGTGGGTAAGATTTCGGCGATGCGGGAGCTCGGCCCCTGAAAAGATCTCCACATCTGCCTGCCGCTCGCCGTCATCACTGTGACGCGTATCCACCGTGTGCCGCATACCTTGTGGCATATAGTCTCCTCCGTCTGTGGGTGAAGCACCCATTTCACCACTTCCATAGTAGTAGCGGGCGTTGGAAAGATCACCGTAAAACACATCCATGAATGAGCACTGCGCACAGCCGTTAGGCGATAATCGAAGAATGGCAAAAACTCCACAATCGCGCGCAAGCGAAGAAAAGATTATTGATATTGACGTCTCTGAAGAGATGCGCACATCTTTTCTTGAATACTCCTATTCGGTGATTTATGCGAGGGCTTTGCCCGATGCGCGCGATGGGTTGAAACCAGTGCAACGCAGAATCTTGTTCCAAATGGATCAGATGGGTCTGCGCCCTGATCATGGGCACGTGAAATCATCACGTGTGGTGGGTGACGTCATGGGGCGGCTACATCCCCACGGCGATAGCGCTATTTACGACGCGATGGTGCGCCTCGCCCAGCCTTTCACCATGCGCCTTCCGCTTGTGGACGGGCACGGCAACTTTGGTTCACTTGACGATGGCCCTGCTGCCGCGCGTTATACCGAAGTTCGGATGGCTCCAGCCGCTGTGGCCATGAACGCCTCACTTGCTGAGGACGTCGTAGACATGGTGCCCAATTATGACAACACCCTCATGCAACCAGAGGTTTTGCCTGCCGCTATCCCGAATCTTTTAGTGAACGGCACGTCTGGCATTGCGGTGGGCATGGCTACGAATATGCCTCCGCACAACCTTAATGAGGTGATTGCGGGTGCACGCCACCTCCTCATGCACCCCGATGCGACTCTCGGTGAGATCATGACCTTCATTCCTGGTCCTGATCTTCCAGAGGGCGGTAAAATCGTGGGCCTTGACGGTATCCGCGAGGCTTATGCTACTGGGCGTGGCATCTTCCGCACGCGTGCCACGGCGTCTATTGAAAACGTCACATCACGCAAGAGGGGTATCGTATTTACCGAACTCCCCTATCTCACTGGCCCCGAGAAGATTATCGAAAAAATCAAGGACGCGGTCCAATCTAAGAAGATCCAGGGGATTTCTGCTGTACAAAACCTCACTGATCGCCACCACGGTATGCGTCTGGTTGTAGAGGTGAAGAACTCATTTAATCCCCAAGCCGTGCTTGCGGCGTTGTATCAGCACACCCCACTTGAAGAATCGTTTGGCATCAACAATGTGGCTCTCGTAGAGGGTCAGCCCCAAACGCTAGGCTTGATCGATTTGCTGCGTGTATACGTCGATCACCGTATTTCTGTGACGCGCCGGCGTAGTGCATTCCGCCTAAAGAAAGCACAAGATCGCCTCCACCTTGTGGAAGGCCTCCTTATTGCGATCCTCGATATTGACGATGTGATTGAGATTATCCGTTCCTCCGAGGATGCAGCAGAAGCCTCACGGCGCCTTCAACAAGTATTTGACCTCACTGAAGCGCAAGCAGACTATATCCTCGAGCTGCGTTTGCGGCGCTTGACGAAACTCTCTCAACTTGAACTTGAAGCTGAGCGCGACGACCTTCGCCGCCAGATTGCTGATCTTGAAGCTATTCTTAGTTCAGATGCTCGTCTTAAAGAGCTCGTCTCACAGGAAATGGCTGAGGTAGCAGAGCAGTTTGGCACGCCAAGACGCACCCTACTCGTTGAGGCTACAGGCGAAGAGTTGAAAGCTGCGGCGAATCCTCATGACCTCAAGATCGCAGACGATCCTTGCCAGGTGATATACACCGGATCAGGGCGTATCGCGAAGATTCTGGGTGATTCTCCACTCCACCGCAGCGGGCCTCGCGCGCGGTATGACGACGTTGTAGCAGTCATTTCTACGACGAACTACGCCGAAATCGGCGTCGTCACCTCAACAGGTAATATTCATCGCCTCAAAGTACTCGATATCCCCCAGATCCCACGCACAGATGCCGCCCCAGGTGCAGGTGGCGGAGTCAAGCTCGCGGATGTGATTGTTAGTGAGGGTAACGAACGCCCTTTGATGATCGTTTCGCTCGATCCGGGCTCTGCGCCTATTGCCTTCGCCACTGGGCAAGGCAAAGTGAAACGTCTTCAACCCTCCTATCCGAATAAAGAGGTCTTCGACGTGATGACGTTAGCTGACGGCGATGAGATTATCGGCGCAGCCCACGCCCCTGACGATACCGCCCTCGTGCTCATCACTACCGATGCACAGCTCCTTCGTTTTTCTGCGGACGCTGTACGTCCGCAGGGCCGCTCAGGCCAAGGAATTGCAGGTATTAAGCTGAGCAATGGTGCACGCGTTCTCGGATTCGGTGTTGTGCCTGCGGAGGATATATCTGGCCATGGAGTGACGACTCGTGCAGACTCATCACGCTCTCTTCCAGGTACAACCCCGGGCAGCGTCAAGACCACTCCACTTGACCGCTTCCCCGCTAAGGGCCGAGGTACAGGCGGCGTGCGCGCTCAGCGTTTCCTCAAAGGTGAAGATATTCTCACCGGAGCGTGGGTGACGCCGCTTCCACCGCGTGCTGTAGGTGCCAATGGTGGTGCAGTGAACCTTCCCGATATTGACGAGCGCCGCGATGCCTCGGGAACGCTCCTGAGCGAATCAATCATTTCCGTGGGATAACTCGGGAGATGTCTCTGCGCCCCAAAGAGAAACTACGTACACGTTAGCGGACGGGTGCACAGGGCTGGCTATAGTTCGATCCAATAGGTTATGAACGATGGATCGTCACTAATGCCGTAGGCTGCTCGGATGCTTGCCTCTACGTGTGCATCCTCGTGTGGCGAGAAACCGCCAGCGGCGAGAAGCCTACGCGATTCTTTATCATCGCGATGAACCGTGGAAATTACTAGCCGTGGCGATATGGCAGACGCGTGCGCAAACGCAGTAGTCGCCGTCTGTACTTGCCATTCAAGGAGGGAGCGTCCGATTCCACGCCCGCGCCAAGAATCAGATACAAGTGCGCTGATCCTGGCGTATATATGGCCGCTTTCGCCGTATGTGATGTGGTGCCCATCCTCTGCGTCGCGCTGCCCTCGAGAGCCCTGGGTAAGGCTCCGTACAGGATTCAGTTCAACCGCCGCAACAGCTTGCGCTTGAGAATCACGGTCGCACCCACATAAGGCAACGCTGTGCGGCGAGCGCGCGATAATGTTCGCCATGTGCTCGCGACTGAGAGCAGAGCTTGCTACACGAAACTCGCTCACGTGGTCAATCAAATGATCAACTAAAGCGATGTTAGATGCATCAAGTAGCACCCACCTCAACCCCAGATGCCCAGGTGGAAAGCTAGCGCATTGCAGCTCGCCGCCGCATTCGGCATCAATGACGTGAGGGTGAGGTGTATCAGGCATCGATCTGCTCCCGAGAAATATTGTGAGCACCAGAGATAATGAAATCTTTGCGAGGAGCCACTTCAGAGCCCATCAACAAGTTAAAGGTTGATTCTGCATAGCTCAGCGCCGCCTCGTCTTCCATAGAGATTCGGCGCAATTGACGCTTGGATGGATCCATCGTCGTCTCTGCTAATTGATCGGCGTCCATTTCGCCCAAACCTTTATACCGTTGAATCGGTTCCTTGTAGTGTTTGCCTTGCTTTTCTAGTCTAGCTAACACTCGGTGTAGATCGTCATCAGAATACGTATATATATACTGTTTTGCACGTTTGCCGCTGCCTGAAATTTCAACGCGATGCAAAGGTGGCACTGCAGCATACACTCTTCCGGCCTCGACGAGCGGGCGCATATACCTGAAAAACAACGTGAGCAACAGCGTACGGATATGTGCGCCGTCTACATCAGCGTCGGTCATGAAAATGATCTTCCCGTAGCGTGCCGCATCAAGATCGAAGGATCTCCCCGAACCCGCGCCCACTACCTGGATGATCGACGACACTTCTTGGTTTTTCAAAATATCTGCAGGAGAGGCTTTTTGTACATTAAGAATCTTGCCCCGAATAGGAAGAAGTGCTTGGAACTCCGAATTTCGAGCTAGTTTCGCAGTGCCGAGGGCTGAATCACCCTCTACAATAAACAGCTCAGTTTGCTCCACGTCCTCGGATCTACAATCTGCGAGTTTAGCTGGCAGCGTCGATGTTTCGAGGGCGTTCTTGCGCCGCGAAATCTCTTTTTGGGTGCGTGCCGCTACTCGGGCGCGCATCTCGGCAACGATCTTTTCTAGCAGACGTTGGTTTTCGGTCTTTTGATCTCGTTTAGTGGATTGAAGTATGGCATGCATACCCGAGGCCACTACTTTGGCTACGATAGCGCGAATCTGAGATGTGCCCAAAATCTCCTTCGTCTGCCCCTCAAACTGTGGCTCGGGGAAACTCACCGTTATCACGGACGTCATTCCTGCGAGGATATCGTCTTTTTCGATTTTCGCGTCACGGGCAGTGAGTTTCAGCTGACGCGACTTTTGCTCAATGTTTTGCCTTATCGCTGTGACGAGGCCTTTTTCAAACCCCTGCACATGCGTGCCTCCTTTAGGAGTGGCAATGATATTCACAAACGATTCTTCGACTACCTCATAGCCTGTACCCCAGCGCAGTGCGATATCTACCTTGCACTCACGCTCTACATCTTGGGCGCGCAAGTGACCTGACTCTGGATCAAGCGCTTGCACTGTCTCAGTGAAACTTCCCTCTCCCGTGAGATGGATGACGTCTGTGACGGGCGGATCAGTAGCGAGAAAGTCAACGAAATCTTTCACTCCCCCTGCAAATACGAATACTTCGCTGGTAGTCTCAGATTCACCAGGGGTGCCAGGAAGACGCCGTGCATCCTCGACTTCGATACGCAAACCGGGCACAAGAAACGCCTTTTCACGCACCCGTTCAATCAGATCATCGTAATAAAACGCAGTGCCATCAGGGAAAATCTGCGGATCAGCCCAGAATCGAACGCGTGTGCCCGTCGTCTTCTTGGGCACTTTCCCAATCACTCTCAGCTTCGATTCATTAACGAAGGGCGTGAAGCGGGCAGACGGCGAAATGACGCGGTGGCCATCAGCGTCGGCTCGCGCGTCGCTATCGTCGAATACGCCTGGCTCACCTCTGCGAAAGCTCATCGCCCACGTTTTCCCGTCGCGGTTTACCGCAACATCTAGCCGCGCAGAGAGCGCATTGACCACCGACGCACCCACGCCGTGCAAACCGCCTGAGGCAGAATAGGAGCCGTTGCCGAACTTACCCCCAGCATGAAGCTTGGTGTACACGACCTCCACACCTGAAGCGCCTGTACCCGGCACTTCATCGACTGGGATTCCGCGCCCGTCGTCTGCAACTTCGAGGGAACCATCTTCGTGAAGTGTCACATGAATGTTCCGTGCAAAGCCTTCAAGGGCTTCGTCCACTGCGTTATCGATAATCTCCCACGCACAATGCATCAGCCCACGCGAGTCAGTGGAGCCTATATACATCCCTGGACGCTTACGTACCGCCTCAAGACCTTCCAGCACCGAAAGATGCCGTGCCGTGTACTCTTCGCGCTTCTGCTGATTATCTACCACGGGAAAATCTTACCGTGTGCCGATCATGATTAAACGCAAGCACCTAGCAAGGCTTATCACACTGGTTGAAGTTGCGCCCAGAACCCGGAAGTTACTCCAGATAGTCGCGTAGCACCTGGGAACGCGAAGGGTGGCGCAGTTTCGACATTGTCTTCGATTCGATCTGGCGGATGCGTTCGCGCGTCACGCCATACACTTTGCCGATTTCGTCGAGCGTCTTGGGTTGGCCATCAGTCAAGCCGAAACGCATTGAGACGACGCCCGCTTCGCGTTCAGAAAGAGTGTCAAGAACTTGGTGGAGCTGCTCTTGGAGCAAAGTGAAGCCAACGGCGTCTGCAGGTACCACAGCCTCAGAATCTTCAATGAGATCACCAAATTCAGAATCGCCGTCTTCACCAAGTGGCGTGTGCAAAGAGATAGGTTCTCGGCCGTACTTTTGCACCTCGACGACTTTCTCTTCCGTCATATCGAGCTCTTTTGCCAGTTCTTCGATCGTTGGTTCACGCCCAAGATCTTGGAGCATCTGACGCTGCACGCGGGCAAGCTTGTTAATAACTTCTACCATATGCACTGGTATACGGATCGTCCGAGCCTGATCGGCCATTGCGCGGGTAATCGCCTGGCGAATCCACCACGTCGCATACGTGGAGAACTTATACCCCTTGGCGTAATCAAACTTTTCAACTGCTCGCACCAAGCCTAAATTGCCTTCTTGGATAAGATCCAGGAAGAGCATGCCCCGCCCCGTGTAGCGTTTTGCCAATGAGACGACGAGGCGCAGGTTTGCCTCTAAGAGGTGATTCTTTGCGTTTTGCCCGTCACGTGCAATGATTTGAAGTTCGCGGCGATATTTCGCATCGTCGATCGCCGTGGTATCTAGCAAATGACGAGCGTAAAGCCCTGCTTCAATGCGTTTGGCGAGCTCGACTTCCTGCTCAGCATTGAGCAAGGCCACCTTGCCGATCTGCTTGAGGTAGTCTTTCACGGGATCTGCCGTAGCGCCAGGGGCATGCACACGTTGCTGTGGCTCATCCGCATCATCTGAATCTTTGATGGAAAAAGCACCAGACTTCGATGCTTTTGCCGTCTCGTGAGCAGCACCTGTGTTGGCGGTATCCTCATCCTCTATATCGTCAGGTGTAGATGTTTCGGCGGTGTCGTCGTCAGTCGAATCATCGTCGACAGCGTCATCATCATCTGAATCGTCATCATCCAGACTGACGTCGATATCTTCTTCTTCAAGAACGTCTGGTTCTTCTGGCGTCTCGTCAGAATCAAGATCCTCAGCCTCGAGATCAATATCACTGTGATCTTCCGCCGACTGGACTTCCTCGGTGGCCGTTCCGCTCGCCTTGTTGCGCGCCTTCTTACCAGAGCTGCCATTGGGCTTGTGTGGAGTAGCCGCATCTTTCGCGGCACGTTTTGTAGGCTTCGCCTTCGAAACGTGTGGTGCTGGATCGTGGCCTTCTTCGGCACCGTCAGTCTCCTGGCCCGTGGCGAAATCAATGAGCTCTTTTTTGGTCATCTTCTGTGCTTCGCTGCGCTTGAGATGCCCAGCATTAACGCGATACTCTACCCATTGCGCCTTCAATGCGGACGTGCTTGGCGCACGGAGCTCTTCGTTGCTTACGTCAGTTTTTGAACCAGCCACTAGTGCCCTTTCATGCATATCACAACCGGAGAATCCGGCTGCACAATTCTACCCGAGCGAAGTGATCAACTAATAATCTCTTAGTCCCCACTCGCGGCTCTAACTGCTTCTAGGCATTGCTAACGCACCGAATATGCTCTACTATTCCAAGTTTCACCAGTTTACGGTTTCACCACTTAACGGCGTGACGCTGCACAGAGCAGAGATTAAGCGCATCGATACTGGCCACAGCTACCGGCCAGTATGATCAGGTTTTATCCTCACGGAGCCGCCGCGCTATTCACCGGCGCGAACGCAAACCGTATTCGTTATTCTCCGAGCCGCGTTTGAGACGCGGCATTCCCGCGCACTACCCACACATGCGCAGGCACTTCTGCTATGATCCTGCGAATGTACTCACCGAGATGGTATCTCGCATCGGGCTTTTGCACGGGCACGTCCACCACCACGACGTCCTGATCAGGATCACGTACCTCACCGCGTATTCGTTCCACAAGATCTTCGCGTGGTAGCGCAGCAACAACGCGATACGCTAGCTCCAATGAGTCGAGCTCTGCACTGATCCCATCGAGAGCATCGTCAATCTTGGCAGGATCATCATCTTGGCTGAAAGCGGCAATGACGAGCAGGTCACTACCGCTATGGATCACGTGTGAAATCGCCTTCCGAAGTGCATACTGTTCGCCGGCACTGGGAAGTATCGGAACGATGTAGGTCATGAGCCACCCCTGAGCGTCGCAACTGTCTACACTGTATTCGCTCAGTTTTGTCTTTTCAATTGCTTCTCATCCGTAGACGGCGTTGGCTCGCGTATTTCGCCTTCCCGTTAAAGTTGCTCTTCCTCGTACCATGGAGGAGGAAGCTGTACATGCACAGCGCGTTCAACGAGGTTCGCCAAGGAATAGTTAGGGTCGCGAGCAAGGGCTTTTCGCGTGAAGTAATCCGCCATGGCAGAGCTACCCGTCCACCAGCATAGATAGCCGATCACCGCAAAGATAGACGCATCACCAGCGGGCGAATAAGGCGCCACAGAGAGCAACACCTTGATCACCCTGGCTACCCTACATGTGTCTGGCCGATGCGTCGTCGCCTGATCAAGGAGGTAGATGACCTGCTGTGAGGTTATGCCCGCAAGGGTCTCAATCTGAGGGCTCAACGCATAGACGAGTAGTTTGTCACGAACGGAAGTATTGCGCAGGGCAATGTACATCTTGGCTATACGTTCGGGCCCTAGAACCTCGTATATACGCCGCGAGTCCGTGGTTTCCATATTGCGAAGAACGCGATTCCATCCAGCGATATTAGGCTTCCATCCGGCACGCACGTTGTGCGTGACGCACTCAAACACACGTACAACATGGGATGCATCAACTACGATCGATTCGTATTGCTCACGTAACGTGGGCGCCACCGCATGGCCTTCCCATACTGTGCTCGCTGCTATCTCGCTTCCGTTAAGCTCATCGACGCTCCGCCACTGGATGCTTCGCCACTGAACGGGCGGTGGCATATTAGCCCCACGTGGCGTATCGCGGGCAATTGCTGCCCATGAGTTACCGCGCACGATATAAGCTCTTGTCGTCAGATGCCTCGACGTGCCTTCGGTATCACTGAGCGAATCATCTCTTGCGCACCTGCGAACCGCCTCCAATACCTTGTACGCATGCGATACACACAGCGGCGGCGCATCACACGGCGGCAGAGGATCGCACGAGAGCTCGGTGCCGCACGCTGGCGAAGCGGATTGAAGCGAGCCGTCATGCCCAAGATACACAAATATGCACAGTTCATGTGGGCGGTATTCAGCCACATACACAGCTACTCCCTGCGCAACTGCTTCAACCTCGCGCCCATGAGCCGTGGAATCAGTTTCGCACGGTGAGACGAAGGCTGGAAGGATTTCATAATGGGCACCACTGCCGCCATGGCCCCCTCGGATGCGCCGCAAACCAATGCCAACGATGTCCCCATTGATATTGCGATGGAGAATGCGAGGGATCACGGGGATGAGTTCGGAGGGGTCAGCCAATGTGAGAGTTGTCGTCATGCATCGAGTACACACTACTGCTGCGGCGCGCTCGCTGCTTCTAAGACCTCTGTGGAAAATCTCAGCCACGCTCGCACATGTGGATGATGATCACAGGCAGACTCGTAGAACATCTCCTACTTCGCTAGGCTTGACTTATGAGTGGTAACCCCGTGCGCGAACACATCGCTACATACCAATCCCAGCTTGCTGAGGGAATCAACGCTTCGCTTGCTGAACACGTGCATATCCTGCTGAATTCGAACACAGAACGAGAACGCGAATTTCTCACACCCGCCACGGCTCTGCTCCAAGGTGGCAAACGAACCCGAGCAATTATGCTCGTAGCGGGCGCAGAAGTTGCGCATAGTGAAGCGCCCCAGGAGCACTACGATTGGCCAATTAAAGCTGGCGTAGCAATAGAACTCTACCAAGCCTCAGCGCTCATCCATGATGATCTTATCGATGGCGCTGAAACCCGCCGTGGAATACTCGCAACGCACCGTCAATTTGAAGCCACTCATGCCCACGCTGGCCTTCACGGCGAAGCCAGCGCATTCGGAGAGAAGGCCGCCCTTCTGCTCGGCGACTTTTTGCTCTCCTTAGCATCTATCACGATGCAATCTGCAGAGCATCGCGACTCCCCCGCCTTGAATCGAGCGATGCGTATCTTCCATGAGATGACGTTCGAGGTGGCCTATGGGCAATACCTCGATATGCGCGCCGAATTCACCCCTTTAGGCGATCCGTATGACGATTATGAACGCGATGTACGCGCAGCATTCGAGGTACTCACACACAAATCTGCTCGCTATTCAGTAGAGTTGCCAGCACGTATCGGCGCGGAACTTTACGGAGCTTCCCGATCCACTATCGAGATGATGGCGAATGTTACGCGGCCCCTGGGTGAGGCATTCCAGTTACGAGACGATGATCTCGGCGTCTTCGGGGACGCCCGAACCACCGGAAAACCAGTTGGCGGTGATATTTCTGAAGGTAAGCGCACTGTGTTACTCGCCCTCACGCGCAAGCTCGCCACGGCCTCAGACCGCGCTTATGTTGATCAATCGCTCGGGCATCCAATCAGTAGCACTGATCTTGAGCGCATCCAAAGTATTATCGAGGATTCAGGAGCGCGCGCCGAACATAATGCGATAATAGCCCAGCGAGAAAGAGCCGCACGTGACGCGCTTGCGAAGCTCGAAACCACCCTCGGAACCCGCTGTGAGGTACTCGATGAAACCATTGAGATGCTGACGAATCGCAAATCATAAGAAATGTCGAAATGTCCTATACCCTTATTATGTGAATCATTCTGGCTCTCTCGTTGGAATACTGATAGACGAACGCTATCGCGTCGATGCACTGATAGCACGCGGCGGCATGGCTAGCGTCTATCAGGCTCACGATGTGCGCCTAGAACGCGACGTAGCCGTGAAGCTCATTCACCCTCACCTTGCCGAGCAAGATGATTTCGCCAGGCGCTTCATCCGTGAGGCTCGAGCAGCAGCTGCACTATCAAGCCCGTATATCGTCAATGTGCATGACCAAGGCCTTGCACACACTCCGGAAGGCGAGCTTCCATATCTGGTGATGGAGCTCGTCCGCGGCCCTAATTTGCGCCGTGAGCTCAGCCGCCTCGGTTCACTTCCTTTGGGTTTTGCGCTCGAACTGATACGCCAGGTGCTCCTGGCTCTCAAAGACGCACATAATGCTGGTATTGCTCACCGCGACGTCAAACCTGAAAACATTTTGCTCGATAGGCCACTCGATACGTCACACGCACTGCGCCATCCACATGTTCACCTGAAAGTAGCTGATTTTGGTCTTGCTCGGGCGATCGAGGAGCAGTCGGGGGCGCGCACATCCATGATGCTTGGCACAGTGGCATACGCCGCGCCTGAAATGCTATCTGCGGGAACATCTGGAATCGCCGGCGACGTCTACTCCACCGGCATCATGCTTTACGAGCTCATCGCGGGCGAGCTGCCCTTCCACGCCGATACCCCACTCGGAATAGCCTTTGAGCACGTCAACAAACCCGTTCCACGCCTGAGTGACACAGCCGAATGGATACCCGTTGCACTCGATTCGCTTATCGCATCATTTACCGAGCGCGATCCGAGCAAACGCACAGCCAATGGCAGCGCTGCACTCCAGATGGTAGACGACGTCGTAAGATCGATTCCCCAAGAGCTTATGCTGCGCCGTGTGCCGGTGTTCCCTCAGGCAGCTGCACCAGTGCAGACGGCGGTATTCTCCACTAAGTCTCAGCTTACCAATAGCGCGCCGAGTGAGCGCGAAGACACCGCCGCCCACACATCACGCATTGATCAGCCAGTAACGATCGCCCCTGCGCCAGTGCAGGAAACTGCCGTAATCGGCGCTGCGCATGGGACTTCTGCCGCTGGTGACCCTGGTGATGCTCAGCAGAGCCGCAACGCGCCGGGCACTTCTCGTCGGCGTAAGACTAAGCATGCCGATGCCGTAGCCTCGAAAGCTGATAAGCGCACGCAGGCAGATTCACAAGGCAACCGCTCTCGCAGGCTGCCGAAATCGGTGAAGTTCTTGATCGCAGTATCCATCATCCTAGCTGCACTGATCACAGCAGGAGCCGTCTACTGGGCGAAATTCGCGCCAATAGTGCCCACACTTTCAGGCCTCAGCCAAGAACAGGCGGAAGCACATCTCACAGAACTTGGCCTCGATTACGCAGTAAACACTGAATACTCTGACACAGTCGAAGAGAATTTCGTCATCTCATCCGATCCACCAGCTGATACCAAAGTACTCCCCTGGCACACTGTGCATCTACTCATTTCCGACGGCATCGAAATGTGGACTGTGCCAAGTATTACCGGCCTCAGCGCCGACGAAGCACAGCAAGCGCTTGCGGATATCGGCTTCACATATTCAAGCTCGGAAGAATACTCTGAGGACGTTGCCGAAGGGGTCGTCATCTCGCAGAACCCGCAAGCTGATTCCCAAGCGCCACACGATTCTGAAGTGACGTTCGTCATTTCGAAAGGCCGTGAACCAATCAGCGTGCCAGACGTTGTTTCATTGAGCGCCTCCGAAGCTCAACAGATGATTGAAGACGCCGGACTCAGCTACTCATCCACGCAAGAGTTTTCTGACGACGTCCCCGAAGGTAGCGTGATTTCCCAAGATATTGCTGCTGGCGAGACCTTGTATCGCGGAGACGGCGTGAGCGTCGTCGTCTCTAAAGGCCCAGAGCTTATCGAAGTGCCCAACGTTTTCGGTAAACAACGTCAAGACGCAATCGATACCCTCGAAGGCGCAGGGTTCAGCGTGAAAGTTGACGAAGTGCTCGGCGGAATCTTTGGCACTGTGCGCACACAAGATCCAAGCGGTGGCACCCGAGTGCCGCGAGGTACTACCGTAACGATTACCGTGGTGTAGAACGAGCCTCTTTAGCGTGGGTAATCGCGCAGCATCTCTGCCACAAGGAAGGCGATCTCCAGCGACTGCTGGTGGTTCAGCCGAGGGTCTACAAGAGTCTCATAGCGCTCACCTAATGTGTCTTCTACGATTTCTTCAGCACCGCCAAGCACCTCAGTCACATCGTCACCCGTCAGTTCGATATGGAGGCCGCCTGGCACTGTGCCTACGCTCTGGTGGGCACTAAAGAACCCAGTGATTTCCTCGAGGATATCCGCCATTCTGCGCGTCTTATACCCATTCGATGCCGAAATCGTATTGCCGTGCATGGGATCGCTCATCCACACTACCGGCCGCCCGTCAGCTTTGACCGCCTCAAGGATGGGTGGGAGCTTGTCGGCGATATTCTTGGCGCCCATGCGCGTAATGAAACTCAATCGCCCTGGTATGCCCTCAGGATTGAGAATGTCGATCAGGCGCAACACGTCGTCACTAGAAGTCGTTGGCCCGAGTTTCACCCCGATTGGATTATGCACCTGCGAGAGCATCTCCACGTGAGCACCATTGATTTCGCGCGTCCGTTCACCAATCCACAAGAAATGGGCTGACGTATTGTATGGCAACCCAGTACGCGAATCGATGCGAGTCATCGCATTTTCGTATTCCAGTAGCAAAGCCTCATGTGAGGAATAGAAATCCACGGTTTTCAAAGATTCAGAATTGGCTCCGGCTGCCTGCATAAAACGCATCGCTTTATCGATTTCAAGTGCCAACTTGTTATATCGTTTGTAGGCAGGGTTAGCTGAGAAGCCACGATTCCATTCGTGCACTTTCGATAGGTCAGCAAATCCGCCGGAAGTAAAGGCGCGGATAAGATTCAGCGTTGCCGCTGAGCGCTGATATGCTTCAACCAAACGATGAGGATCAGGAGTGCGCGCCTCAGGCGTAAACTCATGCCCGTTCACGGCGTCACCCATATAGGACGGCAGACGTACGCCTTGATGCTCTTCGATAGGCTTAGAGCGAGGCTTGGCATACTGGCCCGCCATGCGGCCGATTTTGACGATCGGCACCGAAGCACCATACGTGAGCACCACAGCCATTTGAAGTATCGTACGCACTTTTGCACGTATGCGATCCGCCGTGGATTCGCTGAAAGACTCCGCGCAATCTCCGCCTTGCAGCACAAAGGCATCTCCTGCGCCGGCTCGCGCCAACATGTGCGTGAGATTATCTGCTTCACCAGCGAACACAAGAGGAGGCAGCGTGCGAATATAGGATGCTACAGCGTTCACTTCCTCAAGCGAGGCATAATGCGGCTGATGTTTTGCGGGGCAATCACGCCACGATTCGAGATTATGCAGATGTGCTTGGTGTAGCTCGTCATTCATGAGTTCCATCCTAAGATGAAAGACCCAGCAGGCGAAACTGTATTCGCCTGCTGGGCAATGCGTTCATTCAACGGGGGCAGCTTCGGCTTTAACGCGCTTCCCACGGTTCGCCGATCTCGCTAAGGAGTTCACCGAACCACGGCTGATTCACGTCGAATGCTTTTCCACCTGCAATACGCTTAAAATCGATTGCCTTAAGAATATCGCCGTCATCTTCGTCCTGCCCTATCACTCCCGATTCGCCCTTAAGTGCGCAATCCACGGCCATATCTGCCATCTGCCCGATAAGCTCAAGATCACGATCGTTTGATGCGGCAGAGCGTGAGAAGTAGCCAGACTTTTGCACCATAACCTTCTCCGCGCCGATGATCTGGCTAAACTTGCTGGCAAACCACTGACCCGGATTTATCGTATCGAGTTTGACGTGGCCGAACGGATCACGCTCTACTTCGATGCCTTCTTCGAGGAGTTCGGCAATGATTTCGTTCACGCCCGCGCCCTCGGAAAGGAAGATATTCACGTTTCCAATTTCGTCCATCACCTTGCGCAGGCGTGAACCTTCAACATCTAGATCATACGTAATCTCTGGGATGTACACGGCGTGCACGTCCCAACGCTCAGCTGAAAGGCCTGCAGACGGTACCCATTCCT